>NZ_CP069620.1:3139972-3509958 GCF_026109735.1 Salinimicrobium tongyeongense | reverse complement strand
TCCGGAGTCTAAATTTATAATGCGTTTGTTAGTAGTGGTTTCCATAAGAAAAAGAGAAAATGTCTTTCTCCCCGGTTTTTTAGAGCAACAAATATGTGAACAAATTATCTGAAAAAAAAACGTTTGCCTACTTGAAATTTAACAAAAATTTTAGCATACTTCGTTCACTGTGAAAGTACAAAACCGAATCAAATAATTCATTAAAAAAATCATGAAAAGCCACTTCACCTATGTTAAAGTTCGATATGCAGAGACAGACCAAATGGGGGTCGTGTACCACGGCAACTATGCACAATATCTTGAAATTGCACGTATTGACTGGCTTGCTGCTCTGGGGATCTCATATCGTAAAATGGAAGAAGGAGGAGTGATGCTGCCTGTTTATGAATTGAACCTGAAATTTAAAAAATCGGCGAAATTCGATGATGATCTTAAGATCATTACACGCCTGAAAAAGAAACCGGGAGTTCGGATAGAATTTGAATACGAGATATTCAATCAAAACGATGAATTATTAACCGAAGCTGAAACCACCTTAATATTTATGGATATGGAAAAGAACAAACCCATCAGGTGTCCGCAGCCCATTCTTGAAAAGCTAGGGTTTTAAACATCCAGCTCTTTAATGCCTACCTTATATGTAGCATCAAATTTTTCGTAGATCCTTTCGGCTTCACTTTTTCTAACTGTAATAATAATTTTACAATCCAATTCTAGTATTTGATCAACTACATTTAAGTTATTTTCCTTGATCACCCGCATCACTTTGTTCATCTCTGGATAATCAAAAGAGATCTCAAATTTAAGGTCGATGGTGCGGGTAACGATGTTAGATTCCTCCAGCGCCATTTGGGCCGCAGTTTTGTAGGCGTTGATCAAACCACCAACCCCCAGTTTTATTCCTCCAAAATAGCGCACCACCACAATGAGAATGTTTGTAACTTCAAACGACTGAATTTGCCCGTAAATAGGCATTCCTGCCGAGTTTGAAGGTTCGCCGTCATCATTGGCCCGGTAGTGAAAATCACTTTTTCCCAATTGCCAGGCATAGCACCAGTGCCGCGCAGAGTGGTGCTTCTTTTTAAGCTCTTCAAGCAGTTCCTTTACTTCTTCTTCGGAAGTTACAGGAAAAGCATATCCGAAAAACTTGCTGTTCTTATCTTTAAAAAGAACTTCAGCCGAAGGTTTCGAAATGGTTTTATAAGTGTCTTTTACATCCATTCTTCAGAAGTTGCGATTAAAATAATACTCGCTACCGCCAGTAATATCCCAATCCAGTTCTTTGGTAACATCCTTTCCTTAAATAACAGAATTCCGAGGAAGGTAGAGATCATTACAATGGCCACATTGTTTATTGGAAAAATTGTAGAACTTTCCATGCCCTCAGTGCGCAGGGCGAGCACCAGGAAATAGATCGAACCAAAGTTAGGGATTCCCAAAGCCACGCCGCCAATGACATTTTTGAAGCTGAAGTTTAAATTCCCCCTCAATTTCTGAAAGAGCAGGATGAAAACTCCTATAGTTCCTGCAATGGCAAAAATAGTGGATGAGAAAAGGGCTACATCGGCTTCGGCCACATATGAAGTTTCCAGAAATTTAAGGGTGGTATCAATAATTCCGCTGCCAAAGAACACCAGGAGCGGAAAGATCAGGTTCCTCTTTTTGATCTTAATGCCCTCTTTCTTTTTAATGGAAGTTAGATACACCGCTACAAGAGCCAGGATGATCCCTGTAACTTTTATCCAACCCGTACTTTCATTATAAAGGATGATCCCGAAAAGTACAGGAATGGCCACCGACATTTTGGTAGCGACAGAGACTACCGATAATCCGCTTTTTTGGGTGGTAAGGGCTGCGAGGTAGAAAACCGAAATAAACATAAACCCAAGAATAAAAGTTCCCAAAAACCAGGCTTCCGAAAGCACTTTTAGCGGATCTAATGGTTGCGCATCAACGAACATTCCCGCCGAAAACGCGAAAAAATAGTTGAAAATAATGGCCTGTAGCGTATTGATCTTAAAGCGCTCAAAAAGTTTGAAGATCACAAAGATCACACTTGAAGAAAGTACACTTAACAGCAGGTAGATCAAAACAATTCGCTTTTAATGGTGAAAAGTTGGGTCACATCCTGGGTAACGGGATCAATATTCCAGGTGTGAATGCCCAGTTTTGCAGCCGCTTCGGTATTTTCCCGGGTGTCATCAATAAAAAGCGTTTCCTCCGGATTTAAATCGTGTTGTTGCAGTACAAAGTGGTAAATTTCAGGATCAGGTTTGCGAAGGTTGATCTCCTGCGAAAGGTAAAATGCATCAAAACAATTTTTAAACTCCTCAAAAAAGGGGATATTCTGCTTCACCCAATCAATATGAATGTGGTTGGTGTTGCTCAGCAAGATGAGTTTGTATTTCCTCTCTTTTTTTAATTGCTGAAGAAATTCCAGCCGGTGCGCCGGAAAATCGATTAAAATGGAATTCCACGAATTTATAAATGCTTCGGAAGTCAACTTCGGAAAAGATTTGCAATACCCTGAAATGAATGCTTCCGAAGAAATCAATCCTTTTTCATAGGCCATATTCTGCTGCAGCATTTCCCCTGAAAAACGGGATATTTCGAACTTCTTTAGTTCCCGTGCAGTGGCCGGTTTATCGAGGTTGAGAAACACATCTCCAAAATCAAAGATGATGGTTTTAATCATTGAAAATAACTTTTAAGTGGTCCTGGTCTACTTTGGTTTCAGAAATAAGCCTGCCGGTAACTTCGGGAGCTTTAATTCCTGCTCTAAAATGAGGTTTTCCGGTGAAAATCCGGGCTTCGTCCCACAAACCTGCATCAATAAAGGTTTGCAGGGTTTGCCGGCCGCCTTCAATGATCACCGACTGAATTTCGTGGTGGAAAAGCACCTCACAAACCTGTTGCGCCAGGTCTCCTTCAAAATCAAGGCTCTCAAAAATGACATTTTTGGAGCTCCTTTCTTCCGAAGCTTTTTCAGTGAGAACAATGGTCTTCACCGATCCGTCAAAAAGATGAGAATCTGCCGGAATTCTCAGAGTTTTGTCCAGCACAAGCCTAACCGGGTCATTTCCCTGCCACAGCCTGGTGTTGAGTTGAGGGTTATCGGCTACGGCAGTGTTCGTGCCCACCATGATCGCCTGTTCTTCGGCGCGCCATTTGTGAACCAGCTGTTTTGAATATTTTCCGGTGATCCAAACCGGCTTTCTTTCGGCATTTTTGGCAGATAAGGGCGCTAAAAATCCGTCGCTGCTCCGGGCCCATTTCAGAATAACATAAGGGCGTTTTTTTGTGTGAAAGGTAAAAAAGCGTTTGTTGAGTTCGCGGCATTCCTGTTCCAGAACGCCCACTCTTACCTCGCAACCGGCATCCATAAGTTTCTTAATTCCCTTGCCGGCAACTTCCGAAAATGGATCTACAGTACCAATAACAACTTTTTTGATTCCGATGTCAATGATCAGGTTGCTGCAGGGAGGGGTTTTTCCGTAGTGGCTGCAGGGCTCCAGGCTCACATATATGGTGGATTTTGGTAGCAGGCTTTTATCCTTTACCGAATTCACGGCATTTACTTCGGCATGGGGTTCCCCGGCTTTTTGGTGCCAGCCTTCGCCAATAATCACCTCATTATGAACAATAACACTGCCCACCACAGGGTTGGGATAGGTCCTTCCAAGCCCGTTTTGCGCCAGCTGAATACAGCGGTTTATGTATTTTTCATGTATCTTCACCGTCACAAAAATAGCATTTAATAGAGAGAATGAGCAGTTATGTAATACGGGAAATTAAACCCGAAGACAATGAGCAGGTTAAAGAGTTAATAAGGAGCGTGCTGGTGGAAATGGGCGTTCCAAAAGTGGGGACAGCTTATGAAGATGCCGCCCTTGATGATATGCATGCCGAATATAATACGCCAAAAAAAGAATATTTTGTTGTTGAAGATAAAGGCAGGATCATTGGAGGCGCGGGGATTGCACCTTTAGCCAACTTTGAAGGAGCTGTTTGTGAGCTTCAGAAAATGTATTTCCTGCCCGAAGTAAGGGGAAAAGGTGTGGGCACCCAAATGATGACTACCTGCCTGGAATTTGCCAAAAAGCAGGGGTTCCAAAAATGCTATATTGAAACCCTGCCTTATATGAAACAGGCGCAGAAGCTTTATATGAGGTCCGGATTTGAGTCTTTGGAAAAACCCTTGGGTGACACGGGACATTACAACTGTACGGTGTGGTTGATAAAGGATCTTTGATCTAAAATTCCAATATTTTAAGCACCAAATTCCAAGTATAAATTCCAAATTCCAAATACCAAGCACCAAGCACCACGTATAAATTCCAAATTCTAAATTCCAAATTCCAAAGATGAGTTGAAGATTTGGGAATTTGAAGATTTGGAAATTAAAGACCTGCGGATATCTGCACAGATCTGCGAAATCTGCGGGAAATACTTTTTTGTAAAATCATTGCGCCCTCTGCGAGAAAACAGACCAGTTAAAAAAGAATGAAAATAACAGCCTTTAAAAATACCTTTTTTGACACCCTGGAAGGAGAGTACCCTAAGGAGGAAATTGGTTCTTTCTTTAATATCCTGCTTCAGGAGTTTACCGGGTTAACCAGGTTGGATCTTGCACTCGATCTGCAGCGGGAACTTCCGGAAGAAGCTGAGGGGAAGCTGAGGGCTGCATTACAAAGGCTTCGGCAGCACGAACCCCTTCAGTATATTACCGGGACAACAGAATTCTTCGGAATAAATTTTCAGGTGAATTCGAACGTGCTGATTCCTAGGCCGGAGACCGAGGAGCTGGTGCAATGGGTGCTCAACGACCTTAATGCTTCCGAAGAAATTAGAATTTTAGACATTGGCACCGGCAGTGGCTGTATTGCGATTTCGCTCGCTAAACATTTACCCAAAGCTGAAATCACAGCCATAGATATTTCTGAAAAAGCCCTTGAAACAGCAAAACGCAATGCCGATTTAAATAAAGTAGCAGTGAACTTCATTCAAAAAGATATTCTTGCGGCTGAAAAGCTGCCTGCAAAGTTTGATGTGATAGTTTCCAATCCGCCTTATGTGCGGGAGCTCGAAAAAAAAGAGATGCAGCGCAATGTGCTCGAGCACGAACCTGAAACAGCACTTTACGTAAAAGACCACGATCCGTTGATCTTCTACCGGAAAATCACAGAGCTGGCAGCCGATAACCTGGAACCGGGCGGAAAACTTTATTTTGAGATCAACCAGTACCTGGGGAAAGAAACGGAAGCACTTTTAGCTGAAAAAAATTTCGCAACCAGCTTAAAAAAGGATATTTTCGGAGTAGACCGCATGCTAAGAGGAATTAAATTATGAGAATCGAATTTCTGAAGCTTTATACTCCGAATGTCAGGGCGCAGTTTCGCTTTTATAGCGAAGTGTTGAGGCTGCCGGTGGAAAAGCTTTCAGAAGAAAAATTTAGGGTGAAAGCAGGTTTTTCGATCCTCGAATTTGAAGAGGACAAAAATGCAACTCCTTATCATATAGCTTTTCACATTCCGGCGAACCAGGAGGGAAAAGCCCTTCAGTGGCTAAAAGAGCGGGTGAAAATCCTGCCCGATGATGGCAAGGAGATCATTGATTTCCCAGCGTGGCAGGCGAGATCGGTTTATTTTTATGACGAAGATTCGAATATCCTCGAATTTATTTCCCGCCGACATATGTATGAATCTGCTTCCGAAGAATTTTCTTCAGCAAACATCAAAGGGATCAGTGAAATTGGCCTTGCCACCTCAAATGTGGAAGAGCAGTTTAATTTTCTGAATTCTGAATTTGGCCTCACAAAGGTCACCGGAGATTACGAGCATTTTTGTGCCACCGGTGACGACGAAGGGCTTTTCATTATCATAAACAAAGAACAAAAAGACTGGATACCCGTTGGGGACAAAGCCTATCCATCTCCTTTTGAAATAAAAATATCACTCCAAAATGCCATTTTTGGAGCCTCATTTAAGCACGAAAGACTAAGTCTTCTATGAAACCTGAAGAAAAAATCCAACAGCTGCGGGAAGAACTTCACCGCCACAACTACCTGTATTACGTACTCGATAAGCCGGAAATTTCCGACTATGATTTTGACCAGAAACTGAAAGAATTACAGGAGCTGGAGCAAAAACATCCGGAATTTTATGATGAGAACTCCCCAACTTTAAGAGTTGGTGGGGCTGTGACAAAGAATTTCGCGACCGTGGTGCATGAGCACAGGATGTATTCTCTCGATAATTCTTATTCAAAGGAAGACCTGGAAAACTGGGAGAAAAGAATAGAGAAACAGGTGGATGGAGAGGTGAATTTTACCTGTGAATTGAAGTATGACGGGGTGTCAATTAGCCTTACCTATGAAAAAGGGGAATTTAAGCAGGCCGTGACCCGGGGCGACGGGATTCAGGGCGATGATGTCACTAAGAACGTGCGTACCATAAGGTCTGTTCCTCTTAGACTGAAAGGCGATTATCCCGAAAAGTTTGAAATTCGGGGGGAAATTGTGCTTCCGTACGAAGGTTTTGCGCAGCTCAATGCTGCCCGCGTGGAGGCAGGAGAAGAGCCTTATGCGAACCCGCGGAACACAGCTTCGGGAAGCCTGAAGCTGCAGGACAGTGCCGAAGTTGCCCGCCGGCCATTAGATTGTCTATTGTTCAGCTTAACGGGGAACCTTCCGGGCATAAAATCGCAGTACGAAGGCCTGCAAAAAGCGAGGGAATGGGGCTTTAAAATTCCTGCGGAAGCTAAACTGGCCAAAAACCTGAAAGAGGTGATGGAGTTTGTAAATTACTGGGATGTGCACCGGCACGATTTGCCTTATGAGACCGATGGCGTGGTGGTGAAGGTAAACAGCCTGCAGCAGCAGGAAGAACTGGGATACACCGCAAAAGCCCCGCGTTGGGCCATGGCATATAAATTCAAGGCCGAGCAGGTTTCCACGAAATTGAACAAGATCAGCTACCAGGTAGGCCGCACGGGGGCGATAACTCCGGTGGCAAACCTGGAACCCGTACAACTTGGAGGTACAACGGTAAAAAGAGCTTCTCTTCACAACGCCGATCAAATTGAAAAACTCGACGTTCGGGAAGGGGACGAGGTTTATGTGGAAAAAGGAGGAGAGATCATTCCGAAGATCGTGGGAGTAGATTTCACTAAAAGAGATCCGGATTCCAATCCTACTCAATATATCACCAATTGCCCAGAGTGTGATACACCATTGGTGAGAAATGAAGGCGAGGCACAGCATTATTGTCCTAACTTCAATGGTTGTCCGCCACAGATCATTGGCAGGATTCAGCATTTTATCTCCCGGAAAGCCATGGATATTGAAGGCCTGGGAGGGGAAACGGTGGCACTTCTGGTAAATGAAGGCCTCATTGGAAACTACGCCGATCTCTATGAATTGAAGAAGGAGCAGATATTACCACTGGAACGTATGGCTGAGAAATCGGCTGAAAACCTGATCAATGGCATAGAAAAGTCAAAGCAAATTCCTTTTGAAAGGGTACTTTTTGCTTTGGGAATCCGCTATGTAGGGGAAACTGTAGCCAAAAAACTGGCGAAGGAGTTTAAAAATATTGATGCTTTGAAAAAAGCCAATCAGCAGGAACTGGAAAAAGTTGACGAAATAGGCCAGAGAATTGCCGAGAGTGTGGTGGAGTTCTTTGCAGATGAAGAGAACGTAAAAAATGTGGAACGGCTGAAGGATTACGGTTTGCAGTTAGAAATTTCTGCCGAGAAACTTGCCGGACAAACCAATAAACTGGAAGGCCAGACCTTTGTGGTTTCTGGAGTATTTGAAATGTCACGCAATGACCTGAAGAAGCTTATTGAAGACAATGGCGGAAAAATTTCAGGATCCATTTCATCCAAAACCAGTTATGTGGTCGCAGGTGAAAATATGGGCCCCAGCAAACTTGCAAAGGCTGAAAGTCTTCAGATCCCAATCATTGAGGAGAAGAAATTCCTCAAGATGATCGAATAGTTAGGCGCTGAAAGAAAGTATGGCGCTTAATATTACCGAAAGAATCACAAAGATGGTGAGCATCGATCTCTCCTGGAAATCGAAGTGGTCATAGCTTTTTTGAATTATTCTTTTAATCATGGCAGTTTTTTTATTACAATGTCATTTTCAACTAAATAAGAGTGGGCAAATTTAAATTTTTATTCAGTTGCAGCTGCTCCAAAAACATATTTTAACCCAAATTTGATGTTACTTTAATTCGGGCTTCCCTATCAGAAATAAAATACCCGGACTTATGTATTTAATTGTCAATAAGTTTGGTTTCTTTTGGCCTGCAAAATTACTGCAATGCCTATGTATATTTTATGATCCTGCTCACCTCATTATTCCAAAAAATTCACTAAAATTAAGTCTGTTTTTACCGGGTAATTTGTCATGGGCGAATGTTTGTCGGGAAGTGATGAGGAGCTGAAGGTGGTGAAAATCAATGTGTAGGATTAAAGTTAAAATTTAAGCCGCTGATAGTCTACTTTTAAAAAAAGTATATTTTCGTTTTGAATTGCAGGTTGCCGATAAAAAATCATTTCATCGATTATGTTTGAAAGGGTCGTGAATAATTTTGTTCTTTTTTCTTCTTCAGAAAGTCTTTCTGCAGAAGTTGCCCGGCTGATAGGAAGGGGGAATATACTGGTGTTTTCAGTAAAAGAAGAGCTTTTAAAGGCTGTTCATTCCCTAAATGAGGGCAGCGCCAGATTAGTCATTGCCGAATACCAGGAGAAGTTTGATGATGTGTACCCAGATCTTATTAAAAATCTGCACATTCCCCTTATTCTCATTATAGGCCCTGAAAATGAAGAAAAAGCGCTGCGCCTTCTTGAAGCCGGGGCATACGAATACATTTTTAATGACAGGCTAAAGAGACTTCCTCTGATTATAGATAAAATTAAGCTGCGGAATCAAAACGCTGCGGATAAATCCAAAATGGCCTATCAGTCAATTTTTGAGAATAGTATAGATGCAGTCCTTTTTACTGTGCCCGGGGGCAGGATTTTAGCAGCAAATCCTTCAGCCTACAGGATGTTTCAAAGAACATCTCAAGAATTATCAGAGCTTGGCCTTAATGGAATTATAGATGATTATGCTGTAATTCCGAAGGGACTTCTGGAGCCCAAAAGCTCTGAAGCGGGTTTTGTGGGGGAGATGATCCTGAAAAGAAAAGACGGCTCCAGCTTTCCTGCAGATGTATTTTCCGCAGTATCATTCCACGAAACAGAGAATGCCAGAACCGCAATAGTCATCATCCGCGATATTTCGAGAAGAAAGACAGCAGAGGAAGAGTTACTGCTGTCAAAGAAGAATTATGAACATTTGTTTGAATTCAATCCGCTTCCAAACTGGATATTTGATCTTGAAACCCTCGAAATCCTGGCAGTTAACCGGGCCGCAGTGAATTATTATGGCTATACAAAAGAAGAGTTTTTAAACTTCTATCTCAGTGATCTCCGGCCTCAGGAAGAAATTCCGGTTCTTACTGCCAATTTGCAGCGTATAAAGGATGAAAAGGGATTGCTTAATATAGGTAATTTCATTCATAGGAAAAAAGATGGCTCTTTAATTACTGTTGAAGTGCACGGGTACAGTATTCTCTTTAAAGGCAGGAGCTGCCGACTGGTAACCGCTATTGATATCACCGAGAGAGAGAGGATCATACAAAAGCTTGAAGATAAGAGCAAAAAACTTCTTTGGGCCGAAGAATTGGCGAAATTCGGGTACTGGCAGATAGGAGTGACAGGTAATGATTTTTTCTGGAGTGATGAGGTTTACAGGATATGGGGGCGAAAAAAAGAGGATTACAACCTAGATTTTGAAGGTTTCCTGCAAACCATACATCCCGATGATCTCGAGACTTTTCTGCAGGAGCGCGGTGCCGCCCTTTCCGGAAGTAAGGACATGGATTTTGAACACCGGATCATCCTGCCCGATGGTAGTATCAAATGGGTGCATGAAAAAGGAAAACTGGTTAAAAATAGCAGGGGGGAACCTGTAAAGCTGGAAGGCTCCATACAGGACGTGACAGATTATAAAGACGCTATGCTGAAGTTAAAGCAGAGTGAAAGCAGGCAGCGTGCCATTCTCAAGTCCCAGACCAACTACCTCACCAGGATAGATCTTAAAGGGAACTATTCTTATGTGAATGATAAATTTATCAGTGATTTTAGCTGGATCTTCCCCGATGGAGTTTTAGAAGGTAAAAATGCTGCTGAAAGCGTGCTGGAATACGACCGGGAAAAATTTACCGGAACTTTGAAAAAATGCCTAGACCACCCCAATCTGGTTCAGCAGATAGAAGTTGATAAATTGCAGAAGAACGGAAAGGCAAAACCTACTTTGTGGGATTTTATATGCCTTACAGATGCCAAAGGAAAGCCGGTGGAGTTCCAGGGCGTGGGAATTGATATTACAGACAGGGTAGAGGCAGTGCGCTCTCTCAAGGAAACCAATGCCCGTTACGAACTGGTTTCCAAAGCTACTTCTGATGCTATTTACGACTGGGATATTCAAAGGGATCGGCTTTTTTGGGGAGACGCCTTTTATGTCTTGTTTGGTTATTCCCCCGAAGAATTTTCTCCGTCACTGGATTCCTGGGTAAATTGCATACATCCCGAAGAAAGGTCGTTGATGCACGAGAGCCTGTCCCGTACCATTAAAGGCACTGAGAATCATTGGGAAGCCGAGTACAGGTTTCAAAATGCCAACGGGAAATACTCTTTTGTGGTAGAAAAAGGTTTTATTCTTAGGGATGAGACTGGAAAAGCCCTTAGAATGGTTGGGGCGATACAGGATGTGACCGAAAGGAAAAAACTGGAGGAGCTGCTTGATGAAGCTTCCAAACTTTCACGCATAGGGAGTTTTGAATTCGATTTTGTTCAGGACACCGTGTACTGGTCTCCGGTTACCAAAGAGATCCATGAAGTGGCGCCAGATTTTAAACCCGATCATGAAAAAGGGATCCTCTTTTGTAAGGAAGGTGAAAACCAGGAGCGAATGAAAACGGCACTTAAAAACGCTGTAGATAATAATGTGCCTTACGATCTTGAGGTGCAGATTCTCACTGCAAAAGGAAATGAATGCTGGGTGAGAAAGATAGGCCGTCCAACCTTTGTAGATGGTAAATGTGTTAGGATAAACGGAAGCGTGCAGGACATTTCGCATATCAAAAACTCGGAGTTAAAGGCTTTAAAAGCTTCCGAAGAAAAGCAGACCATTCTTGAAAGTATTGGCGATGCGTTCTTTACCGTTGATAATGACTGGGTGGTGACCTACTGGAACCAACATGCCGAAAAATTACTCGAAAGCCATAAAGACCGCATTCTTGGAAAGAACTTTTGGGAAGTTTTTCCCGATGCCGTTGGTACTAAATTCCACACCTGCTATTACAAGGCTTCAAAAGAGCAGAACATTGTTGATTTTGAGGAATATTTTGAGAGGGTGAACAAATGGTTCGATGTGACTGCATATCCTTCTAAGGGCGGACTTTCAGTATATTTCAGGGATGTGACCGAAAGAAAAGAATCGGAGTTGAAGATCATCGAGCTCAACAAAAACCTGAAAGCCTATACCGAAGAACTTGTTTCGGCGAACAAAGGCCTGGAGCAGTATTCTTACATCATTTCCCACAACTTGCGGGCTCCTGTAGCAAACATTATGGGGCTGGGCGAACTCCTCAAAGAAGAGTATCCTGTAGAAGTTAAAACCAGGTTTCAGGAAGAGCTGCTTGCTAACGTCAAACGGCTTGATGTCATTATCAAAGACCTGAACAACATCCTGCAGGTGAAGGTAGATATGAGTGAAAAAAAGGAGCCTGTCATGTTACAGGGGCTGGTTGAAAATGTAAAATCGGGGATTGGCCAGGTAATTCAGAAGGAAAATGTTCAGATAATCACCAATTTTTCTGAAGTGCCTTCCGTAAATTCCATAAAAACCTATCTGCACAGCATTTTTTACAACCTTATCTTTAACAGTATAAAATATCGCAGGCCCCATGTTCCTCCCGTAATAGAGATTACTTCCGAAGAAAAAGCGGGTAATGTGATTCTCACTTTTAAAGATAACGGGTTGGGAATTGACCTTTCAAAAAAGGGGGATCAGATCTTTGGTTTGTACAAACGTTTTCATCACCACGTAGAGGGGAAAGGGATGGGGCTTTTTATGGTGAAGACCCAGGTAGAGCTTTTGGGCGGAAAAATTGAGGTGAGCAGTGAAGAAAACCAGGGAACTCGATTTACAATCGAATTTAAACCGGAGAACGGGATAAAGAAACTAGAAGATGAAGAACCCGAAGCAGTATATAATAGTTGATGATGACCGCACCAATAACCTGATATGTGAATATGCGGTTAGGGCTTATGATCCCGGTGCCGTGGTGATGAGTTTTACAGATCCTTACTTGGCCCTAGCACATCTAAAGCGAGAACTGGAGGCTCAAGAGCAGGTGCCAAGGGTATTGTTTGTTGATGTGAACATGCCCGTTATGTCTGGCTGGGAATTTTTGGCAGAACTAGAAAAGCTGGACAAAGGAATCACTGAAAAATTCAGTATCAATATTTTATCTTCTTCTACTGAAGACTTCAATGAAGAGCGGGAACAGTTTCCGTATGTGCATGATTTTCTTTCAAAACCCCTCTCAAAATCGGCCCTGGAAGAGCTGCAGCCATAACCTTCCAAAAATGGCATTTTTGAAAGCTCTTTATACCGACTTCCATACTTCGGAAGGCCAGGCTGTAAAGTGTCAAAAATGGCATTTGGCTCAAGTTTTCTAGACAGGTTCTTTTCTGAAACCTCCTGGAATAGGTTCTTCAGCTAAACAACTATAGCTGCGCCCTCGCCGTTCTTTTTTCCTGAAGCATCCAGGTAAAAATCGATTCTTCCCAGGTTAACACCGGCCCAGCCCACCTGATTGATCAATACTTTTTCTCCAATTGCATTGAGTACCACCGATGGTTTTGGAAGAAAGGTATGTGTATGCCCGCCAATGATCAAATCTATATCTTTAGTGGTAGCGGCAAGTTTCTGGTCACTTATTTTATCGCCCTGGTATTCGTAACCCAGGTGGGAAAGGCAAATTACCAGTTCGCATTTTTCCTCGTCCTTTAACTGCTTCACAATGGTTTTGGTAGTGTCTACCGGGTCGAGATATTCTGTTTCTTTATAATGCTTTTTTGCCACCAGGCCTTTAAGTTCAATGCCCAGTCCAAACACGCCAATCTTTATTCCGTCTTTTAAAAAGATCCTGTAGGGTTTGATCTGCCCTTCCAGTACAGTATTCTCAAAATTGTAATTGGTATTCACAAAAGGGAACCGGGCGTGAGGCAGTTGAGCCAGCAAACCATCAATGCCATTGTCAAAGTCGTGGTTGCCAATGGTGGCGGCATCATAGCCCATTTTGCTCATCAGCTTAAATTCGAGTTCGCCGCCATAGTAGTTGAAATAAGGCGTTCCCTGAAAAATATCTCCCGCATCGAATAACAGCGTATTGGGATTTTCCTGCCTTATTTGCTTTATGAGCGTGTACCGGCGGGCAGCACCACCCATGCCGGGATATTGTGCGTGCGCCCGGGCAAAAGGTTCTATGTGGCTATGCACGTCATTGGTGTGCAAGATGGTGATATGCTTAAGCTTTTTAGGGGGTGTGAAAGATAAAAGGCTTAGGCTGCCCAGGCCTGCCAGGGTTCCGGCAGCGGCTGTGTTCTTTATAAACTTGCGTCTTTCCATTATTCTGCTTTAATAAAACGTTGATCTCTCACCGGCCTCAAAGTATCTTTGGCTTTAAAATAATCTATTAAAAGGTTCCTGATCTTGTAATCAAGGCTGGTCGTTTCCAGGGCTTCTAAAAAGAACGTCATGTTGTCTCCGCCTTCGAGCAAGTAATCGTTGGTGGCTACATAATAAATTGCCGAATCTTCTAAAGGCTTCCCCTGGATCAGGACTTTTTTGATGCTGTTGTCTTTATCGAGCTGTAGTTCGATCCCGGCTACAGGATGGGCAGTTCCCGAATCTATAAGGTATCTTATCATTTCCCTTATAGCCTCTCCTTTTAATGCTGCAACCACCACTTCATTTTCAAAAGGCATCACCTGGAAAGCAGTTCGGGTGGTCACGTTTCCCTTCGCGATTGATGATCTTATTCCGCCGTGGTTCAGCAATACCATATCGATATTCTTTCCGGTACGGGCATTAAAAAGAGGGTTTGAGAGCTCCATCAAGGCATCGGCCAACAGGTTGCCTATTGCCGTGTTGTAGCTTCCGTCAGATTTGCTGAGGTTATAAGGTACATAGGCCAAAACCTCTGCCATCTCTTTGTTGATGTGCTCTTTGTATGGTGTGATGAATTTTTCCAGGGAGTCATTAGCCGGTATGTCGGGCGTTATTTGGATCTGTCTTCCTTCAATGCGGGCTGGGGTGTAGGTGTCGTTAAATTTACATGCCCCGGTTGACAGCAGCAATATGAGTAGGTAGCGTTTCATTTTTAAATTGTAAAAAGACAAAAATATAGGTTTTAGAAAAAGGAAAGCAGAATAAGATGATTTTTTGCAAAAGAAGCAAATATTCTATTTTTTGTAAATTGTTGACAGTCTTAGACAAAATTGTACTATTTTTCTGCTAAATTGATTAAACCTGCTTAAAATTTCTAATCGCAAAGAGTGAAGACAAGTAAACTAGTGCT
The DNA here is from genome assembly GCF_026109735.1 of Salinimicrobium tongyeongense. Taxonomy (NCBI): domain Bacteria; kingdom Pseudomonadati; phylum Bacteroidota; class Flavobacteriia; order Flavobacteriales; family Flavobacteriaceae; genus Salinimicrobium; species Salinimicrobium tongyeongense. The sequence goes on along the minus strand of NZ_CP069620.1, from coordinate 3,495,256 downwards.
TTTGCTGTTCCTGGTTCTGGGGGTACTTTTTGTGGTTGGCTATATACTTGGCCTTGAGGTTCTTGTTTACCCTGTAACGGTACTTTTAATTCCGGTGCTTATTTTGTACTACAGGTACAAGGTGAAAGAATGGTTCCTGCCCATGGTTGTCGCCCTGCTTTTATTTTACGTGCGGGATTTGCTGATGCTCGATGGTCTTGCTGAACACCTCATACCAATTTTGTGGTGCCTGGGAGCCGCCCTGTTCATCCTTTACCTGTTTGCGCTGATTGGGTTCAGGATTGCAAAAATTCACCTGGTGGAATTCATCTCCCTCCTTATCATGTATGTTTTTCTGGGATTCCTGTACTACACCATGAGCCAGCTTTTGCCCCAGGTGCTTCCGTCCAGGCAAATGGAAGCTTCTGTCTATATCCTGGTACTTATTGTTTTCCTGGCGGTAACCTTCACCCAGTATATTCTTAAATCTCATTACGCTTCTTTATGGCTTATGCTGGCAGCAGCTTCTTTGGTGCTTTCTGAACTGTCCCTCTTCTTCAAATTGTTCATTATATCAGATATCAGCGTGACCATTTTTTATCCTTTATTCCACGTGCTTGCCTTTTATGCGATGGTGCAGCATGCAGTTCATCGACGAAAAAGCACCTTTCCTCCGGGGTTTTGATAAAATATTCTCTTCTGAAGTGCTTTTTTGATTCGTTTTTCTTAAAATTTATGACAATAAAATTTATTGTTGACAAAATTCCTATATTGCAGACAATTTTCCTGATGAATGAAAAAAAAGGTTATTCTTTCTCTCCTGGCGGTCTCTGCTATGTGCGTTAACCTTACAGGTATTTTTAAAGACGATTTTTTTCTCAGAAAGTTAGGAGAAATCCTTTTCTTTTTCCCGCTAATCCTTTACTACCTGCGGAAGATCCCTTTTAAGAACTTCAATTTTCTGATGTTTCTTAGCATGGCAATGGGCGCAACCCTTTTTTCGTGGGGTGGCAGCATGTGGTATTTTGAACATATTAAGTTGGGAATGTGGCTGATTGGTTATATCTTTTTGGCCAGGGAGGCCATTAAACACACTGAATATGAAAGGGGCAACCGCTTTACCACCCTATATTTTATTGGCGTAATAGCCATTTATGTATATCTGTTATGGGTGCATATCATTGAGATTGAACGCAACCTTGGGCATGAGCTCGCCTTCTGGATCTATGTGCTCTACTACCTCAATATTCTCTTTGTTGCCATTACCGCACTTGTATATTATTTAAATTCTTTTTCAAAAAAGTCCGTTTTCTATATCTGTTTTGCTCTTTCCTTTATTTTTTCAGACATTTTGCGCGATATGGAGGTTTTCTACTTTAGAGATCTGAGTGTAGAGATCGTGGCGTCGCTTATAAAATTTGCCGCGATCAAACTCGTTTTTCTCTTTTTTGTGACCCCCGAAAAAAAACTCAGGCTTTTGCACCTGGTATAGCCTAAAATAGGCAGGTGCGCTTGCATTTGGTAATAAGAATATCGCTAATTTTGCCCGGTGAAAATTCAGGAAATAAGGTTCGCTTTAGCGCGTAAAAAATGGCAGTCTCAGGCAGGTAATTTTGCTGGAAAAAACAGGTTTCAACTCGGCCTTATTCTTGATGCCGAAGATGAGCATGCAGTTTTGCCATTTTTGAAGCTACAGGATGATCTTTCCCTTCAAAAGCAGCAGGTCTCTTTTGTTTTTTGCCGAGAAAAAGCTCTTAAAAATGACATTTTTGAGTACCCCGTGATCTCCAATGCCGATTTTGGATGGAATGGCAGGATTTCTGAAGCTGCTTCAGCATTTTTAAACGCTCAATATGATGTGCTGATTTCTTTTACCGCCCCGGAAAATAAACTGGCCCACTTTCTCGTTTCGGTTTCCCGGGCAGGCTTGAAAGTGGGAAGAAAAATGGATGGCCAAAATGCCATTTTTGACCTGAATATTTCCGTAGAAATTGATGAAGCTGAAGTTTTTATAAGTGAACTAAAAAAATATCTCAAAATATTAAATACAACAACTAATGAATAAATTTATTGGTACGGGGGTCGCCCTTATCACCCCGTTTAAAGATGATCTTTCTGTTGACGAGGAAGCACTTAGGAAACTGGTGAATTTCCAGATTGACAATGGCATAGATTATATGGTGGTTCTGGGAACTACCGGCGAGAGTGCAACGCTTACCGCCGATGAAAAACAACTTGTTATTGATACTGTGGTTTCAGAAAATAACGGCCGCATTCCCCTGGTGCTCGGCATTGGCGGGAATAATACGGCTAAGGTTTGCGAAGAGGTTTCAGGTACAAGCCTGGCCGGTTTTGACGCTGTACTTTCGGTTTCTCCATATTACAACAAACCTTCGCAGGAAGGGATTTTTCAGCATTATAAGGCAGTGGCGGCCGCTTCGCCAAAACCTGTGATTATGTATAATGTGCCCGGGAGAACGGGATCAAACATGCTGCCCGAAACCGTAAAAAGGCTTTCCCAGGTAGAAAATATCATAGGGATCAAGGAAGCTGCAGGGGATATTGTGCAGGCAATGAGGATTATTGATGCGGTTCCTGACAGTTTTTTGGTGATTTCGGGAGATGATATGGTGACATTGCCTATGGTGCTTGCCGGTGGTCATGGTGTAATATCGGTAATTGGGCAGGGCTTTCCGTCCGAATTTTCCAAAATGCTGCGCCTGGGGCTCGAAAAAAAAGTGGATGAAGCTTACCAGTTACACTATAAGGTAGCACCGGCTATAGATCTTATTTTTGCTGAAGGTAATCCCGTGGGGATAAAGTCCCTGCTTAAGATGCGGGGTATTGGAGAGAATAAGCTGAGGTTGCCGCTGGTTCCTTCCACCGAAAACCTGGACCGGAAACTTGAAAGCTTTCTGAAAAATTTCTAATTCATAAATCGGCAGAAATCCTTCGGTTTAAGCCGAATTTCTGCTGAAACTAAAGTTTTTATAATAAAGCAGAAAAGAGTATTTTTGCCAGATGTTAAAATTCAGGATGAAAAAAGTAATCTTATTATTAGGGGTAATTTTTCTCTTTACCTCTTGTGGTGAATATCAAAAGGTTTTGAAGAGTGAAGATACAGGGCTTAAATATTCAACTGCAGAGAACCTGTACAACGAAGCCAAGGCAGGCGAGGGGAACAGCCGAAGAAAATTCAGGAAAGCACTCAGGCTTTTTGAGCAGCTGGTGCCCGAATTCAGAGGGAAGCCCCAGGGGCAGAAACTGACCTTTATGTTCGCAGATACCTATTATGAGTTGAACGATTACTTTCTTGCAGGCTACCAGTTTGAGCGTTTTGTAGAGAGTTATCCTGATAGTGAAAAGCTGGAAGAGGCTGCATTTAAAGGAGCCAAGAGTTATTACTTTCTTTCGCCGCCCTACTACCTAGATCAAACTGAAACCATTAAAGGAATTGGAAAACTTCAGGAGTTCATCAACCGTTTCCCCGAAAATGAGCAAATGGACGAGGCGAACCAGCTGGTTACAGAGCTTAGGGTGAAACTGGAGCGAAAAGCTTACGAAATTGCCAAGCAGTACCACCACACCGAAAGTTACATTGCAGCCATGGCGGCATTCGACAATTTTATAGCCGAGTATCCTGGTTCCCCTTTCAGGGAAAAGGCATTGTACTACAGGTTTGAATCGGCTTATCTTTACGCCATCAACAGCTACGCTTACGCAATGCCCGAAAGGCTGGCGAAGGCAAGGGAATATTATGAAGATTATGAGCGCTATTACCCCAACGGGGAATTTATCGCCCTGGCAAATACTGCTTTAAAAGACATTGAAAACAAAGAACAACAATTAAAAATCTGAGACTGGAAAATGATAGATCTAAAGAGAACAGATGCTCCGCTAAACACTACGACGCTTGATAAGAACAAGATCGACGCTTCTACAAATAACATTTATGAAGCGATCTCTATTATCTCAAAGAGGGCAACGCAAATAAATTCTGAGATCAAGAAAGAACTTCTTGAGAAACTGGATGAATTTGCCACTTACAACGATAGTCTTGACGAGATCTTTGAGAACAAAGAGCAGATAGAGGTTTCTAAATTCTACGAGAAATTGCCTAAGCCACATGCGCTTGCAGTTCAGGAATGGCTTGAAGAAAAAATCTACTATCGCAATACCAAGAGCGAAGAATAATACGCTATGTCTGTAATAAGCGGCAAAAAAGTACTTCTCGGCGTTACCGCGGGTATAGCCGCTTATAAAACAGCATTTTTGGTGCGGCTGTTTATAAAAGCCGGGGCGCAGGTGAAGGTGATCATGACCCCTGCAGCCAAAGAATTCGTTACCCCGCTTACCTTATCCACGCTTTCCAAGAACGAGGTGATCTCTTCTTTTACCAAAGAAGAAGATGATAACGATCAATGGAACAATCACGTGGAACTTGGCCTTTGGGCCGATCTTATGCTTATCGCACCTGCTACTGCCAATACCCTTTCAAAAATGGCACAGGGGCACAGCGATAACTTCTTACTTGCTACCTATCTTTCAGCCAGGTGCCCTGTGTATTTTGCGCCGGCAATGGACCTTGATATGTACAAGCACCCCTCTACATTAAAGAATTTTGAAAGTCTCAGGTCGTTTGGCGATATTATGATCCCTGCAGCATCTGGAGAACTGGCCAGCGGGTTATCTGGGGAAGGCCGTATGGCCGAGCCCGAAGATATTGTGCAATTCATAGAAGATCAGCTCGCTGAAAACCTTCCGCTTCGGAATAAAAAAGTACTCATAACCGCAGGGCCTACATACGAAGCTATAGATCCCGTTCGTTTTATAGGAAACCATTCCAGCGGAAAAATGGGGTTTGAACTCGCCGCAGCAGCTCATGCTGCCGGGGCCGAAGTTACTTTGATTTCGGGGCCTACCCATCTGGAGAAGCCTGCTGAAGGTATTAAACTGGTTAGGGTGCAAAGCGCTGTGGAAATGTTTGAAGCCGCGACTGCAAGTTTTCCTGAAGTTGATGTTGCCATCGCATCGGCTGCAGTATCTGATTATCGTCCGAAGATCTCTGCCACCCAGAAGATTAAGAAATCGGCAGAGACTATGGAGCTCCAGCTGGTAAAGAACCCCGATATTTTGGCTTCGCTGGGAGAATCGAAACAGCATCAAATCCTCATTGGTTTTGCATTGGAAACCGAAAATGAAGAAGAGAACGCTCTTGGGAAATTGAGAAGGAAAAACCTCGATTTTATCGTACTCAATTCCCTGAATGATGCCGGTGCCGGATTTAAAGCGGAAACCAATAAAGTCAAACTGCTGTTTAAGGATGAGAAAGTAAAAGCTTTTTCGCTGAAGTCAAAAAAAGAAGTAGCTCAGGATATCCTGAACGAAATAATCCTGTTGATCAATGAATAGAGCAATTCTTTTCCTGTTTGCCTTTTGCTTTAGCCTGGCCCTGGGGGCGCAGGAGTTAAACTGCCAGGTAGTGGTGAATTCTGAACAGACAGGGCAGGCCAATGCGGCGGTTTTTAAAACCCTGCAAAACGCTCTGGGTGAATTTGTGAACCAAACCCGCTGGACCGACAAGGAGTTTCTTCCTCAGGAGCGTATCAATTGCAGCATGTTCATCAATATTACGAGCTATGACGGCAATAATTTTTCCGGGAGCATTCAAATTCAGTCTTCCCGTCCGGTCTTTGGCTCCACTATGGTTACGCCTGTTTTTAATTTTAACGATGAGCAGCTGGCTTTTGAATATTCGGAATACGAGCCGCTAGAGTTTAGTCCAAATCAGTTTAATTCAAACCTGGTTTCGGTAATTGGGTTTTATGTTTACACGATCCTGGGGCTTGATGCCGATACTTTTAATGAGGAGGGTGGAACGCCTTACTTCCAGGTTGCCAACCAGGTAGTGGGTACCGCCCAGCAGAGCTCTTACAGTGGCTGGAAAGGTACAGACGGCAACAGGTCTCGTTTTCAGCTTAACGCCAACCTGCTTTCCAACTATTCGGGTTATAGGCAGGCGATGTACAACTATCACCGCCACGGGCTTGATGTGATGCACATGGCGCCACAGGAAGGCAAGGAAGCTGTGGCCGAAGCAATAATGAATTTGCGGCAAATGAACAGCCGGCGCCCCAATTCCCTTTTGCTCCGTACCTTTTTTGATGCCAAGGCCGACGAAGTGGAACAGATCTTTAGCGGCGGACCATCCGTAAACACCCGCGAAGTAGTGGAAGCCCTCAACAATCTCGCCCCTACTTTTTCTGAAAAATGGTCTAATATTGTGTATTAGTAGTTTCGGCACAGATTGTAAATCTGCACCAAGAGAAGTTGTATTTGATAATTAAAATCAGCGACAACAATGGCTGTTCAAAAATGCCATTTTTGAAAGGGACCAGGTTTTTCAGCAGTAACATTTCAAAAGTTTCAGGTACGAGTTTCTTCTGCGGAAATTAGTCGGCGGAATTTTGGTGCCGGCCATTAGATTCTTTTAAATTTGCGCCCTGTTAATTGCTTACTGCCCATAAAATTTTGCCTTATCTTTAACCAAAATTTTTATTCTCTTGCTTACAAGCCTTTCTATAAAAAATTACGCGCTTATTGAAGATATCCAGATGGACCTTCAAAGCGGTTTTACGATTATTACAGGAGAAACCGGTGCGGGAAAATCTATTATGCTGGGCGCTCTTTCGCTGCTCTTGGGAAAGCGTGCCGATTACAGCGCCATAAGGGATAAAGAAAAGAAATGTGTTATTGAAGGCAGCTTCAATATTTCTTCATACCACCTGCAGGATCTTTTTGCCGAAGAAGACCTTGATTTTGAGGCGCAAACCATTATAAGGAGGGAGATCCTGCCTTCGGGGAAGAGCAGGGCGTTCATAAATGATACTCCGGCAAACCTTTCTTCCCTTCAGGTACTGGGGGAAAGGCTACTGGATATCCACAGTCAGCATGAAACGTTAAGCCTGGGCGATAACGATTACCAGTTCCTGGTTATCGATTCCCTTGCGGCAAATGCTTCCAGGCTCAAGCAGTACCAGGCAGAGATGCAGCAGCTAAAAGGGCTGCAGAAACAACTGCAGCAGTTGAGGGAAGAGCAGGCGCAGGCCACCAAAGAATACGATTACAACCTTTTTCTGCTCACCGAGCTGCAGCAGGCAAAGCTGGTAACCGGCATGCAGGAAGAACTTGAAGAACGCTACGAAGAGCTGAGCAATGTAGAGCAGCTTACAGATCAACTGGGGAGTGCCGTGAACCACATTCAGCAGGAAGAGATAGGGGCTGCGGCCGCTTTGAGGGAAGCAAAGAACAATTTACAGCGCATTTCGGGCATTTCAGGTAATTATCAGCAACTTTTTGAGCGGCTGCAGAGCGTGAATATTGAGCTGGATGATATTGCCCTGGAACTCGAATCGGCTCTAGATAAGGTAGAAGCCAACCCGGCAGAGCTGGAGCAGGTGAACGCCAGGCTTCAGGTGTTGTACAACCTTCAGAAGAAGCACGCTGTGGCTACCGTAGAAGAGCTAATACAAATCGAGGAAGAGCTGGTAAAAAAAGTAGCGGTTTCAGAAAATGCCGAAGAAGAAATAACACGTTCAGAAAAAGCCATTTCAGAAAAGAAAGAAGCGCTGCGTAAGATAGCAACCAATCTTCATGCCGCCCGAAAAAGTGTGATCCCTAAGTTTGTAAAAGAGATAGAGAGTATACTTGCCGATCTTGGGATGCCAAACGCTACTCTAAAAATTGAGCTGGAGCAGCAAAAAGACTTTTTTCACAACGGGCATGATAAGCTCAACTGGTTGCTTGCCGCCAATAAAGGCGGAAGCTATAACGACATCAAAAAAGCTGCTTCGGGTGGTGAATTGTCGAGAATAATGCTGGCGGTAAAAAGTATCCTGGCCACTTACAGCAAGCTGCCCACCATTATTTTTGACGAGATAGACACGGGGGTATCGGGCGATATTGCTCAAAAAATGGCCGGTATCCTTCAAAAAATGGGTAAAAACATGCAGGTTCTTGCCATTACCCACCTTCCGCAAATTGCCGGAAAAGGGGACAGGCACTTCAAAATTTATAAAGAAGATGCCGTGCACAGCACCATCACAAATATTAAGGAACTTAAAGGAGAAGAGCGGGTTGAGGAGCTGGCCATGATGCTGGGGGGCAAAAACATTAGCGATTCTGCCGTCGCCCATGCGAAAGCGCTTCTGAATTAAAAGATGTTTATTATATTTACCCGCTTAATAAAAACTATAAAACCAAGCCATGTCATATAATCTACTTAAAGGAAAAAAAGGGGTCATCTTTGGAGCCTTAGACGAAAATTCTATTGCCTGGAAAACCGCTATGCGTGTGCATGAAGAAGGAGGGGAGTTTGTACTTACCAACGCGCCTATTGCCATGCGAATGGGAAATATTAAAGACCTTGCCGAAAAGACCAACTCCCAAATTATCCCTGCAGATGCTACCAGTGTAGAAGACCTGGACAATCTTGTAGATAAAGCCATGGAGGTTCTTGGTGGGAAACTCGATTTTGTTCTCCACTCTATAGGAATGTCGGTCAATGTTCGAAAAGGGAATCATTACACCGATATGAATTACGATTTCACCACCAAAGGCTGGGATGTATCGGCTGTATCTTTCCATAAAACCATGCAGAGCCTTTATAAAAAGGACGCCATGAACGAGTGGGGGAGCATTATGGCCCTTTCTTACATCGCTGCCCAAAAAGTATTCCCAGATTATAACGATATGGCCGATAACAAGGCATATCTTGAATCTATTGCCCGCAGTTTCGGGTATTTCTTCGGAAAAGAGAAAAAAGTAAGGGTGAACACCATTTCCCAGTCGCCAACGCCTACCACCGCTGGTACCGGTGTAAAAGGTTTTGACGGATTTATCGCATATGCCGATGAAATGTCGCCGCTTGGAAACGCAACAGGAATGGATTGTGCCAACTACATCGTGGCGATGTTCTCAGACCTTACAAAAAGAGTGACCCTTCAAAACCTTTTCAACGACGGTGGTTTCTCCAACATGGGAGTAAGCCAGCAGGTGATGGAAGCTTTTATAAAGGGCAAAGGAGAGTAAGCTAGTTCAAATATCGATAGTAAGAGGTCTCAAAAATGTCATTTTTTGAGGCCTCTTATTTTTAGGGTCTGTCCCACTTTCTTTAATACATTTGTGCCATGGAGCTTTCTTTTTCGTTCATTATCCCCGTTTACAACCGCCCGGCCGAGATCAGGGAACTGCTGCAAAGCATGTGTGAACTCGACTACGGCAAAGCCTTTGAAGTGGTGATCGTTGAAGACGGTTCTACAGTTTCTTCGGAAGAAGTGGTGAGCCAATTTAATGAATTGCTGAACATCAGCTACTTCAAAAAACCGAATTCCGGTCCCGGGGATTCCCGGAATTACGGAATGGCCAGGGCTGCCGGTAATTATTTCCTGATCCTTGATTCTGATGTGATTTTGCCAGCCCATTATTTAACCGAAGTTGAAAAAGGGCTGCAGCAGGATTTTGTTCATTGTTTTGGTGGCCCCGATGCCGCCCACCAGGAATTTAGCGATCTCCAAAAAGCCATTAATTACACCATGACCTCTTTTTTGACTACCGGCGGAATTAGAGGTGGAAAGAAAATGCTTGGAAAATTTGAACCCCGCAGCTTTAATATGGGATTGTCAAAAGAAGCCTTTCTTGCCAGTGGTGGCTTCGGAAGGATCCATCCCGGTGAAGATCCTGATTTGGCACTGCGGCTCCAAAAAAGGCATTTTGAGACAAGCTTATTTCCGGAAGCTTTTGTTTATCACAAGCGCCGTATAGACTGGGAGAAATTTTACCGGCAGGTAAACAAATTTGGGATGGTAAGGCCTATATTAAACAAATGGCACCCAGAATCGGCCAGGATCACGTACTGGTTTCCCGCCTTGTTTAGTCTCGGCTTAATGGCAACGGTTGTTTTTGCCATTTTTGGATGGTATTTGCCCTTGTGGCTATATATCGCATACTTTGTAACGCTGTTTTTTCATTCCCTTTTCCTAACCGGCAGTGTAAAGATCGCAGCCTACGCTCTTGTAGCTACTCTCGTACAATTTTTGGGCTACGGGTTTGGTTTCTGCAAGTCAACCTGCTATCTTAGGTTATTCAACATGGACCCGGAAGAGAGGTTTCCAAAGCTATTTTTTAAACATGCTCAATAGATTTAAAACGGTTACCAGGGCGCGGTTTAAAAAAACCGACTTTAATTCATTTTTGTTTTTCCTGTTCTTCGCCATAGTAATCTGGATCTTTGTGCAATTTTCCAAGCAGTACAGCGAAGTGATTGAAATTCCGGTGGAATACGTGAATGTGCCACCAGATAAATTGCTGCTGAACAATCCTGAAAACCTTCAGCTAAGGGTAGAGGAGAACGGGTTTACCGTGGCCTGGTTTTCACTTTTTGCGCCAAGCCTTCATATAGACCTCTCTAAAGCCGAAATGAACAACGGGAACCTGGTGTATGATCTTGTCGAAAACCGGGCAGAACTTCAGTCCCAGCTGGAACTTGATCTCGATGAAAACCAGTTCTTAAAAGAAGCACTTGTCGTAAAGTACGAACAAAAACAGGAAAAAAGGCTGCCGGTGATCTTCCGAAGTAATATAGCGTATGCAGCAGGCTACTCGGCTGTGAACAATCTTAGTTTCACACCCGACTCCATAAGGGTAAGCGGCCCCGATAACATTTTAGACACCCTGTCAAGCCTTGTTACCAAGCCGCTCTCGCTTTCAAGAGTGAAAAACGATCAGGAAGGCACTGTGTATCTCGATACCACCGCACTTCCAAATGTGACTTTTTACCAGAACCGGGTGCGCTACAGCCTGGATGTGGAAAAGTTTACCGAGGGAAAGGTGCAGGTGCCTATTGAGGTCATCAATGTGCCGCGGGGACTAAATGTGGTGATATTTCCGAAGGAAGTGGTGTTGTTCTTCCAGGTTAACCTGAAAGATTTCAATAAAGTGACCGCTTCAGATTTCAGGGTGGTGGTCGATTTTAATAATGTGCGGGGCGAGCAGGATTTTCTTATTCCTGAAGTGATCAAGAAACCAGATTTCACATCAAACCTTCGGCTTAATGAAAAGAGGATTCAATTTATTATCAAGAAATGAGGGTTGTAGGGCTTACAGGAGGAATTGGAAGTGGAAAAACTACGGTTGCAGGCTTTTTTAAAGAACTGGGAATCCCGGTTTACATAGCCGATGTGGAGGCGAAAGCACTCATGAATACCGATATGGAAGTGAAAGCTGCCGTAAAAGCCCTTTTTGGGGAGGAAAGTTATAAAGATGGGCAGGCAGACAGGAAGTACATTGCATCACAAGTGTTTGGAGACCGCGATAAACTAAGCCGGCTAAACGGAATTATACACCCGGCTGTGGCGCGACATTTTGAGGCCTGGAAACACAGGCAGGAGGCGCCTTATGTGATCTACGAGGCTGCAATTCTTTTTGAGACGGGAGGCTATAAAAAATGCACTTATAATATACTTGTAACGGCTCCTTTTAATATAAGGATAGAGCGGCTGAAACAGCGTGACAATTCTACACTTGAAGAAATAGAGGCCAGAATGAACCACCAGTGGAGCGATGAAGCAAAGGCAAAATTAGCCGATTTTACCATCGAAAATATTGCGCTTTCCGAGACCCGGGAGCAAGTGCGCCAACTACACGAAACCCTCCTTAAGAGCGCGTAAATACTGGATTTCTTTTGTTAACTTTTGGTTAAAGGCCTATTTGGCTAAATGTTAAAATCATACTTTTGAAAATATGAACAAAAAAATATTTTTTCTTTTGGTGGTTCTCATGAGCCTCTCTCTTATAGGAATTATATTTGTTCAGGGATTTTGGATAAAGAATACAGTTGAGAGCAAAGAAGAGCAATTCTCTTTTAATGCGAAACAGATACTGCGAAGAGTAGCCAATGAAGTAGAGAACAACGAGCTGGAGAACTATTATTTCGCGATGCAGGAATTGGTAGATAGTCTGGGTGCACAGGCAGACAGTTCTATCATCAACGAAATTTTTGAAGAACAGCGGGAATTCTCAGATGATGTTTACCAATCTTACCAGGGTGGCCTGGAAGAAGATTTTAAGCTTTCTACCGCATTTCTGGATGCCTCTGTTGATACCGTTCAGTTTAAAAAGCTGATCAACCGCAAGGTGTCAAAACTGGTGGAGAATGACAGTGTGAACGAGGATATGCTTTCTACCACCGGCAGGATCAACCGCATCTTCAGGATGAAAGATGTCGAGAAGGAATTTATCCGTTCTACTGTGAGCGAATATACGAGCAGGAAACCCCTGCACGAGCGGGTTTCTAAATCATATCTGGAAGAATTGATCCAGACTGAGCTAAGGAACAGGGGAATGAACACCTCCTTTGAGTACGGTATTTACGGTAATGGCCTGGCTACCAAGGTGCAGTCAGATAATTTTGAGCTTGATGCCAGGACCACTTACAGGGTGCCGCTTTTTATTTCGGGGAATAGTAGTAACAATTACCAATTGTTCGTAAATTTCACTGAAAAGAAACAGGTTGTATTGTCTTCCATTACTTTAATGGCGGCTCTATCGATCATTTTTACCCTTATTATTGTGATAGCCTATTCCAGTGCGCTCTCTCAGTTAATAAGGCAAAGGCAGATATCCGAGATAAAAACGGATTTTATAAACAACATGACGCACGAGTTCAAGACCCCCATTGCGACAATAAACCTGGCACTTGATGCCATTAAGAACCCAAAGGTCATGAACAACCCCGAAAAAGTGGCACATTATCACCGCATGATTAGGGATGAAAATAAACGCATGCATGCGCAGGTTGAGAACGTGTTGCGAATATCCAGGCTGGAAAAGAATGAGCTGGACCTTAAAAAGGAAAGGCTCGATTTACATGAATTGATTGAAGAAGCCATCACGCATATAGAATTGATCGTGGAAGATAAGCAGGGGTATGTGCAAACACATTTTGGAGCTTTAAGGGCTTCGATCCTGGCCAACCAGACCCATTTCACAAACGTGATCGTGAACCTGCTTGACAATGCGGTGAAATATTCCCCCGATGCGCCTAAGATTGATATTTACACCGAGAATGTAAAGAACTATATTGTGATGAAAGTACGTGACCAGGGAAGCGGAATGAGCAAACCTGTTCAGAAAAAAATATTTGAAAAATTTTATCGCGAGCATACGGGAGATATCCACAACGTGAAAGGTCACGGGCTGGGGCTTGCCTATGCAAAGCGAATCCTTGATGATCACCACGGACAAATTAGCGTGGAAAGTGAAAAAGGAAAAGGAAGTACATTTATAATTAAACTACCACTAATATCTTAATTTATGGAAACTGAAAATAAGAAGATTTTACTAGTTGAAGACGATCCAAATTTTGGAACGGTATTAAAAGATTACCTGGCCATGAACGACTATGAAGTCACTCATGCCAAGAACGGAATGGAAGGATTTGAGAAGTTCAAAAAAGACGATTTTGACCTTTGTATCCTCGACGTTATGATGCCTTACAAAGACGGTTTTACCCTGGCTAAAGAAATTAGGGAGAAGAACGAAGAAATTCCCATCATCTTTTTGACTGCGAAAGCCATGAAAGAAGATGTGCTGAAAGGCTACAAAGTAGGGGCCGATGATTACCTTAACAAGCCTTTTGACAGTGAGGTATTGCTTATGAAGATCAAGGCTATTATGCAGCGCAAAGCTACAGACAGTGTTGCCGATAGCAAACAGTTTGAATTCCAGATTGGAGATTTCCATCTTAATTCCAAGCTCCGTTTCCTTACCTTTAGAGATGAAGAGCCATCAAAGCTGTCGCCAAAAGAAAATGAGTTGCTTAGGCTACTGGCTTTACATGAGAACGATCTTATGCCAAGAGAACTTGCACTCACCAAGATATGGAGGGATGACAACTATTTCACCTCCCGAAGTATGGATGTTTATATCGCCAAGCTGCGTAAATACCTTAAAAAGGATGAGAATGTAGAGATCCTGAACATACATGGGGAAGGATTCAGGCTGGTGATAAGAAATAAAGAAGAAGCACAGAGTTAACCTCTTAGATTTCAGTTTCTAAGTATTGGGTCTTGCTGCAGTTTTGCTGCAGCAATGTCCCGATATTTACATGTTAACACATTCTTGCCCGGGGGTCTTCGTTTACTTACTTATATTTGCGTGTAACCTGCACTAAATGAGGAGACTTCATGCCATCCAGAAATGTCATTTTACTGCCGTACTCCTGCGGCATTTTTTTGGTTGTGGCCGAAATTCAAAAGGGCTCAAAAATGGCATTTTTAACAGGTTACTTTTTCTTTTTTTTCTTCTGAATGTTGGGGGAAGCCTATATGCTCAGAATGGAGTAGATATTTCCAGTTCAGAAAATAGTCCTACTCAACAAAATCCTGTACCAATCAACTTTGAATTTGATCAACCTATAAATGGGTTTGATCTAGGGGATGTAACTCGCGCTGGAGGTTCATTGGATAATTTTTTTATTGAAACTCCTGATTTTAGTCATTTAGCTGCATCGTCTAAGCTGCTCAAAGAGTTTTCAATCGGATTAGAGGATGTTTTTACTGGGAATTATCAGACAAAGTTAAATCAAATACCGATTTCAATTGATGTAAATTCCTTAGGTGAGGTATTCATATTGACTTTTGGGAATGGGATTAGAAAATTTAATTCTTCGGGTATTGAGGTTGCTTTTCCTGTTAATGGGCAGTATTTTGATTCTCCTTTAGATTTAGCCATAAATAGTAATGATGAAATCTTTGTTGCAGATAATGGGAAGAGGCAAATATTTGTATTTTCTAGTAACGGTACACCTCTCACCAGCCAAACCCTAGGGTCTGGTTATTCAGGACAAAATAGAACAGAATTTTATGGTCCAATGGGACTTGAATTTGACAGCAATGATAATTTATATGTTGCTGATTATTATAATGGTACTGATCCGGCCGTAACAGAGCCCAGTAGAGTGAAAATTTATTATACCAATGGAGATTTTTACGAATTTTTTGGACGATCTCCTTCCAATAAATTTAACTCTCCTTATCGATTATTTATCGATGAAAATTTTCAACTTATAGTGGCAGATTTAGGTAGTGTAAATGGAAGGGTACAAATATTCGATGTTCAAACTCCTAAAACTCCAGTTTTTCTACCAGAAGGTGATGTTATTAATAATTCAGTTGATTCGCCGGGAAGTATCACAGTGGATAATAACGGATTCATATATATAGGTGATTTTGGACCTAATGTTAATATAACTGAAATACTAAATTTAGAGGGTGGTAGTGTGCAGGAGATTGCCGCTACATTTTCAGATGTAAGTAATGGTATTCAATATGAAGAATTTAGTATTAAAGTTTTTGATTCTTCATTAAATTTTAGAACCCGAATTATTTCAGAAATCGACCTTCCTGTTGATTTGTCATTAAAACAGTGTGGTTCATTATTAGTAAACAATGCGACTTTATCAGGAAGTTTACCATTTGATTTTAAATTTGATCTAGAATATTACAACCGACTTCCGGATACTTTCACGGCCGATCTTACTATAGCTGCAGAATGTACACCTGCCACAGTTTCTGTAGAGGCAGGAATTGGTATTGATTTAGAATGTCAACCTATACCTGCTCAGGTTTCCAATACTCTTTCTATGATATGGGATCAAACTGTACCTGAAATAGATTGCACTCCGGCCGAAGTTGTTCTTCCCAGGAACGGACAAGGAAAATACATACTTCCAGATTACAGTAACCGAGTAAGTGACAACTGTGATCCCAATATTGCTGTAACACAAATTCCTTTACCGGGAGAGATTACTCAGGGTGGACCAGTAACAATATCTGCTGAAGATGCTGCGGGTAATACTTCTTCCTGTTCTTTTACGGTCAAACTTGAAGCGGGTCCTGCCCCCACATTTTCATGTCCCGATCTTAATGAAATTCCTGAACTCGAACTGGATGCTAATTGTACTTATCAAGAAACAGATTTCGGTTATTTACTATCAAATTTTCAAAACTTCACTAGCGATGAATTCCTGGTGCAAACTGTAACCAGACAGGAAAATGTTCTGGAAGTAAAAATTAAAGTCTATGATGGCGAAAATGGAAACTATGTAGATGAATGTAATTTTGATGTTTCCCTTGTAGATAACACAGCACCATCTATTTCATGTCCTTCTCAAAATATTGTGGAGACTGTTCCTTTTGGAGAAACCGGGAAAAAAATTGATTATACCGTAACTTATGGAGATAACTGTTCCGGAGCTACCATTAAACAAACAAGTGGTCTTGCATCAGGAGAGGTGTTTCCTGTTGGACTAACTATCACCAATACATTTGTTGTTACAGATGCTTCTGGGTTAACGGCGACATGCAGCTTCACTGTTACCGTATCAGAAAGTAATGACCTGGAAGACCCAAAGATCATATGTCCCACAGATATTGAAGTATTGGCCGATCCCGAAGAATGCGGGGCAGTGGTAGAATATGACTGGCCTACGGCAATAGATAATGCGGGAGAACCCATTATTTCCATAATTAATGGAGCGCCTGTTTCGGGAAGTATTTTTCCGGTGGGCCCAACGGAAATTGTATTTGAGGCAAGGGATGCAGCCGGTAATATTGACACCTGTACTTTGACAATTACAGTAATAGATGAAGAAGCCCCTGTCTTCACCACCTGCCCATCAGGTACTGAGAGAACTATTACCGCTGTCAATGGTCAATTCATAGTTCCTGATCTTCTTGGAGAAGTAAAAGCTGAAGATAATTGTACAAGTGATGCAGCCATTACTTACTCCCAGGAGCCCGGTGCGGGTGAGGAAATATTTTCTAATACAACATTAAAAATTTATGCATTTGATGAAAATGGAAAAGAGTCTGCTCCCTGTGAAATTCAATTGATTGTAGATAATGATGAGGATGAACTGGAAATCATCTGTCCTGCAAACAGCACTCCGTCTTTTGGAGACAACTGTGCCTTTGAGCTGCCAGATTACACCAGGTCAGCGACTGTGAATTCAGCTACAGCCCTTGTCACTCAAAATCCGCCTGCAGGCAGCCTGATTTACGGCAGAACAGAGATTACACTTACTGCAACTGAAGGTGGCGAGACTGCCGGGTGTACTTTTGTTATCGATCCGGTTGATGATGTAAAACCGGTGATTACCTGCCGCAACGACCTGGAAATCCACCTGAACAAAGATGGCTTCGGAATCATTCCGCCAGAAATATTGTTGTCCACTTTGGAGGATAACTGCGGAATAGATAATGTAAGCCTGAGTATAAGCCGCTTTGAGACTTCAGATGCTGGTGAAAATGACATTCTGGTGACTGTAGTAGATATCAATGGAAATGTGGAGACCTGTGAGGCCACTGTAAACGTGCTGCCTTATGATCCTCTTAAAGATGTGGGTTGTGTTGATTCGGTTGAATTACCGCTCGGTCCCGGTGGTTATGCAGAGCTCAGCCTCCACTATACCGGAGAAGAAGAAGATATTCAACTCGAATTGAGTAAAAAGGATTTTACCTGTGATGACATTGGCCTGCCTCAAACAATCACCGCCACCTATTTTGGAGAGTATACCGGCAGCTGTGAGGTGGAAGTGAATGTGGTTGATAACCTGGCTCCGCTTGTAAACTGCATTTCTGAAATTGACCTCATTCTCGATGAGAATGGCCAGGGCCAATTATCTGTTGAGGATATAGATCTCAATTCTACCGATAATTGTAAGATTGAAGATATGTTTTTGAGCAAAGGCAATTTTACCACCGAAGATGTGGGCACTCAGACTGTCCGGTTTACCGTGACCGATGCTTCAGGAAATTCCGATTTTTGTGAGGTCAATGTGAATGTGAGGCCTTTTATGGGCACCAATGGCGAACTTAATTGTGTGGAGGAGATCACACTTCAGCTAAACAACGACGGAAATGCCATTTTAAAGGCTGAAGATTTGTTTGACGGAGATCCTGCGGGGCTTGAATTCTATGGGGAAACCACTTACACCTGTGAAGACCTGGGTGAGAATTATATCACTTTTTCCAAAAAAGGTGATCCCGCCCAAAACTGTGAGATCAAAGTGGTGGTAGAAGATAACATCGCGCCTGTGGCTGGTTGTGTGGCCGATTTCGTGTTGATGCTCGGTGAAAATGGTACTGCCAGCCTCTCTCCCCAAGATCTTGAAGCTGGTTCTACAGATAACTGCGAAATTGCTTCCATGAGCCTTGACCGTACTTCTTTTACTACCGCCGATATCGGTACCCAACAGCTGGTGCTAACGGTCACCGATAGTTCCGGGAACAGTGGTAGCTGTGAAACAAGTATTGAGGTGCAGGCTTATAAAGAAAACCCCTCGGGAGTGGAATGTAAAGACCTTTTTGTTCTTCCCCTCGACACTAACGGAACGGCAGAATTACAGCCCCAGGATCTTTTTACAGGAAACATGAGTGGCACCTATGACGTGAGCCAGTCCCTTTTTACCTGCCAAAACCTTGGGGAGAACGAAGTGACATTTACGTATTCCACGGCCAACGGAAAAGGCACCTGCACAGTAAAAGTGATGGTTGAAGATCCTCAGAATGTTTGTGAGAACCCTCCGGCACCAGAATCCGATTATCTGATCATGTACCCCAACCCGGGAGATGGTTTGGTGAGCTTTGAACTATCGCCTGGGCTTAAGATCGAGAGGATAGAGGTATTCGATTTTAGGGGACGGTTCCTTCGCGAGCAGCAGTATGACAACAGCCAGCCCATTCCGGAGTACCAGCTTGATTTAAGTGCTTACCAGGCCGGGGTTTATCCGCTTATGATCTACACCAACGGACGGGAGTATCTAAAAAGGGCAATTATCAGGTAATTTTTTTCTGAAGTGTGGAGATGACTTCAGCCGGGGGAGTTTCGGCATCAAACCAGTTGATCTCATCATTTTTCCTGAACCATGTAAGCTGCCTTTTGGCAAACCTCCGGGTATTCTTTTTGATCTCGCTCACCGCTGTTTCAAGGTCCCACTCATGTTCCAGGTATCTAAAGAGCTCTTTGTACCCCACGGTATTCAGGGCATTGAGTTCCCGCTTTGGGAAAAGGGCTTTAACTTCCTCCAAAAGGCCTTCCTGCATCATCATGTCAACGCGCCGGTTAATGCGCTTATAAATGACCTCCCTTTCCGCAGAAATCCCCACGTATAAGGTGTCAAAAAAGCGGTTTTTGGAACTCTTTTTTCTGAAGCTGGAATAAGGTTTTCCGGTGCCCCTGCAAATTTCAAGCGCCCTTATCACCCTGTGCGGATTTTGCAGGTCAACTTCGGAATAATACTCGGGGTCCAGGGTCTTTAGCTCCTGCTGAAGGTGTTCCAGGCCTTTGTTTTCAAGTTCCTCTTTTAAACTGGGCCTGATTTTCCGGTCTACTTCAGGAAAATTGTCAAGTCCCTTTACTACCGCATCAATATAAAGTCCGCTGCCACCAACCATCACCACTACATCCTGTTTTAAGAATAGCTCCTGAAGCCTTTGCAGGGCATCGCGCTCAAAATCTCCCACCGAATAGTCATTTTCAACAGGAATATGCTGGATAAAATGGTGTTTAGCGGCTTTTAGCTCTGCTTTAGAAGGCACGGCGGTACCTATTTGCATTTCCCGATAAAATTGCCGGGAATCGGCCGAAATGATTTCAGTATTAAAATGTCTGGCAAGTTCAATTGCCAGTGCTGTTTTTCCAATGGCGGTTGGGCCTACAACGGCAATTAGGTATTTGTTATTCATTTAAGGGATTTCCGCAGTTATGGCAATATTCTGCCTTATCCAGGTGTTTGGTCTCATTACAATAGGGGCAAGCCTGCGTGTTTACGGGGATTTCACTGGCCGAGGCCCGGTTAAATTCCGAAGTAACTATTCCCGTGGGCACAGCAATGATCCCATAGCCCGTGATCATGATCACAGAAGCGATGAACTGCCCCAGGGGCGTTACCGGGTGAATATCGCCGAAACCTACCGTGGTGAGTGTGACTATGCACCAGTAAATGCCGGTGGGAATACTGGTGTAGCCATTTTCGGGCCCCTCAACCAGGTACATGATGGTACCCATGATGACGCATAAAATGACCACGGCGTAAAGAAAAACAAGGATCTTTGCCCGGCTGTTGCGCAGGGCGGTGAGCAGCCGGTTAGACTCTCCAATATAGCGGGTGATCTTCAGGATCCTGAAAATTCTTAACAGCCTTAAAGCCCTCACAGCAAACAAAAGGTTATGGCCACCACCTAAAATGGCCAGGTAGGTAGGCAGGGTTGAAAGCAGGTCTACTATGCCGTAAAAGCTGAAAATATAGCGGCTGGGCCGGTTGATCACCACGATGCGAAGAATGTATTCTATGGTAAAAATGATGGTGATGATCCATTCGGCGGTGTAGAATTCCCAGTAATACCGGTCGCTCATTCCCGGGATGCTCTCGAGCATCACCAAAATAATGCTCAGTACAATGACCAGGAGTAAGCCTATGTCAAAAGTTTTTCCCGCAGGAGTATCGGCTTCATAAATGATCTCATGAAGTTTACTTTTCCAGGATGGGATGTTTGTTTGGGCCACGCAAATTGAATTACAGCCTAAAAATAGGATTTTTCAGGAGAACCTTTTTATCTGAAAGGAACTTGTTTTAGAATAAAGCTTTGCGACTATGAAAACTTAAGTTTTTTTCTTTTCCCTTACCAGAATTATTGACTGTTCCTGTATATTAAGTAGCTCCGAAAAAAACTTCTGGAAATAGGGATAGAAGCCAGCGCTGTAAACAGAGTGAGGAAATGATACTCTGCAGTGTATCATTGCAGAATGATCATTTACCTTTTGAGTCAGGAATTGTAGGGAACCCCCTTTTTCCGGAAGAATTATTCTCCTGTTCTCGGGAAATTCAACGAATTCGTATGTCTCGGGTATAACAAGGCTTATATTGTAGGTGTAAATATCTTTATAGCCGAAATCAATTGGGTAGGTTCTCTCCTTTAGCTTAAAGGGGTTTTCTTTGAAAAACTTAAAACTGAAAGGATTAACATAGATGAGGTCGTTGATCTTCTGACTGGAGTTATGAAGGTTAAAAGTGATGTTTACCTGGTTCTCTACATTTTCAGGAACTGCTATAAGACTTCTGGTATGGGAATTAGCATTTGTAAGGGACTGAAAGATTTCTTCGGGTTGGATCTCATCCAGTTTATTCCTGACTGCAAGTGCGTGGTAGCCCGAAAAATTATGAATTGAATTTCCTGTAGTGGTTCCGTTGCTGTTTAGCTTTATAGAATCCTGAATAGTGATAGTGGAGTAGACTTCCGGTTCTATATCTATCCAGCTGCTACCGTTCTCAAAGTCCAGTAGCCTTCCATACTTGTTTAGAGTGCGAAAAGGAATAACACCAAATTCAGTATTTTTTTCGGTAGCATCGAGCAGGAACGTCTTTCCGTCAATCTCAAGCTGCACCATGAGGTAATTAAATTCGGAAAGTACCGGATATAACTGGGTGGGCATGCCATTTTGCCGGGTAGAGCTTAATACGGGAAGAACATTAAAACCTTCTTCGATATAAAGGTTGTGGAGCAGGATGTTAATAGCCGAAACATTGCCGGTCTTCTCCTCAAGGAGTTCCTTAATACTCACATTTCTGTAGATTTGGTAGTCACCGTTCCATTTGTAATTACTTTTTACAAACTCGAAGATCTCCTGCGCTTTTTCAAGGTTGTTAGCTTTACTGCTTATACTTTCCGGAAGGACCTCGCGTACCCATTTAGTCTTTCTAAGTTGTTTCCCCAGGTCATTATCATTTTTGAGTTCGCGATCAACATCTTTCCAGGATTTAGTGAATTTTTTCACCCGGCCGTCAGGGTAAAGTACCTCCTCAAGCTCATATTCAATACGCGAAATAAAATTGAACTTAGAAGTAAGGTATTCCTCTTCTTTAAAGGCAGGAATATTTTTCATCACATACTCAGACCGGCTACAGTCGGCCTGCCCTGCAACTCCCTGAATAGAAAAACAGTCTCTTTGAATCTCATTGTTCTCCACATCAAGCGGCTGTTCTCCTATTTTTTTTATGTGATACCTGTAATTCCCCGGAATATCGGCAAGGTAGCGACTATATATTTTAGGAATGCTTTCCTGAAACCACCAGGTTTCGAAATTGAAATAATAAGGAGATTCCTTTTGATATGAATATACCAGGACTGCTCCCGGTTGCACCGAGGGAAAAGTAAATTTTACAATATTGTATTCAGGATTTTCTTCAGTATAAATGAGAGCAGGATCGAGGTTGCGAACCTGTTGTTTCCCATTTTCCAGGTAATAGGTGGTAGCTTTAAGCTTGTGGATCTTTTCCTCTCCATTTTTCCCCTTAAAAAGTTTTATCTGCACACTGGCATGAGGAAAACCTTCTTTGTTCAGGATCTTGATCTTTGCTTTATAGTCGGTAAGAAGGTTGTAATCTCCTGAAGACTCGAAGCGGCTGTAGCCATCTTCATAGATGTAAAAGGCATTTGCGGTAGAGTCTTTACTGTAGGCTGTCGCCTTAAGTTCGTTAAAAGATACATTCAGGTTCTGAGTGTTGAAAAGATCCTGGGCAGAAAGTGCTGCTGAAAATAAAAGAATTGGGAGCAGTAGATATTTATTCATGCGGATGAAGATGTATGATTTTTAAACGATGGTTCTTCCTCAAATAATTCTGAATGATTTGCTGGGCATCGCGATCATTTTTCATGGGGGTAATGATCGATTTAATAATTTCCATATTGTTCAACTGATGGTTGAGGTTGAAGTATCCAATTCCTTTAAATTCACCTTCTTCTACCAGCAATGCACTCTTTTCATCCAAATCTCTTCCGCGGTCAATAACCAGCATATTTTGGTTCTCATAGCTGTAGGTTTCCAGCACCTTTTTTACGCGCTCATTGTATTCTGAAGCATTTTCTTCTCCCGCACAGGCGCCGCGGCATTCTTTCATGCTGTAGTTAAAGCAGCTGCCCTTCCCGTCGTAAAGACCGGTAAATCTCTGGCACAACTCGTATTCCTGAAGGATCTTTTCTAAAGCCGATTTTGCCTGCTGCAGGTTGGTAAAAGCAGTGATATATTTTTTCCTGCCGTCAATTTTGCCCACGCGCAAATGGATAAAACCCTCTTTATCTGTAGCCTGATAAAGGGCGTGGGAAAATAAAGTACGCTTCGCAGACCTGTTGAATTTGGGCTTGTTGCGCTTTACTTCTTCATTTTCCTTAAGCAATGCATTGAGTTCATTTCCTGTGGCTTCATAGCTCACCGATGCGACTTCTTTCTGAATTTCCCGCGATTTCTTGTTGTCGCTCGTAAAATGCTGGTTTACCCTTTTCTTGATGTTTTTGCTTTTCCCAATAAAGATGATGTCGCCATCTTCATTGTGAAGATAATAAACCCCGGTGATAGACGGCAGTTCATCGAGCAGCTGTACCAGTTTGGTGCTCATCTTCAGCTTTGGTGCATTGCGAACCGAACTCTTTAAAATCTCTTTTTCTGAATCTTTGGCCAGCAGCATCTTAAAGAGCTTTACCGTGGCCTGGGCATCGCCGGTAGCCCGGTGCCTGTCACTCAAAGGAATGCCAAGTGACCTCACCAGCTTGCCAAGGCTGTAGGAGGGCAGGCCGGGAATCAATTTTTGGGAAAGTTCTACGGTGCACAGGCTTTGCCTTTCATAGTCAAAGCCCAGCCTGCGGAACTCTGTTCGAAGGATTCGGTAATCAAATTTGGCATTGTGCGCTACCAAAATAGCACCTTCTGTAATTTCCACTATACGCCGGGCCACCTCGAAAAATTTTGGGGCACTCTTGAGCATATCGTTGTTAATGCCGGTAAGGCCAACAACAAAAGGCTGAATGGGTATTTCGGGATTTATCAGGCTAATGAATTGATCAACGACCTTGTGGCCGTCAAATTTATAGACAGCGATTTCTGTTATTCCCTCTTCATTGTATTTCCCTCCGGTAGTCTCTATGTCTAAAACTGCGTACAACTGCTATGTGCTCTTAATTGTAATTTCTTTCGCCAAAAATGGCGCTTCCCACTCTTATCATCGTGCTCCCACAGTCAATAGCGATCTTGTAGTCGCCGCTCATGCCCATTGATAAAGTATTTAGGAAATTATATCTGGATTTCAAATTATCAAAAGTAGTCTTTAAATAACTAAATTCCTTTTTAATCTTCTCTTCTTTTTCGGTAAGGGTTGCCATTCCCATTAACCCAACCACCTTAACGTGAGTCATCTCGCGAAAAGCTTGTGACTGTAGTATGCTCTCTGCTTCATC
Source organism: Salinimicrobium tongyeongense (assembly GCF_026109735.1). Classification (NCBI taxonomy): domain Bacteria; kingdom Pseudomonadati; phylum Bacteroidota; class Flavobacteriia; order Flavobacteriales; family Flavobacteriaceae; genus Salinimicrobium; species Salinimicrobium tongyeongense. The sequence goes on along the minus strand of NZ_CP069620.1, from coordinate 3,470,930 downwards.
AACATCTATTCCATATTTAGTGTCTTCTTCGGCAATCTTTATTTGCAGAAGACACTCTATGGTTCGGTCGTACTTTTTGGCCTGCTTCTCAATTTCCTTCAGCAATTTCAGGGAATCTACGGCATGAATAAGGTCTACGTATTCTGCCATATATTTCACCTTGTTGCGCTGCACGTGGCCCAGCATGTGCCATTTGATATCTTTAGGCAGGTTTTCCCATTTTTCGGTCATTTCCTGGATCTTATTTTCACCAAAGACCCTTTGTCCGGCGTTGTAGGCCTCTAAAATGTCACTTTCGGGTTTGGTTTTGGAAACCGCAACCAAAGTCACTTCTTCAGGAATTTCTGCTTTAAATGATTTGATGTTCTCTGCAATGTTCATAGCTCTAAAATTCATAAACGGTAAGGCCGCTCCTTAGTTTTGGCTCAATACAGGTGCTTTTTGGCGGCATGGTCAACCCGGCATCTGCAATTTGCTTTATTTCTTCAATGGTTAAAGGCAACATCCCGAAACCAACGGCAAATTCGCCTTCATCTACAGCCTTTTTTACGTCAAAAGTTTCATTTCTTCCGGGAAGATAAGAGATTCTGTGATCGTTTTTAAGGTCTGTGATGTTTAAAATAGGCCTTAGCACCTTAATAAACAAAATGTAAGGATCAAGGGCACTCAGCGAATCGGTAAATTCATAATTGGTACGGCGCAGGTACAGCGAGTAGTATTCCCCATCCAGGTACATCGAAAAATGGTGTTTTTTAGAGGGCTTGTAAAACTGCGTGCCCCTATTCTCAATGCGGAACCATTCGTCTAGCTGAATTAAGAATTCCTCTTTTCCAAGTCCGTTAAGGTCCCGCACCAGCCTGTTGAATTCGTACAATTTCAGGTTGCTTTCGGCGATCATATAACTCAGGAAGAAGTTGTAAGGTTCTTCCCCCGTGTGGTTCGGGTTCTTTTCACGGGATTCTTTTGCCAGAAGCCAGGAGGAAGCACTGCGGTGATGGCCATCGGCGATATAAACTGCCGCCATACGGTCAAATTCTCTTCTTATCAGCTCTGTTTTTTCAGGATCATCTACTATCCACATGTAATGTATATCGCGGTTCAGAGAAGAGAATTCATACTCTGGCCGCTCCTGCATTACTGTAGTAGTGATTTCGTTGATCACAGGGCTGTCGGGATAGGTGAGCAGCACAGGCTCGGTGTTGAAACCAACCGTTTTCAGGTAGTCTTTAAAAAGTTGTTCCCGGTGGGAAATGGTGTCCTCGTGCTTTTTGATCACATTGTTCTCGTAATCGAGCGCACTGGTGGCCGCAATAATTCCGCAGTAGGCCTGGTGCCGGGAAATGGTTTTATAGATGTAATATGCCGGTTTTTCATCCTGAATAAAGACTTCCTCTTCTTTAAATTCGAGGTACCTGTTCTTTACAAGCTGAAACCGCTCACTGCCCGAAATTTCCTTCTGAAATTTATAACCGGGGTTGATGATATGCAGAAAAGAAAAAGGATTGTGCTCCAGCTGAAACCTCACTTCTTCCACCGAATATTCCTGGTAAGGCCTCGAAGCTACAAGGCCCACCTTATCCCGCGAAGGCCGCACAGCCCTGAAAGGAATTATTTTTGCCAAATGCTGCTGATTAAATAGGTTTTAAAAATGCCATTTTTAAGAGGAAAACTGGCTGGAAACTTTTTCGGCTTTCCTGCTTCCGGAATAGTCATAAAATCCTTCCCCCGATTTCACGCCAAGCTTCCCGGCCTGTACCATGTTCACCAGGAGGGGACAGGGCGCATATTTCGGATTTTTAAAGCCGCTGTACATCACCTCAAGAATAGAGAGGCAAACATCAAGCCCTATAAAATCGGCAAGCTGTAGCGGCCCCATAGGATGCGCCATGCCCAGCTTCATTACCGTATCAATTTCCTGAACCCCTGCAACGCCATTGTAAAGGGTTTCAATAGATTCATTGATCATGGGCATAAGAATGCGGTTGGCCACAAAACCCGGATAATCGTTTACTTCAACAGGTTCTTTTTTAAACTTTTTTGACAGCTCCATGATGTTGGAGGTCACTTCGTCACTAGTGTTATAACCTCGAATGATCTCCACCAGCTTCATCACCGGCACCGGGTTCATAAAGTGCATCCCAATCACCCTTTCAGGATTTGAAACTACTGAAGCAATCTTGGTAATGGAAATGGAAGAAGTGTTTGATGCAAGTACAGTTTCCGAAGAGCAAAATTCATCCAGCTGCTTAAAAATTTTCAGTTTAAGATCAACATTTTCTGTTGCGGCCTCAACTACAAGATCAACGTTTTTTACTCCTTCTTCAAGCTGGGTAAAAGTGGTGATGTTGTTGAGGGTATTTGTTTTATCGTCTTCAGAGATCTTTTCTTTGGAAAGCATGCGGTCAAGATTGCCCGAGATGGTTTTCATCCCTTTCTTCAGGCTTTCTTCTGAAATATCTATAAGGTTTGTTTTATAACCGAACTGGGCAAAAGTATGGGCAATTCCGTTTCCCATGGTTCCTGCACCAATAACTGCAATATTTTTCATAAATGATATTAGTTAAATGAGTTAATAATCTGTTTTGCCACACGCAGTGCCTGGGTGCCCTGTTCAAGGCTCACAATTGGCGTGGTGTTGTTCTCAATGGCGGCGGCAAAAGAATTTAGTTCGTCTAAAATGGCATTATTCGGGTTCACTTCCGGATTGTCAAAATAGATCTGTTTTTTAAGACCTTCGGCATTCTGAAGAATCATATCAAAATCCCCGGGAACTTCAGGGGCATCTTTCATCTTTACGACCTCGCATTTCTTTTCGAGAAAATCGACCGAGATGTAAGCGTCACGTTGAAAGAAGCGGGATTTGCGCATGTTTTTAAGGGAGATCCTGCTGGCTGTTAGGTTGGCAACACAGCCGTTTTCAAAAAGAATCCGCGCATTGGCTATATCGGGAGTGTCACTAATAACCGAAACTCCACTGGCCTGTATCTCCTTAACTTCAGATTTTACCACGCTTAAAATGGCATCTATGTCATGGATCATAAGGTCGAGCACCACCGGCACATCTGTTCCGCGCGGATTAAATTCCGCAAGGCGATGGGCTTCAATGAACATAGGGTTCTCAAACTTATCTGCAACCGCCTGGAAAGCGGGATTAAATCGTTCTACATGGCCTACCTGGCCTTTTACATTGTATTCTTTTGCCAGTTTAACCAGCTGTTCGGCCTCTTCTACGGTGTTGGTAATAGGCTTTTCTATGAATAAATGTTTTCCTGCTTTTATGGTCTTTTGGCCCACTTCAAAGTGAGAAAGGGTAGGGGTCACCACATCAACCACATCTACGGCAGCTATGAGATCGTCTAAATTGTTGAAATATTTGTATCCAAACTCTTCCTGAACCTTGCGGCCACTGTTCTCATCTATGTCATAAAAGCCCACAAGTTCATATTTTTCAGATTCCTGGAGCAAACGCAGATGGATTTTTCCTAAGTGTCCTGCACCCAGGACGCCGGCTTTGAGCATAATAAATGGTTTTCAACAAAAATAACATTTCTTGCACTAAAGCCAATGCCAATTGCGGGCGAATAAAAGCGGCTAAACCCAAATTTTCTTTAACCTGAGGTAATCTTTATGTAATTTTGGCCACCAAAAGTTAAAAGGTGCGAAAGGATACGCTTAAACATCAGGGAAAGAGGTTGCAACTGGCAAAGGTCGTGGAAGGCAAAGGCATTAAGGATGAAAAGGTGCTTGATGCCATCAAAAAAATTCCGAGGCATTTGTTTATGGACAGCAGCTTTGAAGATCATGCGTACCAGGACAAGGCTTTTCCCATTGCTGCCGATCAGACTATTTCCCAGCCCTACACCGTGGCGTTTCAAACAGAAGTATTACAGGTCAAAAAAGGGGATATGGTACTGGAAATTGGTACCGGCAGTGGCTATCAAACTGCCGTTCTCTGTGAGCTGGGTGCAAAAGTTTACAGTATTGAGCGCCAATTGGAATTGTTCAAGCGCACCAAGCTCTTCCTTTCAAAAATAGGATATCGCCCAAGATACCTGGCCTTTGGTGACGGTTACAAAGGGCTGCCCGATTATGCCCCTTTTGACAGGATCATTGTCACTGCCGGAGCCCCTTTTGTTCCGAAGCCATTGTTGAGTCAGTTAAAAGTGGGGGGGCGAATGGTTATTCCCGTGGGAAAAGACACGCAGATAATGACACTTTTGGAAAGAAAATCTGAAACTGAATTCGAAAAAACTGAATTCGGGAACTTCAGGTTTGTACCCTTGCTGGAAGACCGGAATTAGTGCTCAGTATTCAGTAGGCAGTGCTCAGTATTCAGTAGGCAGTTTAGAAGAATCAAGAACCAGGAACCAAGAACCAAGACTTTTAGATCTGCGAATATCTGCTTGATCTGCGGGAAACAACAATTTAGTAGGCAGTGCTCAGTGATCGGTTCACAATGGGCAAGTAGAAGAATCAAGAACCAGGAATCAAGAATCAAGAATCAGGACTTTTGGATCTGCGAATATCTGCTTGATCTGCGGGAAACAACAATTTAGTAGGCAGTGCTCAGTATTCAGTAGGCAGTAGCTTGAGAAAATAACTTGAACCTTAAATCTATTTGGATTTTGGTGCTTGGAATTTGGTGCTTGGAATTTGGTGCTTGGGATTTGGTGCTTGGAATTTGGTGCTTGGGATTTGGTGCTTGGAATTTGGTGCTTGGATTTTGAATTTTGATTTTTAAACTCCTAACCCTGCACTCTAAACTCATAACTTTTATTTGTACTCCTTCTGAATTCTATCCAATCTGCGTTTGCTTTCCCTGTCTTTGATGGTTTCGCGCTTATCGTAGAGCTTTTTACCCTTGGCAAGGGCGATCTGCATTTTTGCGAGTCCGCGGTCATTGATAAAGAGGCGCAGGGGAACAATGGTCAACCCTGAATTTTTCACTTCTTTCTCGAGCTTTTTCAATTCCCGTCGGTTAAGCAGGAGTTTTCGGGCATGTTTGGGGTCGTGATTAAAGTAGGTAGCGTGAGAGTATTCCTGCACCGTCATATTGATCACGAATAATTCTTGGTTGGAGAACTCACAAAAACTTTCGGCTATAGAGGCTTTTCCTTCCCTTATCGCTTTGATCTCGGTACCGGCAAGTTTAATTCCCGCAATATACTTGTCGAGAATTTCGTATTCGAACTTTGCTTTCCGGTTCTTAATGTTGATATTGTTCTTCATGTGAACAAAAATAGCAAGCTTTAGCGAATTTCCGGTGCTTTTAGGGAAATCTTAAAAGCCGGAGTTTAATTTCAGTTTGAGCAGTAGATTAGGTATTTTTGTTTTTTTACAATGCCCCACCATGAAAAAATATTTTTTACTGCTTTTTGTTTTGGTCCTGGTTTCCTGTAATGAAAAGGCTCACCAATCTGAAGCCGATAAGATCATAGCCCAGGCTATAGAAAAGGCCGGAGGAGAAAAGTATAAAAAAGCAAAGATTGAATTCCGCTTCCGAAAGAACCTGTACTCGAGCAGCCTTAATAACGGGCAATTTGAACTCACCCGCGAAATTACCGACTCCACCAATACCACTTATTACGACGTGCTGAACAATGAAGGCTTTACCCGATTTCAGGAAGAAGAACAAGTACGTTTATCCGATTCTCTTGCTGAAGCTTACGCCGAAAGTGTGAATGCAGTACATTATTTTGTGCAGCTGCCTTTTCGGCTGAATGATGATGCGGTGATCAAAGAACTGGTGGGGCAGGATACCATCAACGGTAAAATATACCATGAGGTGAAAGTGACTTTTGAGCAGCAGGGCGGGGGAGCAGATCATGAAGATGTGTACATGTACTGGGTTGAAAAAGACGATTTTACCATAGATTACCTGGCGTATCGGTTTTTTGTGAACGACGGCGGAATAAGGTTTAGAAAGGCGGTAAACCCCAGGATGGTCAACGGGATAAGGTTTGTAGATTATGAAAATTACAAGACCGATGATCTTTCTGCCCCGCTCGAAGAGCTCGATGCCATGTTCCAAAAAGGCCAATTGACGAAGGTCTCCCAGATTGAAAATGAAATTCTGAAGGTTGAAATTCAGGAGTGATTTTCAGAAATTACAGCGAAGGTGCTCACATTTTTTCAGCAGTCTTTTAAAGCGGTAAATATTCCATTTTCCTCAAAATACTGCAAAATTAAAGTAAGCTGAAGTATACTTCCATTTAAAAATAGCTTCCTTCAGGAGCAAATTGAACCTTTAGGCAAAGGCAAAACCCGTAAAACCGAGCAGGCTGTAAAATAACAGAAACCTGCTGCAGGCGCAGTAGCTAAAAAGACTTTAATGGCGTATAGTATTCAGAAAGAGCTTTTAAAATGGCATTTTTGACGCCTTAGTTGATGTAAAGCAGCTCGGAAGTCTTCCCGCCCCCGGGGAGATGGTCACAAGGAACAAGCTGCCGTATTCTTTTTCATCAAGGTCCCGATATTTATTTTCTCCAAGCAGCAGGTTTACAAATGCCGGGTTGGTATTGCTGTGGCCCACCACAAGCACTGTTTTTCCTTTTGTTTTCTTCTGAAATTCGGGATCATTCAGTTTTTTAGGATCATAGATTTCAATTTTTTTCTGCTGTGTATCGGCCACGGCCCTGGCAGTATTCATGGTGCGATGGTAATTGCTTGAAAAAATGACATCAAACTCCACTTCCGAAAAAATTTTGGCCCACCTGCCTGCCCTTTTCACCCCGGCTTCAGAAAGTTGTGGATCTCTGTCTTGCGTATTGCTTGCATCCTTTTCGGCGTGCCGAATAAAATAGTACTGGGTAATTGCTTCCTGCACGGCTGGTTCTTTGGGATTAACAGAAGTACCTCCTAAAGATAACACCGAAATTATAAGAATGAAAAAGCTGCGCATATCTTACTTTTTTGGCACAAATTCCATGAGGATGACCTGGTTGAGTTGCGGCCCCATGGAGTTGAAGTTATTATCGGAAATAAGGATAAGGCTTTGATTGCCATTTGGGAGTGTAGGGCCAAACGTGATGCCTTCAATATTGTCAATAATTTCCTGGCTCAGGAACTTCTTTGCCCATTTGAAATCGTACAGCAGGGTCTTTTTTGCCGGATTATTGAAAGAAACCCTTAGGTTATTGATGTCTAAAGTATTTGTGGCCAGGCTGGCATCTACATCAAAGATCCTCACGGTATTGCCTTTTTGACCATGACCGGCTGCAAACCCGCGTTCCAGGATAAGGAATTTATCTGGTGCGTACTCCAAAAGATCGGTTACCCCGTTTACTGCGAAATACAACCACGGAATTTTGGCAATGCCTTCTAATCTATAAGGAAACTGCTTTACGGGTTCTCCGGTTTTTTTGTCAAAATAGGTAATTCGTACGGGTGATTTTGTAGCGTAGAGCTTGGGTTTTGGCCCATCGGTCACCAAAGGCAGTTCCATGGCAGCCCATATCCCTTTTTGATCATAAGAAGTGGCAAGGCCCTCAAGAGTTCCGTTATTTCTCGGTTTTTTGACACTTTCAGCTAAAAGATTTTCAGGTACTGCAAAAGAGTCGATATAATCCCCCTTTTTTGACACCCTAAACAACATAGGGTCTTTTTTCTTTTTAATATTCCCTTCGCTGGAGAGCACAAAATTTCCTTCTTCAGCCTCAAAGAGGATGCTTTCCAGGTCTAAGTGTTGGCCTTTAAGGCTTACATGCTCTTTATCTATCAGGATTACGTCAGAAAAAACTATGGTATCGATCTTTTCTTCGGAAAGGCTCAGGTTGGCAATATAGATGCGTGGTGCAGAAGGCTGGTCACTCACCATATAGAAATTCCCTTCCTGGTAATCTATGCCCGAAAGGCCTCCCACCTCGGTGCCTTTCACGCTAAGCTCGTTGGCTATATTGTAATCGTCTAAAAACCTGACCTGTACATTTGAGGTACTTCCTGTTCGGGAACTTTTACAGCTAAGGAATGCTGCGGCAGTAAAAACTAAGAGAAATGCTTTTTTCATGCCGATAAAAATAACAAATTCTTAAGAGCAAAATAGGACTTTTTTAATGGCAGGCGAGCCGTAGTTTAGCTACTTTCGAAGGGAACAACTAAAATTAAGGTTATGAATGAGGATCAAATTGAAGGAAAATGGAAACAGATCAAAGGTGAATTTAAACAAAAATACGGTGACCTTACCGATGATGATGTGACCTACCGCGAAGGAAGATTTGATGAAATGCTGGGAAGGCTACAGGAAAAAACGGGCCGCAGCAAGGAAGATTTGAAGCGGGAAATTGACAGGTGGTAAGATCTTTCCGAAAAATAAGAAAGGCCACGAATTTTTGGGGCCTTTCTTGTTATTGGAGGGACTATCTCAAAAAATGTGTAAGTAGAAAATATGGGGGTTTGCGAACGCCCATATTTTTTTAACCTTGCCTGCAAATTCCAGGCACTAATATTTACACAGTAATGAAAAAAGAAGATCTATTCGATGATGAGTTTTTAAAACAGTTTAAATCAGGAGAAGAACTTAGTAGTTTTCTCAAGCAACTTCAAAAACGTGGATTGGAGAAAATGCTTGAAGGTGAACTGGATGGCCATTTGGATTATGATAAGCACCAGAAGTCTGGATCTGGAAATACCAGGAATGGCTATACTAAAAAGAAGGTTCGGAGTTCTTTTGGTGAAGACACTGTAAAGGTTCCCCGGGACCGGGATGGATCCTTTAATCCTATGATCGTTCCCAAGCGGCAGAACATGATTGATGGCATCGAAAATGTCATTGTATCGCTGTATGCCAAGGGAATGAGCAATAGTGATATTGAAGAACAAATCTCTGAGGTGTATGGCTTTGATGTCTCTACTTCTACTATCTCCCGAATTACAGACCGAATCAGCAATGATATCGTTGCCTGGCAAAATCGTCCTTTAGAGCCCGTTTATTTGATTGTCTGGATGGACGGAATCGTCTTTAAAGTACGAGAGAACTCCAAAGTAGTCAACAAGACGATTTATATAGCTGTAGGTCTCAAAAGAGATGGTAAAAAGGAAGTTCTTGGTCTTTGGCTTGGAAAGAATGAATCTGCAGCCTTCTGGATGAGCGTATTGACAGATATGAAAGCTCGGGGAGTTGAGGACATTTTAATCACTGCTACCGATAACCTCAATGGATTTACCGATACCATCAAAAATGTTTTTCCACAGTCTAAAACCCAAATTTGTGTAGTGCACCAGATCAGAAATGCCTGTAGATATGTAGTTTGGAAAGATAAAAAAGCCTTTACCAAAGACATGAAGCTCATTTATGATGCACCTACTAAACAAGCCGCAGAAGCTGCTCTAGAGGATTTTGCTAACAAATGGAACTCCAAATATTCTTATGCAATAAAAAGCTGGAGAGACAACTGGGAAGACCTTACCGTCTTTTATGAATTCCCGCTGGAGATCAGACGAATTATTTATACCACCAATCTTATTGAGAATCTGAACGGGAAGATCAGAAAGTACACTAAAAACAAATTATCCTTCCCAACCGATGATGCTGTAATGAAATCTGTATATTTGGCTCTGAGGGAAGCAACCAAAAAATGGTCAGTGCCTATTAGAAACTGGGGAATCGTCCTCAATCAGTTCTTGACTATATACGAAGAAAGGGTTCAACTTTAGATAAAAAGTCAAACCCCTTTATTTAAACTTACACACTTTACGGGATAGTGTCTTATTGGGCAATTTCTTCCTGGTTTCTGAACACCAGTTCTTCGTCAAAAGCATCGAGTAGCACAATACTGTCGGTATGGATCTTTCCACTCAAAATTTCTTTTGAAAGCTTGTTAAGCACTTCTTTTTGCAGCGTTCTCTTAACCGGCCTTGCCCCGTACTGAGGATCAAAGCCTCTGGTGGCCAGGTGTGAAATGGCTTCTTCTGTTGCATCAAGGGTAATGCCCTGTTTCGCAAGCATTTTGGTTACACCTTTCATTTGGAGGCCCACTATTTGTTTGATATCCTTCCGGGTAAGCGGTGTGAACATCACGATATCATCTATCCTGTTGATGAATTCTGGCCGCACGCTTTGTTTTAGCAGTGCCAGCACTTCAACTTTTGCGCTTTCCATGGCGGTGTCTATATCCTTCACAGTGTCAAATTTCTCCTGAATGATATGCGAACCCATGTTTGAGGTCATGATGATAATGCTGTTCTTGAAATCGGCCAGGCGCCCTTTGTTATCGGTGAGCCGGCCTTCATCAAGTACCTGTAGCAGAATGTTGAAGGTGTCGGGATGGGCTTTTTCTATCTCATCGAGAAGGATCACAGAATAAGGTTTTCTCCTAACAGCCTCGGTAAGCTGCCCGCCTTCATCGTAGCCCACATATCCCGGAGGCGCACCAACAAGCCTGCTCACCGCATGGCGCTCCTGGTATTCGCTCATATCAATACGGGTCATTGCACTTTCATCGTTAAAAAGGTAATCGGCAAGGGCTTTGGCTAGTTCGGTTTTACCAACTCCGGTAGTTCCCAGGAACAGGAAAGACCCTATAGGCTTTTTCTGGTCTTGTAAACCTGCACGGCTTCTGCGCACGGCGTCACTTACGGCCTGTAGGGCCTCATCCTGGCCTACCACCCTTCTATGGAGTTCATCTTCCAGTTTCAGGAGTTTTTCGCGCTCGGTCTGCAGCATTTTTGTCACGGGAATTCCGGTCCATTTGGCTACAACTTCAGCAATATCTTCATTGGTGACTTCTTCTTTTATCAAAGATTTTCCCTGCTGATTTTCTTCCAGTTGCTTCTGAAGCTCTGCCAGCTTTTCCTGTTCTTCCTTGATCTTACCGTAGCGTAGTTCGGCTACTTTTCCGTAGTTGCCTTCTCTTTCGGCACGTTCGGCCTCAAGTTTGTAATTTTCAATATTAGATTTAGCCGTCTGGATATTGTCTACAACTTCTTTTTCGTTCTTCCACTGGGCGTGCAGTTCATTGCGCTCATCTTTATAATTGGCAAGATCGGCTCTCAAAGCTTTCAGCTTGTTCTCGTCATTTTCGCGTTTAATAGCCTCCATCTCGATCTCAAGCTGCATGATTTTTCTGTCGAGCACATCGAGTTCTTCGGGTTTTGAATTGATCTCCATTCTTAGCCTTGAGGCTGCTTCATCCATGAGGTCTATGGCTTTATCGGGCAGAAAACGGTTCGTGATATAGCGTTGAGATAATTCTACTGCCGAGATGATCGCCTCATCTTTGATGCGCACCTTGTGGTGGGTTTCGTACTTTTCCTTGATCCCGCGTAAAATTGAGATCGCACTTTCGGTATCGGGTTCGTCTACCATCACTTTTTGAAAACGTCGCTCCAGGGCCTTGTCTTTCTCAAAATATTTCTGGTATTCATCAAGTGTGGTGGCGCCAATTGCACGTAATTCACCGCGGGCCAGGGCAGGTTTTAAAATATTGGCAGCATCCATGGCGCCCTGGCCGCCACCGGCACCCACAAGCGTGTGGATCTCGTCAATAAAGAGTACAATGTTTCCTTCGCTTGAAGTCACTTCCTTAATCACTGCTTTCAGCCTTTCTTCAAATTCTCCTTTATACTTTGCTCCGGCTATGAGTGCTCCCATATCAAGGGAGTAGATTTGCTTTTCCTTGAGGTTTTCGGGCACGTCACCTGCAATGATTCGGTGGGCCAGGCCTTCGGCAATGGCGGTTTTACCAACTCCGGGTTCTCCCACCAGCATTGGGTTGTTCTTGGTTCTTCGGGAAAGGATCTGCAGCACCCTGCGAATCTCTTCGTCACGCCCAATTACAGGGTCAAGTTTACCTTCCTCGGCCAGCTTATTGAGATGGTTTGCGTATTTATTTAAAGAATTATAGGTCTCTTCGGCACTTTGGGAAGTGACTTTTTCTCCTTTTCTAAGTTCCTGAATAGCCGCTTTCAACCCTTTTTCGGTCGCGCCCTGGTCTTTCATGATCTGGGCTACTTTACTGGAGGATCCAAAAATGGCTAAAATCAAATGCTCTACAGAAACGTACTCATCTCCCATTTTTTTCGCTACGGAAGATGCATCGTTCAGGGTTTTAGAGGCTTCACGCGAGAGCATGATGTCTCCGCCGCTTACCTTCGGAAAATTCTGAAGGCTCTTGTCGAGGATCTGCTGAAAGAGGCCTACATTAATATTGAGCTTCTTCAGAAGAAAAGGAGTTACATTCTCGTCTACCGTGGTAATGGCTTTAAATATATGCTCGTTCTCTATTTGCTGATGTCCTAATTCCTGAGCCAGCTGCTGGGCCTGCTGAATGGCCTCCTGACTTTTAATTGTAAAATTATTCAAGTTCATAACTGTTCTTTTTACTGAGGTTTAGCAAAGCATGTACCAGTAGCCTGCTGCCGACAAAATGACTGGTTTATGGCTAAACAGGATGACGTTTTGTCTCTTATAAATATACTAAACTTTGAGTTTTTTGCCGAAAAGACCAATGCTTTTTGTTATTTTACAGGGTGTAAGAAGTGAAATTAAAATTGTAGAGAATGGGCTTATTTGATAAAGTATTTAAGAGTGAAAGAGATATAGTGAAGAAGGAAATTGAGGAGGTGCCATGGCATGCACTTACTGAAAAGGCACAACTCACTGAGCTTGAAAAAGAATCTGAATCTAAAACGGTGGTGATTTTTAAACATTCTACCCGTTGCGGGATAAGCAGGATGGTGCTGAACAATTTTGAACGCAATTATGACCTGAAGAAAGATGACGGGCTAAAGTTGTATTTTCTCGATCTTCTGGCGAATCGCGATATTTCGAATGAAGTGGCAAATAGGTTTAACGTGAGGCATGAAAGTCCGCAAATGATCATTTTGAAAGACAGGAAAGTGGTGCAGCATGCTTCCCATCATTCCATAGAAGTGCAGCAGGTAAAAGATCAGCTTTAGGTTAAATATTTCTCAATTATGAGGAATCGATAAAATCGAGTTAAAGGTTTTGTAATCAGTTTGTTATATAGTTTTGTTGTGGCTATATTTAAACTGTATCAATAACCTAAAAAAACTGTATTATGGAAGAGAGAAGAGAAGATCGCAACAGGGATCACAATGAAGAGCAAAGGCGCCATCAGGAAGAAAGATGGAATCCGGCGCAACAGGCTGCAGGTGATCGCGATAAGCAAAGGCAGGAAGATGCCGAAAGAGAAAGAGACATGAACCGCGACCGAAACAGGGAAGATCGCAGCAGTAGGGAAGAGCGCAGGTAAAGCCAAAGCTTTTTCTGAAAAAATAAGAGCCGCAAAAGTCATTTTTGCGGCTCTATTTATATGAAGGAATTATCGGAAATTATTTCTTCTTAGGTTCAAAAACCGGAAGTAATTTTGTGCTTACCTCTCCAAAACCTATTCTGTAATTATCAGCTTTACAAAATCCGCGCATAATTACCGTGTCGTTGTCTTCAATAAAGGTGCGGGTGCTGCCGTTAGATAATTTTACGGGTTTTTCGCCTTTCCAGGAAAGCTCCAGCATAGATCCGTAAGAATCTGGCGTGGGTCCCGAAATGGTTCCCGATCCCATCATGTCTCCCGATAATACGGGGCAGCCGTTCACGGTGTGGTGGGCGAGCTGCTGGCTCATATTCCAGTACATGTATTTAAAATTAGACTGGGAAACCTGGGTCTCTTCAGCGTTTTCAGGCTGAATGAAAACTTCCAGTTCAATGTCAAAGCTCTTTTTTCCTGTAGATTGCAGGTAAGGCAATAGTTCCTTTTCGGGTTTCGGGCTTTCTACCCTAAATGGCTCCAGGGCGTCTAAAGTAACAATCCATGGAGAAATGGAAGAAGCAAAGTTCTTGGCCAGGAACGGCCCCAGGGGCACATATTCCCAGGTTTGAATATCGCGGGCGCTCCAGTCATTAAAGAGTACCATCCCAAAAATATAATCTTCGGCTTCTTCAATAGGAATGGGTTCTCCCAGGTGGTTGGCATCGGTTGTAATAAATGCCATTTCCAGTTCAAAATCTACTCGTTGTGACGGCCCGAATACAGGCTCGGGGGCATCTTTAGGTTTGGTTTGTCCCTGTGGGCGGTGAATGGGGATGCCACTGGGAACAATTGAAGAGCTTCTTCCGTGGTAACCCACAGGAATGTGAAGCCAGTTGGGCAGTAGTGCATTATCGGGATCACGGAACATGGTGCCCACATTGGTAGCGTGCTCTTTGCTCGAATAAAAATCGGTGTAATCGCCAACCTGTACCGGCATTTGCATTTCAATCTCATCTAGCGTGAAGAGAACCACCTGCCGGTGTTCTTCATTATCACGCAGGCTATCATTGCTACTGTCAAAAATTTCAGCAATACGGTTCCTTACAAGTCGCCAGGTCTTTTTTCCGTCAGAGATGAAATCGTTCAGCGTATCCTGAAGAAAAATATCATCAGTAAGGGGAATACCTTCAAAATAACCCAGCTGGTGCAGGGCACCAAGGTCTATAGCGGTATCTCCAATACGGGTTCCAATGGTGATAATATCATCTCTTGTAAGAAAAACTCCAAAGGGTATATTTTGTATGGGGAAATCAGAGTTTTCGGGTACTTCCAGCCAGGTTTTTCGTGTAGGGTCGTTAGCTGTAATGGACATAATAAATGTTGGTATTTTGTTAAAATCAATTCGAACCAAATATATTATTTTCTTTATAAGAACCGAATGTATTTGCTATTTTTGAGTATTATTTAACGTAAAAAATGCATATGCAACGGGATAACGAATTATTTGATTTAATTGACGCAGAAAAGGAAAGGCAACTAAATGGTTTAGAGCTAATTGCCAGTGAAAACTTTGTAAGTGAACAGGTGCTCGAAGCTGCCGGTTCTGTGCTTACCAATAAATACGCCGAGGGCTACCCCGGAAAAAGGTATTACGGGGGCTGTGACGTGGTAGATGAGGTAGAGAACCTGGCAATAGAGCGATTAAAAGAGCTTTTTAACGCCGAATATGCCAACGTACAGCCGCATTCCGGATCTCAGGCCAATACCGCCGTTTTCCATGCCTGTATGAAACCCGGCGATAAATTTCTTGGGTTTGACCTTTCTCACGGCGGACATTTAACTCACGGTTCTCCCGTTAATTTCTCCGGAAAACTTTACAATCCTGTCTTCTACGGAGTAGATAAAGAAACCGGACTTATAGATTATGATGAAGTTCAAAAAATAGCTGAAAAAGAAAAGCCTAAAATGATCATTGCCGGTGCCTCGGCCTATTCTCGTGAAATAGACTACAAGCGTTTTAGAGAAATCGCCGACAGTGTGGGGGCAATTCTTTTTGCAGATATCGCACACCCGGCCGGGCTTATAGCAAAAGGTTTGCTAAGTGATCCTATTCCTCATTGCCACATCGTTTCCTCAACCACTCATAAAACCCTGCGAGGGCCTCGCGGCGGGATTATTATGATGGGAAAAGATTTTGACAATCCTTTTGGTGAAACCCTTAAGAACGGAAGCCCTAAAAAGATGTCTATGCTGCTTAATAGCGGAGTGTTCCCCGGAAACCAGGGTGGGCCTTTAGAGCATATCATCGCAGCCAAGGCTGTGGCTTTTGGGGAAGCCCTTACCGATGAGTTCCTTCATTATACGGTACAGGTCAAGAAAAACGCCAAACGTATGGCCGAATCCTTTATGAAAAAAGATTACCAGGTGATCTCGGGAGGAACCGATAACCACATGATGCTTATCGACCTGCGCAATAAAAATATTTCAGGAAAAGAAGCCGAAGAAGCTCTTGGAAAAGCCGACATTACTGTAAATAAAAATATGGTGCCATTTGACGATAAGTCTCCTTTTGTAACTTCAGGAATAAGGATTGGAACCCCGGCGGTCACTACCCGCGGGCTCAAAGAAGCCGATATGGATACCATCGTTGACCTTATTGACCGCGTGATCACCAATTACCAGGATGACGAGAAGCTGGAAGCTGTAAGACAGGATGTGATTAACCTTATGCAGGGCAGGCCTCTCTTTCAAATGTAAGAATAAGCTGAAAAATTAAATATAACGCTGCCTTAGGTCTCAAAAATGGGATTTTTGGGCAGCGTTTTTTTATTTCTGAAGTAGTAGTGTTGTCCTATTAAATAATATACAGGAGCTAAGGCCACGAATACACTAATATTATGGCCTCATTTAAAGGTGTGGAAAGGTGGCTTTCAGTTTCTGAAATAGGGAAACTTAATTTCTGAACCAGAATTGAAAATTGTTTTAATCAATGGGGGCAAAGTTCTGGCTCTAGATCCTTGCAGCCTGCCTTCCGTTAGGCAGTCGAAGCGATTTTGACTCCTTCCCTAGATAACGTTGTTCCTGAAACTATAATATTTCCACGGAATTGCAGTTGGGAATAGTTAAAGACTTCCTTATTTCCTTCCGAAGCAGTCGTGAATAGCTGAAAATCGAGCGTGTTATTCTCTTTTATGGAAAACCGTGCGCAGGTCTTCGGTGATTTTGGTGGGTTTCTTCGAATTGGCATCAAGCAGGCACCACATGGATTTTGCGGCCACTAAGATCTCTCCGCTTTTAGCACTTTTGATGTTGACAAACCTTTCCGAAGTGACAAAAGTGGTCTCTCCCACGTAGGTTTCAATAATGAGTTCATCTCCCAAAAAAGCCTGTTTTTTGTAATCTATTTCATGGCGGATCACCACCCAGATAAAGTCCTTTTTTAACTGGTCTGTCGCTCTTACTTCCCAGTGCTCCTTGGCAATATCCTGTATCCACTGCACATAACGCACGTTGTTTACATGGTTGAGGTCGTCAAGGTCTTCTTCTGAAACCGTTCTTTTGTGGGTGTATATTTCTGCTGGTACTACCATTAGTTCTTAATTATTTTTACTTCAAAAAGGGTGTCCCAGTCTTTCCCGGTAACGTAAAGTTTCTTGCTCACCGGGTCATATGCAATGCCGTTGAGCACATCGTTCACCGGGTCAAGATCGGGAGTGTTGCCAAGCTGGTCGCGCAGACCAGAGAAGTTGATCACTCCTTCTATGGCGCCATTTTCAGGATTAATTATCGCAACCCCGTCTTTTTGATAGGTGTTGGCGTAGATCTTTCCTTCAACCCATTCCAGTTCGTTGAGCTGCGTGGCAATGGTACGATTTGTAACGGTTTGGATAAAATCTGTTTCGGGCAAGGAGGGGGAAGCAGGATCTAAAAACCATATTTTTTCGGTACCATCGCTTTTGTACAGCATACTGCCGTCATTTGCCAGCCCCCAGCCTTCTTTACTTTTTTCATATTTAAACTCGCCTGCCTTTTCAAAAGTATCAACATCATAAATAAAACCCACGCCTTCTTTCCAGGTAAGCTGGTAGATCTTATCGTTTAAGATGGTAATTCCTTCAGCAAAATATTGAGAAGGGATATCGATCTTACGCTGTACCTCGCCGGTTTCCAAATCAACCAGCCTTAGGGATGAACTCCCGTAGTGGCCGGTACTTTCGTAGAGTTTACTGTTATAGAACTCCAGGCCCTGGGTGTAGGCATCGGCCTGGTGTGGGTATTTGTTAATGATCTCGTAAGTATAAGTGGCAGGGGCAGCGTTGTTAAAAAGGGTAATTTCCTGTTGCTTTTCACTGGTCTCATTATTATGGTAGATACGGGCGGTAAGCTGCCATTTGCCCAGCTTTTCATCATTAAAAGTGTGGTTAAGGGGTTCTTCGCCCAGGGTTTTTGCCAGGCGTTGTTCTCCCAGAAAGTATACAACAGAATCTTTTTCGCCGTTTACCTGCGCCTGCAGGCTTTCTCCCAGCTTAAATTCTTTCTTGTTTTCTTCAATTTGTAACGAATAATTATTTTCTGATTCATTGGAGTCGCTTCCGCAGGAATGGAGGATTGCACTCAATGTCATCAAAAAGAGAGGGTTATATACCTTCATGTTTCACAGTAATTTTTATGGAAGCTAATTTAAAGAATTCGGCTTAAAAATTACTTGCAAAAAGCATGAAAGGTTGTATATTTGCCCCGGCAAGTCCCACACAACCAGCTCCTGCTGAATCCCCCAGGGCGGGAACGCAGCAAGGGTAAGCGGTCGTAGCGGTGTGATGTGGGTAGCTTGCCATTTTTTGTTTCCAATAGTCACGATTTATCGCATCTTTGCAGCATGACAGAAACAACTTCAAAAGTGGTGCTCGTAACAGGGGCATCTTCAGGAATTGGAAAAGCCATTGCCAATTTTCTTCAATCAAAGAACTATACCGTTTTTGGAACCAGCCGCAATCCGTCGGGGCGAGATTCTGCATTTCCTCTGGTCGCGTTGGATGTTACCAGACCTGAAACCATTACTGCTGCCGTTGCAGAGGTGATTGCTTCCGCAGGAAAAATTGATGTCCTTATTAATAATGCAGGCGTGGGAATTACCGGCCCTATTGAAGAAACGCCCGATGAGGAGATCAAAAAGGCCTTTAATACCAACCTTTTTGGGCCTATCAATGTCATTAAAGCCGTCTTACCTCATATGCGGGAAAACAACTCGGGACTCATTATAAATGTGACTTCCATCGCAGGTTATATGGGCCTGCCTTACCGCGGAATATATTCGGCTTCAAAAGGAGCGCTGGAGATCACTACCGAAGCTTTTAGAATGGAGCTGAAGGATTCAAATATCAAAATGACCAATATTGCCCCCGGAGATTTTGCTACTAATATTGCGGTAGGGAGGTATCATGCGCCGGTTATAAAAGGTTCCCCTTATGAAAAGCCGTATGGGGAGACCCTAAAGATTATGAATGAGCATGTAGACCACGGGAAAGACCCACAAATGATGGCTAAAGCGATCTATGCGATACTTCAGGAAAAAAATCCCAAAATCCATTATAAAGTAGGGGAGCCGCTGCAAAAGTTCTCTATTGCTCTCAAACGCATTCTCCCCGATAAAATTTATGAGCGCCTACTCTTAAAGCATTATAAATTGTAGTTTTGCAGGAGGTTGAAAAATGGCATTTTTCAGCAGTATTTAATCATTTATAACAACACACTATGAAATTTTTTATTGACACCGCGAACCTTGACCAGATAGGGGAAGCCCAGGACCTTGGGGTTCTTGACGGAGTGACCACCAACCCTTCTCTAATGGCGAAGGAAGGCATCACCGGCAAAAACAACATCATTGCCCACTACAAGAAAATTTGCGAGATCACTACCGGGGATGTTAGCGCCGAAGTGATCGCTACCGATTTTGAAAATATAGTAAAGGAAGGCGAGGAGCTGGCCGCTTTACACGAGCAGATCATTGTAAAAGTGCCTATGATCAAAGACGGTATTAAAGCTATTAAATACTTTAGCGATAAAGGCATCAAAACAAACTGTACTCTGGTATTTTCGGCAGGCCAGGCGCTTTTGGCAGCCAAAGCCGGGGCAACTTACGTTTCGCCTTTTATCGGGAGACTTGATGATATCTCAACCGATGGTTTGAACCTTATCATGGAAATTCGCCAGATTTATGATAACTACGGTTTTGAAACTGAAATCCTCGCTGCTTCGGTAAGGCACACCATGCACGTGATTGACTGTGCTAAAATTGGTGCCGATGTGATGACAGGCCCACTTTCGGCCATCACCGGGCTGCTCAACCACCCGCTTACCGATATTGGTCTTGAGAAATTCCTGGCCGATCACAAAAAGGGGAACTAAACTTCCAAAAATGACATTTTTCAAAGCCTTTTTTCTTCGGAAGAAAGGCTTTTAAATTTAAATATTCGGGAATCCTCAAATTTTAATCTGGAAAGAAAGAGGCCGGGGTTTTAAGTTTCTGTTCCTGAAAAACTCTCGTTAAAAGCCATCTGATGTGAAAATAAGGTCTAAAAAATGGCATTTCAGAGGCCTTTTTCTTCGGAATAACTTTAATTCAGGAATTCCAGAAGCCTGGATTCAAATTCGGGGGAAGAAAGGTAAACGTCGCCCACTTCTACTACCGAAGCATCGTTCACAAATAACATTTTACTCAGGAAATATTGAAAAACTTCTTTGTTGATCCTGGCCGGCGCCAGCTGAAATTCGGTGGCAGGGTCGTAGCCGTTTTGCCTTACGGCAACTCTCCAGGCGGGTTCTTCAGAAAGGTCGAGGTTGATTCCTATAAAATCTACTTCGGGATATTTTTTTCGGTATAGATCTATTACCTGGTGTTCATTCTGGTAACTTTCATCATAAACAGACCAGAGAAATATCACCGTGGGCCTTCTTATAATATCATCTGTAGAGACGAGCTCTCCCTCCATATTGAGCAGGGGAACTGCTGCCAGTGAGGTGCCGGGAAGATAAGCCAGTTGTACCGTGGCCAGGTTTTTCAGTTTTTCAAGATTTTTATCGGGGAATTTAAGAGCTTCCAGTTCGTCGAGAATCGAGGCTATATTTTCCTTGTTTTCTGCCATGATGATACCTCTTACGGCAATTTTTTCCAGTAACTGTTCCCTTATCTTTGGCACTCTAATGAGTTCACCGGCTTTGCGAAGGCGGGCTTTTACATTGGCAACATCGGTAAGGCTGTAGCAGTCGGCTCCGTCTAAATCACTGTCGGCACACCAGGCCAGGGAGTAGTTGATAAGGTAATTCTCCAGTAGCCTTTTATAACCGGGGCTGCACTGTATGTTCACACAGTTAAAATCAATCTCTTCCCTGTAATCGTGAAAATTGGAAGGGAATTGCCGGGAATAGTCTTTGTAATACTTGTTGACCAGATAGGTGTAGCGTTCCCGAAGGTCGTAATTCTCATAATTGATGACCTCCCGTGCCAGTTGGTTGAATTCGTCTGAAAAATTTTTCTTTTCTGAAATTGCGGCCAGGTAAGCAATTCGATCCTGCCTTATAGAATCGGCTTTTTCGAGAAAAACCTGAGGGGTGTATTCGTGAAAGTTCAGCAGGAGTTGAGAGTTGCCTTCATCTTTCAGGAACATTTCAGCCATAAAATTGTTCTTCGCATTGCCTTTTCCGCTGAAGTGGAGCGATTCATCAAAAGCCATTGTGTTAGCCCTAAGCAGCAGGCTGTCTCCCGGAGAAATATAAATATTCTGAACTTCGGGCTTATGCTGAAGGATATACAGGCCTTCTTCGGCATTTTCAATTTTATAGCTAAACCTGTTCTTTTCGTCCAGTTTTATGGTGTCAAGAATAAATCCTTTATGTTTTATAATGACGTGATCTATAGTTGGGTTCACTATTTCGCCACCCACATAGGCATAAGAAACTGTTGGGTTAAAATTCTGGCAACCGGAAATAAAAAAACTGAAGCCTATAAATGCCAGGGCTGGCAAGGCGTAACGGGAAATATTTAAACTATTTTTTTTCAAAATTCCTGGGGGACAAATAGCGGATAGCAAATGTAGACCCAGAGCGACAACAGGTATGTTAACTCCTCGTTAAATAGAGAATTATAAAAGTTAATCTTTTAAGGGATAAGCTTAAATACCTACTTTTGCAAAAATTTAGAAAAGACTATATGTTATCAGTTTCAAATTTATCTGTACAGTTTGGGAAAAGAGTGTTGTTTGATGAAGTAAACACCACCTTTACCCAGGGGAACTGTTATGGAATTATTGGTGCCAACGGTGCCGGGAAATCTACTTTCTTAAATATTCTTAGCGGCAAGACAGAACCTACTTCGGGGCATGTGCATCTCGAACCCGGGAAAAGGATGTCTGTACTTGAGCAGAACCACAATCTCTATGACGAATTTCCTGTTCTGGAAACGGTGATCATGGGCAATAAACCGCTCTATAACATCAAAAAAGAGATGGATGAGATCTATGCCAAAGAAGATTTTAGCGATGCCGATGGCGAAAGAGTAGGAGTGCTGCAGGTTGAATTTGAGGAAATGAACGGATGGAACGCCGATAGTGAGGCTGCTGCCCTGCTTTCAAACCTAGGCATCAAGGAAGATAGCCACTACACCCTGATGAGCGATCTTGACAATAAGCTTAAAGTAAGGGTTCTTTTGGCGCAGGCACTTTTTGGGAACCCTGATGTGTTGATCATGGATGAGCCTACCAACGACCTTGATTACGAGACCATCAACTGGCTGGAGAACTTCCTGGCCAATTACGATAACACGGTGATAGTGGTTTCGCACGACCGTCACTTCCTGGATGCGGTTTGTACCCATATATCCGACATTGACTTTGGAAAAATTAACCATTACAGCGGGAACTATACTTTCTGGTATGAGTCTTCACAACTGGCTGCACGTCAACGTTCTCAGCAGAACAAGAAAGCTGAAGAAAAGAAAAAGGAACTTGAGGAGTTCATTCGCAGGTTTAGTGCAAACGTAGCCAAATCTAAACAGGCTACTTCCAGGAAAAAGATGATCGCAAAGCTTAATATTGACGATATTAAGCCTTCAAGCCGAAGGTATCCTGCGATTATTTTTGAAAGAGAAAGAGAAGCCGGGGATCAAATTCTAAATGTAGAAGGCCTTGAAGCTTCGCTGGAAGGGGAAACTCTTTTTAAAGATGTAAATATTAATCTTGCGAAAGGAGATAAAGTAGTGGTGTATTCAAAAGATTCACGAGCCACTACAGCTTTCTACGAGATACTCAATGAAAAGGAAAAAGCAGTTTCGGGTAAATTCGGTTGGGGAATTACTACCAACCAGTCTTACCTGCCGCTAGATAACTCCGAGTATTTTGACAATGACCTTACTTTGGTAGACTGGTTGCGCCAGTGGGCTAAGACAGAAGAGGAAAGGGAAGAGGTGTATATTCGCGGTTTTCTTGGTAAAATGATCTTTAGCGGCGAAGAAGCCCTTAAAACTGCCCGGGTACTTTCTGGTGGGGAAAAAGTGCGCTGTATGTTAAGCCGTATGATGATGATGAGGGCGAACGTGCTCATGCTCGATGAACCCACAAACCACCTCGACCTGGAATCTATTACGGCCTTTAACAACTCCCTTAAAAACTTTAAGGGTACGGTGCTGTTCACCACTCACGATCATGAATTTGCCCAAACAGTTGCAAACAGGGTAATTGAATTAACTCCTAACGGCGCTATAGACCGTTACCTTACTTTTGATGAGTACATGAGCGATCCTAAGATTAGGGAGCAGCGGGAGAAAATGTATTCCAAATAATAGAATAAGCAAGAAGCTGTCTAAAAAGTTTACAACTTCCTTTAATATTTATTTCTGAAATAAACTTTGAAGAATAATACGTTAAGCTTTTTGGGCAGCTTTTTTATTTTTTTCAGACTTCTTTGTCTTTCCAGAAGAATTTGTACAGGTCAAAGCCCCCAAGCACAATAAAGCCAATGGCAATGATGATCCTGAAGGTGGTGTACTCTGCACCCGTAAGGAAGGTGTAGATGCGGTAGCCCCCATATCCTATAAAGGCAATACCAACAACGAGACTGAAATAATTTTTTCGGGGAGCAGCAGTCATTTAATTAATCACTATCTGGGAATGTTTCTTTAGTGATGCGCAGGGCCTTTTCATAATCTTTAGTTTTGGCAAAGAGCAAAACCTGACCGGGCAAACCACCTCCAAAACCGGCCCGTAAGCCCGAGTCAAAATCATTTCGTACCCGGGTGGCTATGCCTTCCTCTTCAAGCAGGTTTTGCAGGTGCTGTACATTTACTTCACTCCCGGTATAAACTCTTTTATATTCTTGTTGTTCTTCTTCGTTCATAAAGGTATATTTTCCTATAAATTTAATAATAGGCGAACGACTTCAGGAGGATTTAATTTGAGTTTAACATTTGGGATCAGGCATTGTAAAATTTGCTGTTCCAGTTGCCCGAACTAAAGTTTTTCCCGAGGCTTATTCCGTAGAAAAAAATAAGCGCAACGGTAGATTTGAACGAATACATGTAAAGGATGAGGAACTGCGAGCTCTCCCTGAACTGGGAGAAGAAAATTTCCCGAATGCCAAAGGTGAGCAAAAAACTGGCGAGGAAGCAAAAGATCAACAGGTTCTCAAGGTTTTTAAGCGGCCACATCATCAGTTTTCTTAGCGGATGCATGTCTGTGCCCCATTTGTGGAGCAGGTAGTGGTAGCCGTTGCCTAAAGGTGCAAAAAGCATGGGGTCATCGGCATTTTCTAGCCTGAAATATTTTGCGGGAGCAAGCATTTTAAAGCCTTTTAAAGAAGTTTGGTGCTTTTTTTCAGCTTCCTGTACCGCTTTAATGGCTTCAGCCGGTAGTTCTCCCTTAAAATAATGGGTGTCGAGAAAGCGCAGCCTAAAGTCAATACAAATCTTTTTGATCTGGTTTTCATGGAAGATCCTGTTGGTTTCCAGCAGGTCAAATTCCAGTTCATTCTCAAAATTATCTTCGGAATGGCCTTCAGAAATTCTTCGCAAAATCTCTTCTTCGGAATTTTCTTCTCTCGTTAATATCTTCCTTACTTCTTCCAGGACCTGCTGTTCTTTCATCTCTTTCCGGCGAAGCAGCTCCATCTTCCTCTGAAGGTTAACTCTCTCTAGCAGCATTATTTTCCGTTTTAGCGGCTAAAAATAGGGAATAACAGCATAAGATGCAAAAAATAGCCTTTTTGGCTATCTGTTAAGTAATTCTATTGTTAAAATTAAGAAGGGATGGTTAAAATCATTTTAAACCTGCGCTTCTTTTAATCTATTCCCCACAGATAGGCTAACTTGAAAGAAAACAACCCTAAAACCATTCAAAAATGAGATTTTTTCGACACTTTTTTAGCCTGAGTCTTTTAAGCGCAATTCTCCTTGTGGGCTGCGGTCCAAAAGTTGACACCAACAAAAGAACAGCTCAAAGCCTCGACAGTTTTGAAAGCTATGCCTTTTTGCCCAACCAGGATACCATACAAACTTCAAGTTATGACAATGCGCAGGTAAACGAAATTGTTATTGATGAAATCCGCCAGAATATGGACGATCTCAATTACAGGTTAGATCGCAATCAACCCGACCTCCTGGTGTACTATCACCTGATGTTAGATGAAGAAATGGCGGTAAATGCCAACCCTGTGTACACCAATTACAGCTATTACCGACCAGGGTTCTATGTTGGGCCGTACTACAGAAATTATGCGTACAACAATTATTTTACCGTTCCAAGAATTGCGGGAAACTCAGTTCAACAGGTGCCTTATAAGGAAGGTACGATCGTGATAGACCTCATTAACCGCCGAACCAACGAAATTGTGTGGCGCGGAAGGGCCGAAGATGTCATCACACCCGGTAATCTCGATGAAGAATTAAGGGCCTACGTAAATGCCATTTTTGAGAGGTTACCAAAATAAGGAAGCATATAAAACCTATTAAAACCTGAAATAAAAAAGGCTGTTCAACGAACAGCCTTTTTGTGTTACCTGAGCTCTGCACCCAGTTGTTTTTCCAGGTTTTGTTGCAGCTTACTCATTATTTTATCAATCTGTTTATCGGTAAGGGTTTTTCTTTCATCCTGAAGCATAAAACTCACCGCGTAACTTTTCTTTCCTTCCGGAAGCTTTGCGCCTTCGTAAACATCAAAGAGGCTGACTTCTTTAAGAAGGTCTTTTTCAGTCTTAAAAGCCAGCTCATAGAGCTCTTCAAACTTAACAGCCTTATCCAGAAGCAGGGCAAAATCACGCCTCACCGCCTGAAATTTTGAAATTTCCCTGAATTTGTTCTGCTGGCTTTTAGAAGTTTCCACCACCATATCCCAGTTAAAATCGGCGAACAGCACTTCCTGGCCGATGTCGAAATTCTTCAGGATCTTTCTTTTGACCACCCCAAATTCTACCAGTTTCACATTGTTAAAGCTGAAAGAAATTCCTTCAGAAAAAACATCATTTTTGACGGGTGAGGTTTTAAGGTTCCTTATTCCGAGTCTTTCAAGAACCGATGTAACCACACCTTTCAGGTAGAAAAATTCCCCTTTTTGAACCGCCCCGGTCCAGGTTTCCTTATTCCTGTTGCCTGAAATGAAGATAGAAAGGTGTTTCTTTTCTTCCCGGCCGCTCTTGTAGTTGTGGTAAGTCTTTCCGAATTCAAAGAACCTGAGATCAGACCTTTTGCGGTTCAGGTTGTAGCTTACAGCTTCAAGGCCCGAGAACAGTAAAGACTGGCGCAATACCGAGAGCTCCTGGCTAAGCGGATTCAGCATTTTTACAGCGTAATCTTCCTTCAACTGCTCGCTAAGGCCCAGGTGGGCAGGAGTAGTGAGGGAGTTTGCCATGGTCTCGAAAAAGCCCTGGCCTACAAGTTGCCCGGCGATCAGATTCTGAAGTTTATAATCTTCAAACCTCGTAGAATTGGCCACCGATGCATTGATCTTATCTCCAAATTCAATATTGTTGTACCCATAAACCCGAAGGATCTCTTCAATCACATCGGCTTCTCGCTTTACATCTACGCGGTATGGCGGGATTGTGAGCCCCATTCCGGTTTCGGTGACGTTGTTCACCCGTATTTCAAGAGAGGCGAGTATAGATTTGATAGTCTCTTTCGACAAGTTTTGCCCCACCAGAGAGTTGATCTTCTCAAAAGTGAGGAAAACAGGGAAGTCTTCTACTTTCTTTGGATAATAATCGTCAATATCACTGGAGACGCTCCCTCCAGCCAGCTCCTGAATGAGCAGCACGGCTCTCTTAAGAGCATATTCGGTGATGTTTGGGTCTATTCCTCTTTCATATCTAAAGGAGGCATCGGTGTTCAAGCCGTGACGCTTCGCAGTTTTTCTAACGGTTACCGGATTAAAATAAGCACTTTCAATAAAAAGATTGGTGGTGCCAGAAGTTACCCCACTGCTTATTCCGCCAAAAACCCCGGCTATGGCGAGGGGTTTTTCGGCATCACAAATCATAAGGTCTTCTTCGTGCAACTCCCTTTCAACTTCGTCTAGTGTGGTAAATTTTGTTCCTGCCGCTAAGGTTTGTACAATGATCTCGTTCCCCGAGATCCTGTCGGCATCAAAAGCGTGTAGGGGCTGTCCCAGTTCGTGCATCACGTAATTGGTAACGTCTACCACATTGTTTTTTGGAGCGATTCCAATTGCTTTCAACCTGTTTTGCAGCCATTGTGGCGATTCAGAAATCTCCACGCCGGTAATGGTGACCCCGCAATACCGGGGAGCAAGTTCGGGCTTGACAATTTTCACCGGAATCCTTCGGCTGCGGCTGTCTACATGAAAACTGCTTACCGATGGGGTGATCAATTCCTGGGGTTCTCCCTGTTGCTGCAGCCCGGCTTTAAGGTCGCGCGCTACTCCCCAGTGGCTCATGGCATCGGCGCGGTTTGGTGTTAAACCTATTTCGAACACGTGATCATCTTCAACTTCAAACAGGCTGGCCGCAGGGGTTCCCGGCTCAATCTCTGCATCGAGCACCATGATGCCGTCATGGCTTTGCCCAAGGCCCAGCTCATCTTCGGCACAAATCATTCCGTGGCTGCTTTCGCCCCTTATCTTGCTCTTCTTGATTTCCCAGGGAGTGCCTTTCTCGTCGTATAAAGTAGTGCCAACAGTGGCAACAGGTACTTTTTGGCCTGCGGCAACATTAGGTGCGCCGCATACAATTTGAACCGGTTCGCCGTTCCCCAAATTTACGCGGGTTACTTTGAGCCTGTCGGCGTTAGGGTGCTGTTCGCAGGTAAGCACTTCTCCCACCACGATGCCTTTAAGGCTGCCTTTTACACTTTCAAATTCATGAATACCTTCTACTTCAAGGCCGAGATCTGTGAGTAGTTCCCCTGTTTCTTCGGGAGTTCGATTAACTTTTATGAATTGTCTAAGCCAGTTATATGAAATCTTCATTGAACAAATTTTTCGAGCTGCAAAGATAGTATTACGATTGATTTTGGCATAATAAAAAAGGGAAGTCCGCCAGCATGAACCTGTAAAGTTTTATTTCTGAAAATTGAAACGCTCGCCGGGCTTTCATTTTTTCTTCGGAAGTATTCTCAAACTGGCTACAATTCTTTGATTAACTGATGTAATTCCAGATGTTTTTTTCTTTCACCAGCTGGGAATAAGTGTATTTCACCACTTTGTTTTTTTCCTGTTCCAGCCCCGGATCTTCTTTGAGGACTTGCAGGGCGTAATGCCGGGCAGTTTTAAGAATATCGTTATCTTTTACAATGTCGGCAATTTTAAGGTTGAGCACACCACTCTGCTGGGTGCCCATCAGGTCGCCGGGGCCTCGAAGCTTTAGGTCTACTTCAGCAATTTCAAAGCCGTCGGCAGTGCGCACCATGGTTTCAAGCCGGGTTTTGCTGTCGTTTGATAGTTTATGCCCCGTCATTAAAATGCAGAAGCTCTGTTCGGCGCCACGGCCCACACGCCCCCGTAGCTGGTGTAACTGGGAAAGCCCGAACCGCTCTGCACTTTCAATGATCATCACACTGGCATTGGGCACGTTTACACCCACTTCAATTACCGTGGTGGCAACCATGATCTGGGTTTCACCTTTAACAAACCTGTCCATCTCATAATCTTTATCGGCCGGTTTCATCTGGCCGTGCAAGATGGAGATCTGGAACTCGGGCATTGGAAATTCGCGGGCAATACTTTCATAACCGTCCATAAGGTCTTTGTAATCCATGGTTTCAGATTCCTGGATGAGCGGGTACACAATATAAACCTGCCGGCCTTTTCTGATCTCATCCCGAATAAAAGCAAAAACCTTCAGCCTGTTGCTGTCATAGCGGTGTACCGTTTTGATCTCCTTCCTGCCGGGCGGTAATTCATCAATGACCGAAATATCCAGGTCTCCGTAGAGGCTCATCGCGAGCGTTCGCGGTATTGGGGTGGCCGTCATTACCAGCACGTGTGGCGGCAGGTGGTTCTTCTTCCAGAGCCTTGCTCTTTGTGCCACGCCAAACCTGTGCTGCTCATCAATTATGGCCAGGCCAAGATTCTGAAATTTTACCTTTTCCTCTAGCAGTGCATGCGTGCCAATAAGGAGGTGTAGTTCTCCATTTTCCAGTGCGGCATGTATCTCTTTTCTTTCTGAAGTTTTTGTTGAACCTGTGAGTAGTTTTACACTGATTCCCAGATTAGTAACAAGTTCCGATATTCCATTAAAATGTTGGGTGGCAAGGATTTCGGTGGGGGCCATTAAACAGGCCTGGAAGCCATTGTCCAGCGCCAGCAGCACGCTCATCAAAGCGACAATTGTTTTGCCCGATCCCACATCCCCCTGCAGCAAGCGGTTCATTTGGGCACCGCTGCCCAGGTCTTTACGGATCTCCCTGATGACTCTTTTTTGTGCATTGGTGAGCTCAAACGGAAGATGATTTTCATAAAACTCACTAAAGTGCGAACCCACTTCTTCAAAAGGAAATCCTTTGATCTTTTTTTTCCGAATTAAATTTTTGATCAAAAGTTGCAGCTGTATGTAGAACAGCTCTTCAAATTTTAAGCGGAACTGCGCTTTTGACAGTAACTCCTGGCTCTTCGGAAAATGCGCGTTAAAAAGGGCTTCGGCTTTGGGCAGCAAATGCAGTTCTTCTATAATGTCCTGCGGAAGCGGATCAATAAACTTATTGCCGCCCTCCAAAAAAAGTTGCTGTACACAACGGCTAAAAACGCGGTTTGTAATGCCAGCTTTCCCAAGTCTTTCGGTAGATGGGTAAACAGGCTGCATGGCGGTGCGCAGGTTCTTTTTATAATCTTCCACCAGTTCCATTTCTGGGTGTGGCATGCTAAAAAGGCCGTTGTACCAGGAAGTTTTCCCAAAGATCACGTAAGGCGTGTTGAGCTTCAGGTTTTCACGAATCCATTTTTGGCCGCGAAACCACACCAGTTCCATTTTTCCGGTATCGTCAACAAAATCGGCTACCAGGCGTTTTCCTTTTTTTTGTTCCACCGTCCGCAGATGTACTATCTTTCCTACAACCTGCACTTCCGAAGAATTCCTTTCCAGCTGGCCAATCTTGTAAAACCGGGTTTTATCGAGGTAGCGGTTGGGGAAAAAGTTGAGCAGGTCGCCATAGGTGTGCACTCCAATCTCCTTCCGCAGAATTTCGGCCCGGTTTGGGCCTATGCCTTTTAGATAGTCAATGGGCGTATGCAGCAGTGATGGATTCATGGAAACGAAGATAAAAAAAAGCCTTTTAGGAAGGTAAGTTTTTAGAGGTTTGCGCCAGGTGGTGTATCTTTGAACAATGAAGAGTTCCCTTTTTTTCGTTTTGGCTGTACTTTTTAGTGCTGCGACCCATGCACAGCAGCCGGCGGCCGTAGATTTTAAACATCTCAATGCCGAAGTAAGTATTTACCCCTCAAAAAAGGCAGTTTCAGGAAAAATTCTTTTCAAATTTGACATTTTAGAGCCTGTAGATTCGATTTTTATTGATGCCCGAAAAATGGCATTTTCGGAGGTGCTTCTGAATGGGAAGAAATTCGACTTCGGAAGTGATCAAAAGAGGTTCTGGATCACCGGGAATTTCTCTCCCGCACAAGATCAGCAACTTCAGCTGAAGTATTCGGCCACACCGGCTCAAACCCTGTATTTTATTCCGAAGAAACCCGAAGGAGCAGGGCAGCAGGATTACCAGGTCTGGACGCAGGGCCAGGGAAAATACACTTCGCACTGGCTTCCCAGCTTTGATGACACTTCCGAAAAACTGGAATTTGACCTCACATACATTTATCCTTCAGGAAAAACGCTGATCTCTAATGGAAGTTTAGTGGCTTCAGAAAAGATCAGCGATACGCATACGCGTTGGCAGTTTGATATGAAAAAACCCATGAGCAGCTATCTGGTTGCAATGGCCGCCGGTGATTTTAAAGTGTCAGAACATATTAAAAATGATGTTCCCATGTTTTTTTATTATCCCGCAGGCATGGAAGAGAGGGTAGAGCCCACCTACAGGCATACCGGCTTTATGATGGACTTTTTTCAGAAGGAAACGGGCGTGGCATACCCGTGGCAGAATTACAAACAGGTGCCTGTTCGTGATTTTTTGTACTCCGGGATGGAGAATACCGGCACTACTATTTTTTCAGATATTTTTCTGGTAGATTCCATTGGCTACAACGACCATAATTATGTGAACGTGAATGGGCATGAACTGGCCCATCAATGGTTCGGGAATCTCGTGACCGCCGCTTCACCCGATGATCACTGGCTGCAGGAGGGTTTTGCGACCTATTACGCCCTACTCGCCGAAAAAGAGATTTTTGGGGAAGATTATTACTACCGGAAGCTCTTTAAAACCGCGGAAGAGCTAAAGGATTTAAGTGACAGGGGCAAGGGGGAAGCCGTAGCTGCCAAAAATGGGAGTTCTTTAACCTATTACCAAAAGGGGGCCTGGGCTTTGCATATTTTGAACGAGAAAATAGGAAAAAAAGCTTTTAGAACAGGGCTGAAGAATTTTCTTGAAAAATATAAATATGCCACTGCCGGCACTCAGGAGCTTATTGATGAAATGGAAGCTGCCAGTGGGCAGGATCTCTCGGATTTTGTTGACGATTGGCTCCGGCAATCAGCATTCCAGGGAACACAGGCGCTGGAATCTTTGAGGAAATCTCCTTTTATTCAGAAGTATTTGGAGCTGGCTGCGGTAAAGCCATTGCCGGTTTCAGAAAAGCGAAGTTTGTTGCTACAGGCCCTCAGTTTTCCGGTAAATGATTATTTGGGGCAGGAGGCCGTACTGCAACTGGCATTAGAAGATCCAGCACTGGTGACCGACCTCTATAAAAAGGCATTTTCAAGCGGAAATCTTTATACCCGCCAGGCAATAGCTTTTTCTTTACAGGAGGTGCCGCAGCAACTGAAATCTGAATACGAATCTTTGCTGAACGATGAGTCTTACCTCAGCCAGGAAATGGCGCTCTACAACCTGTGGATGTCTTTTCCTGAAGACAGGGAGGTTTACCTGCGTAAAATGGCTGAAACAGAGGGTTTTCTCGACAAGAACATCCGAAGCCTTTGGCTAACGCTTGCCCTCGCTACCCCCAATTTTGAAACCAATTCTAAAAGCCGCTTCTTTGAAGAGCTGAAAGCTTACACGGCGCCGCATTACCGTTTCCAGGTACGCCAAAATGCGTTTGGCTTTTTGAACCAGTTAAATGCTTTTGACGAGGAGAGTTTAGCAAACCTTCAGGATGCAACTTCTCACCCGAACTACAGGTTCAGGGAATTCGCAAAGGAGCTATTGAAAACTTTAGAGGAATCAGAGGGAATTGGTAGTAGGTAGGCTTTAGTCGATAGACGGTAGGTCTTTGCCTGTAATTTGGGGTTCGTTGAATTAGGAAGGCGGTTTGCAAATAAGTCACCCGTAAAACTATTATCAAAGTAAAGCATACCAGAACAGCCTGGAGTCACAAAAATATGCAAAGCCAGCCTGCCGGCTTTCGGGAATAGAGGAAATTAGTTACAGCTTAAAACGCTGTAAAAAATATATTTTTATAATAAGTGTATTTTAAGAATGAAGCTTTTCAGTAAAAATATAGATCGTTAAGGAGCAGTTAAAAAACTGCCTTAAACATTATTCAAAGAAGTTTTGATAATCTCTGGAGCCTGTCTGGAGATTATTAATTTCTTGAATGTTTTTTTTGATCTTCAATCGCTGCTTTCGGTTATTTATCAGTAGGAGGATGAGTAATAAAATAACTATTCCGGCAATACCAGTAAGAAAGTATTCCATAATCGTTTCTAAGTTATGACTGTAAAGCTAACTTAAAAAATGCATAAAAGCTTTATGGAAATTCTTAAAATATTGTTATTCAGCTTAATTAATTCCAGTCCAGCAATCTTTTTTCACCCTCAATGTTTTTAATTTCAGTAATATCCTGTGACATTTCTATAACGCCGCGGTAGTTCTTTTGAAGGTCGCGCACTGCAAAGTACCTGATGTAAATTAATCGACCTTTAAAGTTTATCCAGAAGGAAGCTTCATTTTTGGTCCCTTTTCTAAATTCTTCCAGGATCTTTAGTACCGTGCCCACACTTTTTGGAGGGTGGCAAAATTTCACTTCCCGGCCAATAATTCCGGCACTTCGTGGGAAAACGCGTTCTTCACCGCGATTGTAAAAGATCACCCTGTCATTTTCGTCAACATAAGTGAGATCCAGCGGCATCGTTCTCAATAAAAGGTTTACCTGTTCAACAGTCATGTAACCCTCATCGTAATGTGAAGCGTTTTCAGTATCAAAAGAAAGTTCTCTTTTGGTGTGGTCCTGTGATGGGTGAATGTATTCCTCTTCTCCTGTTTCGGGATATTTTGGAGGAATAGCAGGGAGCATCCAGCCAATTTCTTCCTCGCCCTTTCTCACTTTTTTCCAGTCTTCTTCAGAAAGTAATTCCAGCGCATTTGGAAAAAGCACATTGTCTTCAACCAGCAGGAGCCTGAAAATACTGCTTACCAGGTACTGCGCATCCTGCATTGCTTCAGCAAATTCACGGGCTTCAATCTTTTTTCTAAGCAACCTGAACTGCTCGCGGATGGTATCGTGAAACGACCACATATTCTTGGAAGGGCCGGTCCAGCCTTTTTGCTCCAGCACCGGGAATAATTGATTTTCCTTGCGTTCAAACCGCCGCTCCACCTGCTGTAACTGGTTAAAAATATTGTAGAATTTCTGATTTTCGGTCTTAGGGTTGGTGTCCAGCAGTTCCCGGCCCAACTTCTGGATCAATTCTTTTTCTTCGGAATATATAGAAACGGGGTGGCCCTTTGGTAATGCTGAAATTTCAGTGCTCTCTGTCATGATTCGAAATTTTCAGCAAAGAAACCGGATAAATTTATCCTAATTTATGACCCAGGTCACATGAAAGCTGAATTAGAGCAGATCTTCCGCAGAAGTTTTTCAGAAAAGAGGTGCCTAAAATGACATTTTGAGACCTGCTGCCTGGTTTTGAAAAGCTTTTCAGGGTTGTAAACCCTAAATATTAGGTGTTAGAAGATGATTAAAGTAGCTTCTCAATATCTTTCTCTAAATTTTTAGGTTTTGTAATTGGTGCAAACCGCTCTACCGGTTTTCCGTTGCGGTCTATGAGAAATTTGGTGAAATTCCATTTGATTTTGCTGCCCAGGAGTCCGCCTTTCTCCTTTTTCAGGTATTTAAAAAGCGGGGCGGCATGTTCACCATTTACATCTACTTTAGAAAACATTGGAAAAGTAACCCCGTAATTTACCACACAGCCTTCAGCAATAGATTTTTCGTCGCCGGGTTCCTGGTTTCCGAACTGATTACAGGGAAAGCCAAGAATTTCCAATCCCTGATCTTTATATTTCTGATAAAGGGCTTCCAAACCTTCAAACTGGGGGGTAAAGCTACATTCTGAAGCGGTATTTACAACGAGCACTACCTTTCCTTTATATTTTTCCAGGTTCACTTCATTCCCCTGCAGACTGAGAACTGTAAAATCATAAAATTTATTCATAGAAACAGTTTTTGTAAAGGTAAGAATTTGAGAGTAGTAAATTTTACATCCTACGATTCTGATCTATATGGAGAATGGCTTAATGTGACCGGGATCATATTTTGCTTCCAAAAATGACATTTTCTTTGCCGCTTAATTCTGCCGGGCGGGAAAGGCTGCTGCGGCTATTTTTTATTGGAGAAAGCTCATGAACAAGAATTCAGCAAAAATGGAATTAATGGCTCCCGCAGGAAATTTTGAATCTTTGCAGGCAGCTTTAGACAATGGTGCCGATAGCGTGTATTTTGGGGTGGAACAGCTTAACATGCGTGCCCGGGCATCTATCAATTTCACGATGGACGATTTGCCTGAAATTGTGAAAAGGTGCGAAGCCAAAGGGGTGCGTAGCTATCTTACCCTCAATACGATTGTTTACGACCACGATCTTTCCCTTATAAAAAACCTGCTTTCCGCAGCAAAATCGGCCGGAATTTCTGCAGTGATTGCCAGCGACCAGGCGGTGATCTCTTCGGCCAGGAGCATGGGGCTGAATGTGCACATTTCGACCCAACTCAACATTACCAATATAGAAACCGTAAAATTTTACAGCCTTTTTGCTGAAACCATGGTTTTATCAAGGGAACTCAGTTTGAGGCAGGTAAAGAAAATTACCGAAGAGATCCAAAAAGAGCAAATTAAAGGCCCGTCTGGTGAGCTGGTAAAAGTGGAGATTTTTGGTCACGGCGCACTTTGTATGGCGGTTTCTGGGAAGTGTTATTTGAGCCTGCACTCACATAATTCTTCGGCCAATCGCGGGGCATGCAAGCAAAACTGCCGGAAAAAATATACGGTCATTGATCAGGAATCGGGTTTCGAGATCGAGATTGACAATGAATATATGATGTCTCCAAAAGACCTTTGTACCATCAACTTTTTAGATGAAGTAAGAGATTCGGGGGTACAGATTTTGAAGATTGAAGGCCGCGGCCGTGCACCCGAATATGTGGCTACAGTGACAAAAGCTTACCGTGAAGCCATAGATTCGCTGAAAGACAAGACTTATTCCGAAGAAAAGGTGAATGACTGGATGGAGCAGCTAAGTAGCGTTTACAACCGCGGATTTTGGAGCGGGTATTACCTGGGCCAGAAAATGGGGGAATGGAGCAGGACTTCGGGCTCCCAGGCTACACAAAAGAAGGTTTATGTAGGCAAAGGAGTACATTACTTTCCAAAAGCAGGAATAGCCGAGTTTAAAATTGAAGCTTACGATATTAAAAAAGGTGATAAAATTCTGGTCACAGGCCCAAGTACGGGAGCCCGGGAATTTGAACTGGAAGAAATGTTCGTGAACGACCTACTTTCAGAAAAGGCTCAAAAAGGCGACAGCTGCACCATAAAACTTCCTTTTAGGGTAAGGCTTTCCGACAAACTTTATAAAATGGTGGAGGCGTAATGGTTATTGTCACGCTGCAACGAAATAAATGCATTGGCTGCAACTACTGTGTTGAGCTGGCACCGGGGCAATTTCAAATGTCAAAAAAGGACGGAAAAACCGTCTTGTTAAAATCTGTTGACCGCAAGGGGTTCCATACATTAAAATTGGCAGATCATTCTATACAGGAGCCTTGTGAGGCCGCGGCAAAGGCCTGCCCGGTAAAGATCATTTCAGTGAAAGACAGATAATTAAAAAAGCTGTCTAAAAAGCTATTTTTGACCATCCTGGAATTTTTCAGGGAAGGGTTTTACAACTTTAGAGACAGCTTTTTGGCTTCAGAAGGGAATAATTTCCGAAGAAATCAACCGGTATTTTTTAGTCCGCTGGCAAGGGCAGTGGTAATCTGCAGGAGGTGTGTCACCAATTGATCATTTTTGGTACTGCCTTTGGTTTTTCTCCATTCCTCCAGGTTTTTGATCTGCAGGCGGTGAAGCGAAATCAAAGCATCATTGCGGCGGGTAAGGTTATCAAGCAGGCTTTGCCTTCTTTGTTGGCGGGTGCGGTCAAACATAGCCTCAATTTCTTCGAGGCCTTTTTGATGTTCAGCTTTAATAGTGTTGGTGAGCTCGTCTCTTACCCGGTCATCTTTTACGAGAGCGGCATAGGCTTCCATTACTTCCGGTTCGGCATTCATGATGTTGGTTTCCACCTGTATCAATATGTACCTCAGGAAAGGCCATTCCTGTGAAACTTCTCTCAGCTGCCGGTAGTGATCGGGGTTTTCAGATTTTAACCTTTGCAGCGCATGCCCAATTCCAAACCAACCGGTAATATTGAACCTGGATTGGTTCCAGCTAAACACCCAAGGGATGGCCCGTAAATCGTTAAGCGTTCTTGTGCCGGTTCGGCGGGCGGGGCGGGAACCAATTTTACTCAGTTCCAGCACGTCTATGGGAGTTGCTTCGCCATAGAAGTTGAGGAATGACGGGTGGGCGATAAGCTCCTGGTACCTCTCTTTGGAATACTCGGCCAGCTGCCTTAAAGCTTCAATAGGATAATTCTTTTTGGCAGCCGGGTACATCCTGTTTCCGGTTTGCAGTGCCGATCCCGAAAGCAACATTTCGAGGTTGTAAGTGGCGGTGAGCATGTTGGCGAACTGCTGGGCGATGGTCTCTCCCTGCACCGTTAATTTGATCTCGCCACTCATGCTGCCCGAAGGCATACTTTCGAGGAAACGGTGGTATTTACCGCCCCCCCGGCTTATGGTGCCGCCAATACCGTGGAAGAACCTGAGTTCTTTCCCAAGCTTATCGGCCGTTTCGGTAAGGGTTTTTTCGGCGCGGTAAATATTCCAGCGGCTGGCAATAATTCCGCCGTCTTTATTACTGTCGCTGTACCCCAGCATGACTTCCTGCGGCCTTTCACGATCGTTTGAATACGCAGGGTGGGTGAGGAAGCTTTCCAGAATTTCTCCGGAAGCTTTTAAATCGTCAATAGTTTCAAACAGGGGCACTACCTGGAAGGTTTTCCTGTCAATTCCAACTTCCCTGAAGAAGAGATAAACCAGCAGAAGATCGCTTAGCTGCCGGGTCATGCTCACAATAAAGGAACCTACGCCGTGTGGGCCGTACTTGTCGGTATGTTTTTTTACCACTTTGTAACTGTCCAGCACCTGGTCTGCTTCGGGGCCAAATGAACGCCCTGTAATAGCAAAAGGTCTTTCGTGCTGCAGTTCTTCAGAAATAAATTTTATGCGTTCCTCTTCACTCCAGCTGCGGTAATCGGTAAGATCGGGAAATGCCACTTTAAGGATCTGTTCCATGGCCTTGTCGTGAAATTCGCTGTTTTGCCTGATATCCAGCCTGGCGAGGTGAAAACCAAAACATTCCACCATACGCTGCACGGGGAACAGTAAATCTTCAACAATGCGTTTGGCCCCTATGCCAAGCAGGCTTTCCCTGAGAAGTGACAGGTCTTCCAAAAGGTCTTCGGGGCGCCTGTAGCTGTTCTTGAGGTCATCATCGGCCCTGGTGTGTTCGAGTTTGATGGAGATAAGGCTCACAAATTGTCGCCATGGTTCATGCGGGTTTCTGTCGAGGGCTTTAGCGCCTTCTTCCCCCAGGCTTTGTGACATATCTTCAATGGCCTGCTGTAGCGCTTTTGAGGCTTTATTGCTTATGCCCGAAAAGCTCATCCCGGCAGCAAGGTGGTCAAGTTGCTCGTGTACCAGGCTCAAAGCCGCTTTACGATGTTCTGTCAAAGTTGACTTTGTAACCGATGCCGTAACATAAGGGTGGCCATCGCGGTCTCCACCTACCCAGGTTCCAAACTGAAGGCCTGGAAACCTAAGGGTTTCAGGGTTAAAGCCCATGTTGCTCCAGCTCTGTTTAAGCTGAATGTCGCTTTTCTTTAATACCTGCGGAAAAACCTTTCGGAAGTAATGGATCACATTGCTCCTTTCCATTTCTACGGTGGGCTTTTTGAGATAAACTTCCCCCGTGCGCCACCATCTTTCCAGAAGGGTTTTGATATCCTGGGCAATCACATTCCTCTCAACGAAAGAGTAGGAGGTGTTTTCAAGCTTAATAAGGTTCAGGTAAATTTCCCTGTGCAGTTCAAGGATAGAAATTCTCTTGGTCTCTGTAGGGTGCGCGGTAAGAACCGGGATTAATTTCACCTTTGTGATGATCTCCTGCATCTGGTGCTCACTAAGCCCCTGAGATTTCCACCGCTGAAAAGTTTCGCTCCAGGAACCACGAATAGATTCCATCCCGTTGCTGTCGGTCAACTTTCGGCGGTATTGTACTGCGGCATTTTCTTCTACCAGGTTCATGAGCTGCAGATAGATACTAAGTACCTGGATTTGCTTTTCTTCGAGTGCCAGGTTGCTGGAAAAGGCATCCTTGAGATCTTCATGTCTTGTTAACAGGCTGGCAAGTTCATGCTCTCCCAGGTCTTTGAGAACCTGCTGGAAGCAATCTGTAAGAAATTGCATATCCTGCTCAATTTTGGTAAATACTTTCGTATTAGGGGTACTGTTCATTTTCATAGGGTTTTGAATACTCTATTTGAACTCCCAATGTAGGGAATTGTTAAGGAATTTTGGCCTTTTTGGGCCATAAAAATTCGGCTACTGCCTTTATTTACGGGCTTTTCAGGAAAAATGCAGGCTTGGGCGATTTTGTTCTGTTTTCGAAAACGTTATAGGAGTTTCTGTAAATTTCCTTACCTTTTAGATAGACCAGAAACTATGTTCTATGGAGATCAAATCTTATCAATTTAAAGGTGACAAATCAATTCCTAATAATAAACTTCCTGTTATTATTTATAAAGGAATTTTTTCAGCAAGAGGAAATGAAGGGGCAAAGTGGCTTGAAGATAAATTTGCTGAAAACAACTGGAAGAATTCATGGCGCAACGGAGTTTTTGATTATCACCACTACCACAGCAATACACATGAAGTGCTGGGTGTATATTCTGGAGAAGCCTTGCTACAGCTGGGGGGTGAAAAAGGGCAAAAACTGAAGGTCTTTGCAGGAGACGTGATTGTGATTCCTGCCGGGGTTGCCCATAAGAACCTTGAAAGCAACGACTTTGCCGTAGTGGGAGCCTATCCCGAAGGCCGCTCGCACGACATGAACACAGGCAAAGAAACTGAACGGCCAGAGGCAGATGATAGCATTGCAAAAGTCCCCATTCCCGGGTATGATCCAATACAGGGAAAAAATGGGGAGCTCATAAAACTGTGGAAAAAACTTTAATTGATCTTTTTTATTGGTTGTCAGGTAAATACGACGTCCTTTTTGCAGCTTTTTGACGCATCACATGAATTAATTACAACTAAAACGATTGAAGCAACGTTTTTTTAATACTAATTTAACCTTTTGATATGATGGCACTTAGGGTTTAAAAATTACTTTCGTCAGGATCAAACTACGCAAGTATTTAAGGGCTCTATATATGAATAATTTTCTTTTTGTTGCTTCAGAGAATGATGCTATCGCCAACTGTAAAGTGGGCGGGGTAGGAGACGTCATTCGCGATGTTCCAAAACAGATTTCAGAACGTGGAGACAGGGTGCACGTGGTTGTTCCTTCCTATTCCAGGCTCCATGAAAACGGAACCTTTAAGGCTTCGCTTCAGCTAAACTTACGCGGAATTTCTTATACGGCCCAGCTTTACGAGGTACCGGCCAAAGAAGAAGATAAAAATATCACCCATTATGTTATTCACCACCCCGAAATAGAAATGGGAAACCTGGGGGGCATTTACCATCATGACCCTTTTGAACCTTTTTATAGTGACGTGATTAAGTACACTATTTTTTGTACGGCTGTTGCCGAAGCTATCAAACAAAAGCACTTCGGAAAACTGGATATCGTGCACCTGCACGACTGGCATTCCAGTTTGCTGCTTTTCCTGAAGAATTATCATCCACAATATACCTGTCTTAAAAAGAACAGGTTTGTTTACTGTATCCACAACCTGGCATTGCAGGGAATACGGCCTTTTGAAAACAACTATTCTTCACTTCAAACCTGGTTTCCACAACTGGAAATTGATCGTGAAGCCCTTAAAGATCCAAGATATGCCGATTGTTTTAACCTGATGGCTATTGGGATCAGGTTTGCCGACGCCGTTCATACCGTATCACCTTCATATAAACAGGACGTGCTTTTGCCCAGTGCTGCGCCCGAATTTATAGGTGGCGAAGGCCTGGAAAAGGATTTGAGGCAGGCCGACCGGGAAGGGCGTTTTCACGGCATTTTAAATGGATCAGATTATCGGCCTGAGACTCTGGTTAAAAAGAACAGGTTATTCCCGAATATTGCGACTGCCATTTTCAAACAACTTCAGAAGGAACAGGACAGGGAAAAAGCCGCATTTTTGGCACATACAGGAGAAAAGATCGTTCCCTTCTTAAAGAAAAAACCAAACTTTATAAGTGCGAGTGTGGCGAGGCTTACTGAACAAAAGTTTTATTTCTTTAAGCGCTCTCCCGAAGCCCTTTTGGAAATTCTTGACAGGCTCGAAGAAGTCAATGGCATTTACGTACTTTTAGGTACGGGAGCGGCCGATTATGAACAGCTGTTGCGGGATATAAGTTATAAAAGGAAAAATTTCATTTTTATCAACACCCAGTGCGAACAGGTAGTAAACTCCATCTACCGGGATTCTGACCTCTACTTTATGCCCAGCCTTTTTGAACCCTGCGGAATTAGTCAGATGCTCGCCATGAGAAACGGGCAGCCCTGCCTGGTGCACCACACCGGCGGACTCAAAGATACGGTTCAACACGTGCATACAGGTTTTGCTTTTGACGGAAAAACCTATGACGAGAAGGTCTATAACATGGTTGAAAGTTTCAAAGAGGCGCTGTATTTCTTTGAAAATGAAAAAACCGTGTGGAAACAAATTGGTCATAACGCCCGCAAAATGAGGTTTACCTGGAAAAAATCTGTAGATGAATATTACAAGCTCCTCTACACTTTTAATCCGGCAGATGTAAGGGTAGCCTGATCAGAATTTCTGAACAATTAGCTGTTCCCAGAAAGTGTTTTTCAATATTATCCTGATGGATTCGGAAATAGTATCCGTGTTTTCCTGAATTTATCTAAGAATGAGAATTTTTATTTCTAATCGGGAAAGCTTCAGCTTCCAAAAATGGCTTCTGCAAATGCCATTTTTGGAAGTTTAGCAACAAAGGGGGCAACTTCAGGTTAGTTTATACCTCATTTCCAGCTGCTTTTTTCTGAAATACAAAGTCTTATTCTCATTTTGAGGTTTTTTTGCCTTTCCGAAAACCTTATAGGTGATTTCCTGGGCAATCTTTTTCTATTATCTTTTGTTAGTATCAGGAAAAGTATATTTTTGCCGGCTCTTATGACGAGCACAAACAAAATATCCGTTTCACCGGTTACTCCGCCCTGAGAATATATCTTTTTCTCGCTTTTCTCCCATTAATCACATCGGGAGTTTCTTTCTATTATTAATTTTTTGATACCATTTAGATGAAAAAGATCTTCAACCTGTTTGATTTTTCACAAAAAGTAGATTATAAAATTGAAATACTTGCCGGGCTTACGGTGGCCCTCGCACTTATTCCCGAAGCCGTGGCCTTCGCCATGATAGCCGGGCTTTCCCCTTTAACCGGACTTTATGCAGCATTTGTGATGGGGCTTATTACTTCCCTTTTTGGAGGTCGTCCCGGCATGATCTCGGGAGCAACCGGGGCAGTAGCGGTCGTGATCGCTGCACTGGCAGTCTCCCATGGGGTGGAATATGTATTTGCCACGGTTATCTTAGCCGGCATCCTGCAAATTTTGGCAGGAATCTTAAAGCTTGGTAAATTGATTCGAATGGTGCCGCATTCGGTAATCTTTGGCTTTGTGAACGGTTTGGCGATTATCATTTTTACTTCTCAGCTAGATCAGTTTAAAACATTGAACGAGGCGGGGGAACTTGTATGGATGACCGGTGAAAGCCTCTACATCCTGCTGGCACTTGTATTGCTCACCATGCTTATTATATGGGGCCTTCCAAAGCTCACAAAAGTATTTCCGTCTTCGCTTGCCGCCATTCTTGCGATCTTTGGGATTGTAGCGGCTTTAGGAATAGACACCAAAACTGTGGGGGATATTGCTTCTATTAAAGGAGGATTTCCGCCGTTTCACATACCTATGGTGCCCTTTACCTGGGATGCCATCGCCCTTATTTTCCCTTATGCCGCTATCATGGCGGGCGTGGGGCTTATTGAAAGTCTGCTAACCCTTAACATTGTTGATGAGATCACCGAAACCCGCGGGCATGGCAATAAAGAATGTGTGGCACAGGGAACTGCCAATATTTTATCGGGCTTCTTTTCAGGAATGGGAGGCTGCGCCATGATTGGTCAAAGTCTTATTAATGTCTCTTCGGGGGCAAGAGCACGACTTTCAGGAATTATTGCAGCGGTGATGCTCCTGGTATTCGTAATGTTCGCGGCCGATATTATTGAACTTTTGCCAATGGCCGCGCTCACCGGTGTGATGATCATGGTTTCGATTGGCACTTTTGAATGGGCTAGTTTGAGAACCTTCCGCAGAATGCCCAAGAGCGATGTGCTGGTTATGGTGCTGGTAACTTTTGTAACGGTGGTACTCCACAACCTGGCACTGGCTGTGCTTGTGGGGGTAATCATTTCGGCCCTGGTCTTCGCCTGGGACAATGCAAAAAGGATTCGCGCCCGCAAATATATGGACGATAAAGGCGTGAAACATTATGAGATCTACGGGCCTCTTTTCTTCGGAAGTGTTGCCGCCTTCAATGAAAAATTTGATGTTCTGGGAGACCCTGAAGAGGTCATTATAGATTTTTCTGAAAGCCGTATTGTTGATATGTCGGGTATTGAAGCTGTAAACAAACTTACCGAACGTTACCTCAAACAGGGAAAAAAACTTCACCTGAGGCACCTTAGCCGTGACTGCCGACAGCTTCTTAGAAATGCCGATGAGATCATTGAAGTCAATATCCTTGAAGACCCCACCTATAAAGTGGCAGTAGACAGATAGCGTAAACTTCAAAAAACCTTTTCTTTCCCTCTTGCAGTTTAAAAATACTGTGAGAGGGATTTTCTTTTAAAAATGGCATTTTTGGAAGGTATTTTGGAAGAAAGGTACTTCAGCTAAATTGTTTTTTTCTGAAGTATTTACCTTCCGGCGGAAATTGCTTTTTGGAAAGTTTTTGACGTTCTTCAGCAGAAATTTTCAGCATTATTGAACAATATTCTGAAAGAAGCTCGTCAAAAATTACCTTTTTACCAGATTTAATTCCTAAATTAAATTGAAAAGTAATTTTTTGATATGAAGTACAGAGATATAGATGATTTGGAGTTTGATCCTGTGCCCTCAATTGCCAATAAGGCGCTGCGTATAAATCTCAATGAGAATATCTACGGCACTTTTGCCGAGATAGGTGCCGGCCAGGAGACCGTGCGCAACTTTTTTAGAGCGGGCGGGGCATCGGGCACCATTGCAAAGACGATGAGTGCTTACGACAAAGATTTTAGCGACGCTATTTACGGTATTGAATCTGATGCCCGTTACGTGACCGAGGCCAGGCTAAAAAGCATGCTTCGGTATGAAACTAATCTTATTGAGCAAAGGATTTCCAGGGAAAAACATCCCGAAAAACTTTTCTTCAGCTATGCCAATACCGTTGCTACCATAGATTTTGCCAAGAAATACAAGGGCCACGGCTGGCTGGGAATCCGTTTTCAAACCCAGCCTGAAGAAGAATTCAGCGAGATCATCATTCATGTGCAGTTTCATGAAAACAATGCCGGCCTGCAGCAAATCACCCTGGGAACTATGGGAACAAACCTCATCTATGGAGCCTTTTATCAATATGATGACCCCAAGGTACTGCTGCAGCATTTATACGACCACCTCAACAATGACCAGGTAGAGATTGATATGATCAATTTTACGGGCCCTGTTTTTAAAGATGTAGACAACCGGCTTATGAGTCTGCAACTGGTCAAAAATGGGATGACCCAGGCAGTTATGTTTGCTTCAAACGGAAATAATGTACTTCCTGCCAACGAACTTTACAAAAAGAACATTCTCACCCTTAGAGGCAGCTACAGGCCTGTTACCAAGGTGAACATGAATATGTATGAACAGTCTCTCAAACTGTTTCTGAATGAGAAAAAAGTCAATAAAGATAAAACCGAAGTCATTTTTGAGATCACCCTGTCTAACCTTCGATCAGAAGGTGATATTGATGAAAAGGATTTTCTAGACAGAGCCGATCTCCTGGGCTCTTTGGGACAAATGGTGATGATCTCCAATTTTCAGGAATATTATAAGGTGGTAGAGTACTTTTCACAGTACACAGCCGAAAGAATGGGGCTCACCATGGGAATAAACACTTTTGTGGCGC
Source organism: Salinimicrobium tongyeongense (assembly GCF_026109735.1). Classification (NCBI taxonomy): domain Bacteria; kingdom Pseudomonadati; phylum Bacteroidota; class Flavobacteriia; order Flavobacteriales; family Flavobacteriaceae; genus Salinimicrobium; species Salinimicrobium tongyeongense. The sequence goes on along the minus strand of NZ_CP069620.1, from coordinate 3,426,347 downwards.
TTTTTGATGAAAAGTACTACCGGCATCTTAGCGGCGGAATTCTTGAAGCCTTCGGGAAACTGTTCTTCCGGGATTTAAAGATCTACCTGCACCCGCTTAAAGATCCCGAAACCAGAGAGATCATTACCAGTAACAATCTTCAGGTACACCCGCGCATGAAAGAGTTGTTCAAGTTCTTTAAAGACAACGGCAGGGTAGTGGATATTACCGATTACGACCCTGAGATCCTCGATATCTATTCCAGGGAAGTGCATCAAATGATCGTTGACGGGAAACCGGGCTGGGAAGAGATGCTGCCCCCAAAAACCACCAAAATGATCAAGGAAAAGTGCTTATTCATGGCGGCTAATGAATAAAGCCTGATGAGGTTTCAAAAATGCCATTTCTGGAACCTTTTTTCTTTAATTTTTAAAATCCCTGATATCACACGCTTTTTCTCATCCATATCACTCGGAATTCATTTAAAAAAATATTCAGTAAGAAATTGAATCTGTGAAATATAATTCTGTAGGTGAAGTTATTCGTTCAGCATAAGATTGTTGGAACGTGAAGAAAAGAGAGAGAACTGATAATACACTTCTATTAAGTAAAACTCCTAAAATTATCTTATAAGATAGTTTTTTGTATCAGCATATTTCATTTTTTTCTTATTTTTTGGAAAAAGCAGCTATGAAAAAACACAATCGATCTATAGAAAGCTATTTTGAGTCATTAGGTACCGGCGCAGGTGAAGTTGGTTTAAGCAAGGAAGACATTACCAAAGACTTTTTACACAAGCTGTTCTACCATCTGGGAAGGGTGCCGGCATTGACCACCAGTAATGATATTTATACTGCGATGGCACTCACCATTCGCGACAGGGCACTACGAAAATTTGTGCGTTCAATCGAAAAATTCACTCAGCAGGACGCTCGTGGTATCGCTTATTTTTCTGCGGAATATTTACCGGGACCTCACCTTGGTAACAATTTACTGAATCTCGAGATTGTAGATGAAACCAAAGCCGCTTTGACTGAACTAGGGCTTGATTTGGATGAACTCCTTGACGAAGAAGAAGAACCCGGGTTGGGAAATGGCGGTTTGGGAAGGCTTGCCTCCTGTTTTATGGATTCTCTGGCTACTTTGGGGATTCCTTCAATAGCATACGGGATACGCTATGAATTCGGAATTTTTAAACAGGAGATCAGGGAAGGCTGGCAAATGGAAACTACAGACAAATGGCTGCACAACGGCAATCCCTGGGAAGTGATGCGCCCCGAAATCTCTTATGTGGTGAAATTTGGAGGAAGAACAGAACACAGTACCAACGGCCAGAATAGATACCAGGTAGACTGGCTGCCCGAATCGGAAATTAAAGGTACGGCCTACGATACTCCCATATTGGGCTATCAAAGCAACGGGATCATTATGAGACTTTGGAAAGCCGAAGCTGTGGAATCCTTTGATTTTTCGGTGTACAACATGGGAGATTATTACAGGGCAGTAGAGAAAAAGCTGCGTTCCGAAAATATCACGAAAGTGCTTTACCCCAATGATGAAAATCTTTCAGGAAAGGAGCTCAGGTTGAAACAACAGTACTTCTTTGTGTCCTGTTCTTTACAGGATATGATCAACCTTCACACCACCCAGGGCAGGGAGTTGAAGAACTTCCATGAGAAATTCGCCATTCAGTTGAACGACACCCACCCGTCTATCGCTGTAGCCGAACTCATGCGCCTCTTTGTAGATGAACACGAGATGGAATGGGATGAGGCCTGGGACATTACACGAAACACTTTTGCCTATACCAATCACACCCTTCTTCCCGAAGCCCTTGAAAAATGGGCTGTTTCTCTCCTCGGAAGGATTCTGCCAAGGCACCTGGAGATCATTTACGAGATCAACAGCCGGTTTTTGGAAGAATTGCGGGATAAAGGTTTTAGCGGAGACCAAATTGCCCGCATGTCTCTCATTGATGAGAACGGGGAGCCATCAGTGAGAATGGCGCACCTGGCTACCGTGGGTAGTTTTAAGGTAAACGGGGTTTCTGAACTGCATTCACGCCTGCTAAAATCTCAGGTGCTCAACGATTTTGCCGGCTTGTGGCCTCAAAAATTCACGAATGTCACCAATGGGGTAACGCACCGCCGTTTCCTTGCAATGAGCAATCCGGGTTTGGCCAATCTTATTTCAGAAAAAATAGGAGAGGGGTGGCTTACCGATCTCACCAGCTTTAAGGAACTCGAAAAACTAGCTGAAAATGAAGATTTTCAGAAGAGATGGCGGGAGGTAAAGCTTCAGAATAAACAGGCTCTTACCCAGTTTATTAAAGAACAAACCGGCGTGACCGTAGATCCTGAGATGCTGTTTGATGTGCAGGTAAAAAGAATTCACGAATACAAAAGACAGCACCTCATGGTGTTGCATATCATTGACCTTTACCTGAGGATAAAAGATGGGAAGACAGAAAACATTGCAGCTTCTACCTTCATTTTTGCCGGAAAGGCCGCCCCGGGTTACTTCCTGGCAAAACTGATCATTCGGCTCATTACGGCCGTTGCCGAGCTGGTGAATGAGGATGAGGAGGTGAACAGGTTCATAAAAGTGGTATTCTTACCCAACTTTAATGTGAAGCAGGCCCAAAGGATTTATCCTGCGGCCGATCTTTCTGAACAAATCTCCATGGCCGGAAAAGAAGCTTCGGGCACGGGGAATATGAAATTTGCCCTTAACGGCGCCCTCACCATTGGGACTTTAGACGGGGCGAACGTGGAAATACGCGAAGAAGTGGGAGAAGAGAATTTCTTTTTGTTTGGACAAACCACAGAAGAAATCCAACAAACCCGCAACGAAGGATACCGGCCATACCAGTATTACGAGGAAAACCCTAAATTAAAGAAAGTGCTGGATTTTCTCTCTTCTGAAGAACTTACCAAAGGTGATACCGAATTGTTCAAGCCGCTTTATCACAATTTGCTGCAGCAAGACCCCTATCAGCTTTTAAAGGATTTTGATTCATACTGTTCAAAAAAGGAAGAGGTCTTTAAGTTGTGGAACGATAAAAAGGAATGGACCAAAAAATCTATTCTGAATGTGGCCAGGATGGGTAAATTCTCGTCAGACCGTTCCATAAGGGATTATTGTGAAAAAATTTGGAACGTGAAACCGGTGAAGCTTAAAGAGTAAATCTGAATTTCCTGTAGAAGAAAGGGTTGAAATGCTACTCTGTCCAGAGTTTGCCTACATAGTAGGTGCGGGCCTTACCGGCAACTTCCACCCTTTCCTTTTTATCTGTACAAAAAAGTTTTCCGCCTCTTTCTGAAAGTTGCATGGCCGTCATTTCCTTTTTGCCGAGTTTTTCACTCCAGTAAGGGGTGAGCGAACAATGGGCAGAACCGGTCACAGGATCTTCAAAGACCGAAGCGCCCGGCGTAAAAAAACGGGAAACAAAATCGCAGTTGCTGCCCTTTGCTGTAACGATCACGCCGCCTGTACCAAGCTCCAGCTCATCAAAATGAGAACGATCTATCTTAATGTCTTTTACCTCCTGCTCGTTTTCGTAAACCAGTACATAATCGCGGGCTTTGAGGGTTTCCTGTGGCTGAATGTTGAGCGAATCCTTTAAAAGTTGTGGTATTGTTGTGGCGACCGGTTTCCTGGCCGGGAGGTCTAAACGGTAAAGATCTCCGTCTGCCTTTACCGTAAGATTTCCGCTTGCGGTCTCAAAAATAACATTTTGGCCAGCATATTTCCTGATCTCTTTTAAAGCATGCGCTGTGGCCAGCGTGGCATGGCCACAAAGATCCATCTCCATTTCGGGGGTGAACCACCGCAGGTGGAAAGTGTAGCCCAGATCCACGAAAAATGCCGTTTCAGCGACTGCGTTTTCGCGGGCTATTTTCAGCAGAAGTTCATCAGGCAGCCACTCAGACAGAGGTACCACGCAGGCTGGATTTCCGCTAAAAAGCCGGTCTGTAAAAGCGTTGATCTGGTAAAGGTGTAATTGCATGATTAAAAATAACAATTAACGGGCAGGGTTACTGCATTTCAGGAGAAATTTTCACTGCTTATACCACCATACCCCTCAAAAAGGGCAAAAATCAAATGCTTTTCATAATTTCAGAAAAGATTTGATAGGATCTTACCCGGTCTTTGTGGTCAAAAATGTGGGAAGCGACCATGAGCTCATTAACACCGGTCTCCTTCAGGAATTTTGAGGTTTGTTCTTTCACCGTGGCTTTACTTCCTATAAAAGCATATTTAAGCATTCGCTGAAAGGCAGGATTTGCTGCCATATCTCTCAGTTCCTGTGTCATTTTAACAGGGGGCTGCATGTAATCGATATTGCCTGTCATCACGCCCAGCATCATCTTGATGAGGGTTGTTGAGATATTTTCGGCTTCTTCATCGGTATCGGCTGCTATTACGTTTATACAGGCAATAGTGTAAGGCTTGTCGAGGTATTTTGAAGGTTGAAACCTGTTGTAATAAATATTGAGTGCCTCAAAGAGCTGTGCGGGAGCAAAATGGCTCGCAAAGGCATAAGGCAGACCTTTTTCAGCAGCCACATGGGCACTGTCTGTACTCGAACCCAGCACATAAATAGGCACATTCACTCCTTCGGCTACCGTGGCCCGCACCTGGGAGTTGCTGTTTTCTGCTGAAAAATACTGCTGGATCTGGCTGATTTCCTCCGGAAATTTATACACTGCCTGCATGCGGTCACTCCTTATGGCATGTGCTGTTACCTGATCTGTGCCCGGTGCCCTGCCCAGGCCAAGGTCTATCCTGTTGGGGTAGAGGGAACCCAAAGTCCCAAATTGTTCAGAAACTATAAGGGGAGAATGGTTTGGCAGCATGATTCCGCCGCTCCCCACCCGAATTTTCTCAGTGCCCCCGGCGATATGGCCAATAAGCACGGCAGTAGCCGAACTGGCTATGCTCACCATGTTGTGATGCTCTGCCAGCCAAAACCTGGTATAGCCCATCTCCTCAGCTTTTTGGGCCAGGTCAAGGCTGTCTTTAAAGGTTTGTTCAACAGAGGAGCCGGCACCAACGCTGGCAAGTTCGAGTATAGAGTAGGGAATGGAGTTATTTTGAGACATAACAATTTCAGTTTTATTCAAAGATCGAAATTATACAAAGAAAAAAAGAGACTGAAAAATAGCTTTTTTCAATACCCCAATCGACTATACCCTGGCCGGCAGAACTTCAGGTATTGCAGTCTAATTTCTTCCAGCCTACAAAAGCGCTTGTTTTAATTCTTTAGCATATAATTTCTTCGGAAATACTTCCGCAGCAGTTTAACTTTCGGGTTAGACTGAAGGAGATTTAATAAGATTCCTTTCTCAGCACTTCAAGGGGCGGACTTTTAATGACGCTAATGCTGTTGGTGAGCCCAATGACAACCACCAATAACGTGATTCCCGGAAACAGCACAAAAAATGGGAAAAGTGAGGGTGCGAAAACGGCATCAAATAAGAGCCAGGCCAGTAACTGGCTGCTAAGGAGCGAAAGCAGGATGCCCGACAAACTTCCCAGAGCCCCTAAGTAGAAATATTCGAGCGCAAGTATTTTAAGGATCTGGGAACTTCGGGCTCCAATGGTGCGCAGCAAAACACTTTCTCTTATCCGCTGAAATTTACTGGTGCGCACGGCACCCAATAGCACAATGATCCCTGTAAAAATGCTGAAAAAGGCCATAAAATTGATAAGCCAGGCAATTTTGTTCAGCAGATCTTCTACTACTGAAATTATCTGCCGAAGATCGAGTATGGAAATATTCGGAAAAGCGCGCACCAGCTCCTGTTGCAGGGCGGCACTGGCATTCTCATTGGGTACTTTGGTGGTGATCACCCGAAACTGCGGAGCATTTTCCAGTACTCCAAGCGGAAAAACTATCGTGAAATTGGGTTCCATATCGCTCCAGTTTACCGCCCTTATGCTGCTCACTTTGGTATTCATCATGACTCCCTGTACGTTAAAGGATATGTTATCTCCAACTGTCACCAGTGCATCTTCAGCAAAATTGTCACTTATTGATATAGGGATGAGGCTGGAACCACCAACTTCAGGAATCCATTTTCCGGCTGTAAGGGCTTCAGAATCCTTCAGGGAATCCCTGTAAGTAACCCTGAATTCATGGTTGAGTACCCATCTATTGACCCGGGAAGTAGAATCTTCGCGTATCTGGTTCACAGTCTTCCCGTTGATGCTTTGTACCCGCATGGTCACAATAGGAATGTTGTTGAGCACAGGGTGACCGCTGTGTTTAAGAGTTTGTTCCACTTCCTTTTCCTGGCCGGCCTGTACATCGAGCAGGATCATGTTGGGACTGTCTTTTTGCGCGTCTAGCGAAGCCTGTGCCAGTAAAAGGTCTTTGGTGAAGTAGAGCGTGCTAATAAGAAAAGTGCCCACCCCAATGGCCAGTACTAAGGTGAGGGTCTGGTTTTGAGGCCTAAAAAGGTTCTGCAGGCTCTGCCTTGCCGGGAAACCCCATCTGCTGGGAAAGTTATTCCTTATAAGTTTCATGAAAAGCCTGGCAATCGCGGCCAGGATTGAAAAGGTCGCTATAATCCCAAGAACAAAAGCCAGGGAATACTTCCAGTTTTGCAGCAGCCAGTAGGAAAAGATCAGGATAAATAGAAAGATACCCGCGAGTACGGCAAGCCTTGCCTTTCCTTTTTTATCATTGTTATTGGGCTGTACTCGTAGCGCCTGTAAGGGTGAAACGTAAAGTGTGCCGATGAGCGGAATCAGGGCAAATAATACCGCCATAAAAAGTCCCAGTAAAATGCCCAAAATAATGATTTGAGGTTTGAATGTCATCTGGATACTTACCGGTAAAAGGTCGGCAAGGAGTAGTGGGAACAGCTGTTGTAAAAGCAAGCCAATAATGGTTCCGATGATTCCGCCGAGAATTCCCATTCCGGCGATTTGCAGAAGAAAGATCATAAATGACTGTCTTCTTGTTGCTCCCAGGCATTTCAAAACGGCAACCGATTTCAGTTTGCCTTTGATGTAAATGTTTATTGCGCTTGCAATCCCCACACAACCAAGCAGCAGGGCTATAAAAGCAACCAGGTTGAGAAATTTTCCGAAGTTATCATAACGCCGGCCCAGTCTCTGGCTTGTAGAGGTATGGGTGTCAAGATCGGCTTCCAGCTTGTCGAGTTGCGGGTCAAGTACTTCATCCAGCTGCTCCAGGTTGGTTTGAGCCTTAGTAGTGAAATAATAATCGTAAGAAATACGGCTCCCGGTTTGGATAAGGCCCGTTTCTTCAACAATGCTATGAGGAACAACAACAGGAGGCGCAACCGAACTGAAGAAAGAATTACTGCCGGGAATAGACCTTAAAGCACCGGCTATAGGCAGCGTTACGTTTCCAATTTTAATGCTGTCACCGGGGCTTAGGTTTAGCTGCCGCATCGCAGTGGCGTCAACCAGAGCACCAGTATCGACCTGATAGTTCTTTCCTGCCTCTGCAGGCGTGGTCACAAGCTCCCCATAGAACGGGAAATTACCTTCAATAGCTCTTACCTGCACGAATTTTGTGCTGCCATTGCCCGGGAAGGCAGCCATAGAGCTAAAGCTTATTTCCCGGGCAGGTGCCCCTCCCAAAGAGTCAATGATGGCAAGTACTTCTTTAGAGGGAGCCTGGTCGAGGTCAATTTTATAATCGGCGCCCATCATGGCTTTAGATTGCAGGGCGATATTATCTTTCAGGTTTTCTCCAAAAGACTGGATAGCCACCACGGCTGCTATTCCCAGAACAATAGAGGCCATGAACAGGCTGAGCTTGCGGCCACTGGCTTTTCCATCGCGCCAGGCCATCTTTAGAAGCCACTTAAAAGTGCTGCCGGTTTTAATGCTGCTCATGAGCCTCCACTATTTTTCCACCCTTTAAGCGCAGAGTGCGCTGTGTCATTTTTGCAAGTTCAGGGTCGTGGGTTATAATCACCAGCGTAGTGCCCGCCTGCCTGTTGAGGTCAAAGAGCAGTTCAATGATCTTTTCTCCGGTTTCGGCATCCAGGTTTCCAGTGGGCTCATCGGCGAAGAGGATGGAAGGCCGGTTGGAAAAAGCCCTGGCTACTGCTACCCGCTGTTGCTCACCGCCCGAAAGTTGTGAGGGGTAATGATCAAATCTTCCGCCAAGGCCTACTTTTTCCAGTAGGTCTTTTCCGACTTCGGAAGCATTTTTTGCTCCCTGCAGTTCCAGCGGTACAGCCACATTTTCCAGGGCCGTTAAAGTGGGCAGCAACTGAAAATCCTGAAAGACAAATCCAACTTTTTTATTCCGAAGTATTGCGCGCTCATCTTCGGAAAGAGTAGAAAGTTCGGTGCCGCAAAGTTCAATATTTCCCGAATCGGCACGATCAAGGCCGGCGCAAAGCCCCAGTAAAGTGGTTTTTCCGCTGCCCGAAGGGCCTACAATTGCAAAGGTCTCCTTTTCTTCAACATCAAAACTCATGTCGTGCAGCACGGTGAGCAGCCTGGAGCCACTGGAATAGCTCTTTTTGAGGTTGCGCACGTTCAATATTTTTGTCATCTTTAGTTCGCTTTCAGAAAAAGCAAAATAAGAAATGATTTTCACTTCAAGCCTGTAGCCATGAGAAACCTGTTGTTTTTGCCATTTTTGACACTCCTGTTATTTTCTTCGTGTAAAGAAAATTCAGATAAGGAAAACAAAGCTGCACCTAATGTTGCTTCGGAAGTTGAAAATGAAACCGATAATGCTGAAGCTTCCGAAGAAACACAAGATACCGGCACGATCCTGTTTTTTGGAGACAGTCTTACGGCAGCCATGGGCCTGGATTTGGCTGAAGGTTATCCGGCAGAAATTCAGAAGATCATCGATTCTCTGAAACTAAATTACGAGGTTGTAAACGCAGGGCTCAGCGGGGAGACCACCGCAGCCGGACGAAACAGGATAGACTGGGTGCTCAACCAGGATGTTGATGTGTTTGTACTGGCCCTGGGCGCAAATGACGGACTTCGCGGAATTCCGGTAACCGAAACCCGGAAGAACCTGCAGGCCATTATCGATAAGGCGCGGCAAAAAAATCCCGATGTGGAGATCGTGCTGGCAGGAATGCAGATCCCGCCAAACCTGGGAGCAGAATATACTTCAAATTTTAAGGAACTCTTTCCTGAACTGGCAGAGGAAAATAACATACACCTCATTCCTTTTTTACTCGAAGGAGTGGCCGGAGACCCTGAACTCAATCAACAGGATGGGATTCACCCCACGGCCGAGGGTTATGATATTGTAGCCATGAACGTGTGGGAAATACTCGAACCTGTGCTGACAGAACAGGAATAAGTGTCAAAAATGCCATTTTTGAAATTCCCGACTTTTTCCAGGGACACCAATGATTTTTAGTCCCAAATTTGCGGGCGTTGCAGCTTCATTGCTCGTAAATAGGAAAGAAATTGTCCTGCGTGAACAGATTCGTGATAGCCTATTCTTAACAAATATTTTCCCAGAATTTTCTTTTCCCCATTTCCGGGATGGGTAATAAGGGTTTCGCTTAGTTCTGTATCTGAAAATTTTGCTATACTCGCTAAAAAGGATTTTCTATAGGGTTCGGCAAATTCGAGTTCGTCAGATACACTAAGAAAGGGGCGGTTTTTCCAGGGTGTCTCATAGTTCAGCATACTTTTATTGTTGATTATGATATTCCAGCCATAATCGGCTTCCAAAACGTGCCTGATCATCTCAATGGCAGTCATCGCATTTTCGTCGGGTTTCCAGTTGTAAAGGTTTTTGGGAAGTGCGTTCCAAATTTTTATGCTTTTAAGCCTTATTTCTGTAAGGTTTAGAATGATGAGTTCAGATAGGTCCATTTTCTTACATTTTAATAATGCTGTTTTGGTAAGACTAAACTTTTGGCTCCCTAAAATTGGGATGAAGCCAGGCTCTTACTTTTCAATGTGCCGGCTCTTACTTTATAAAAGTAGCTATGGAATATACCTTTTAAAAAAGCCATTTTTAAAGGGTCTTCTTACACAAAGAAACACCTGAAAAATTTAAAATGCCGCATGTTAATGCGCATCAGGCTGCTTGCCCTTATCAATTTTTTCTTCGGCCCATTCCTTTTCCTCTTCATCGGGCTCTTCAGTCTCGCCATTGCCATTTTTTTCTACATCTTCGGGTTGATAGACGAGCTTGATAAATATAGGGAAGTGGTCTGATCCCATTTTTTCCAACCGTTTCAAACTCAGCAGCATAAAATCACTGCTGTGAAAAACGTGGTCCAACGGCCATCTGAAAACTGGATATTGTGCGTGAAAAGTATTGAAAAAGCCGCGGCCAATACGCGGATCCAGGAGTCCGCTTAAACTAAGGAAGAGCTTTGTGGTCCTGGACCAGGCAACGTCATTGAGATCTCCAAAAACCAGGGTAGAATTCCTGCCATCTATTTCTTTTCCTACCAGCAGGAGCTCTGCATCGCGGTTGGTTGAAGTATCATCTTCAGAAGGGCTTGGGGGCTTGGGGTGAAGACAATGAATATTGACCTTTTCACCCGACTTTAACTTTACTTTTCCGTGGATGGAGGGAATTTCTTCTGAAATAATATATTTAATATCAATATCCTCCAGCTCAAGTTTGGAGTAAAGGTGCATTCCGTAAAGGTTTTTCAGCGGAATTTTTACAGTGTAAGGATATTCTTCCTCAATGCGGCTTAGCTGTTCTTCCCAGGTTTTATCAGTCTCCAGTGTGAGCACAAGGTCTGGGTTCTCCCGAATAATGAGCTTTACGAGTTTGTCGTACTTCGTGTTGGTAGTAAGCACATTGCTCACCAGGATAGACAGCTGCCTGTCAACTTCTTTGCCTTTGTATTCCATAACCTGTTTAGAGGCCAAATACGTGTAGGGATAGATCTTTGCAGCCTGGTAAATAAAACTTAATCCCAGAACTACAAGCATGGCAGTTTCCCAAATCGAGCTAAAATCAAAAGCTACGGCATCAAAGATCATAACTGCGAGTATGAGCACACTAATCTGCAATCTTGGGAAATCAAAATCCCTGATCCACCATTGATCAAACCGGCTAATAGATGCGGCTGTAGGGAAAAGGATTATAAAACTAAGGATATAAGCAGCTACTTCTGCAATATTCATAATGTTGGTTAAGATAGAGTTTCAAAGATACTGTTTTGTGCGTATTTGTAAACCCGTGCCGGTGTTTTCTTGCTGAATTCTTTTAAACTCAGCATTATAGAGGGATGGAACAGAAAGTAAAGGGCTACAGGAATCTCAAACGTTTTCGTTTTTTTTGCAGAATTACGGTTTTCCGTAATAGAAGCTGAATACTTTGTTTTAATTTTGAGGCAAAGAAAGTTAAAACAGTGGGTTTACCTCTTCAAAAAGCGATGTTTCAAAGAGTACTGGTAGCAGAGGATATTGACAGTATTAATCTGGCAGTTTCAGGTTTACTGAAAGACCTGGGGATATCAAGTGTTGAGCATGCGCAATACTGCGAAGAAGCCTGGTTGCTTTTTAAAAAAGCGCAGCGGGATGGCAATCCTTTTGAACTTCTTATTTGTGACCTTTCTTTCAGGTTAGATCACCGGCCAGAGAAATTTAAGTCGGGCAGGGAACTTATTTCCGCTCTTAAAGAAGAAGATCCCGATTTAAAGGTTTTGGTCAATACCATAGAAGATAATCCGCAAACGGTTAGGGGGTTGTGGGAATCGGGCGATATTGACGGGTATGTGAGCAAAGACAGGCACGGCATGCGCGATCTTAGGGAGGCCATACACGCTGTAAACAAGGGTAATAAATACAATTCAGTGCGTATAGAAAGGCTTCTGAAAGATGATAATATGTTGATTTTGGGGGATTGGGAAATGGAGCTTCTTTCGGCAATTGCCACGGGCTACACGCAGGATGAAATTGAAGGCGATTTCAAAAAGCGGGGGATCACACCAAACAGCAGAAGTTCTATAGAAAAAAGGTTAAAAGAATTGCGCGAGGATTTTGGTGCAAATACCACCCCACATTTGGTGGGAATATTAAAAGACCTTAAGTTAATATAAATTACAGTTTTAAGAAAGGCCGTCATTTTCTGCCACACTTTTCGGGAATGTAGGGTAACCGGAACGTTAGTAGAGAAGGCGGCTTCTTCTTTTCCCGAAGTTTTTATTGCATCTACAACAACTTGCTTTCCTGTTATTCCCAACATTCTTCCAGCTCTTCGGAATTTAAAGCCTTTGATAATAAGGATGCTAATTACTGAAGCCAGTCTTTAAAATCTTTTACCCGCTCCCGGCTTACAATGATCTGTTCGCTGTTGTAATCTTTCAGTTTTACTTCCAGGCGTAAATTGGAATAAGTAAGTATATCTGAAATGGCATGGATTGAAATAATGAATTTGCGGTTAACCCTGAAGAAGTTTTGAGGGGCTACTTCGGTTTCAAGCTTATCAAGGCTGGAGTCGAGCAGGTAACTTCTATTGGTATTAGTGTGTAGGTAGGTGGCTTTATTTTCGGAATAGAAACAAACGATTTCAGAAATATCAATGAGCTTTAAATGCTGACCCATCTGAATGGAAAAACGCTTTTTATAATCTGAACCTGCAATATTGAGCAGGGTTTTTAAAGCCCTAAAGTCCATTTGCTTTTGACTGGCAAAGCTGTTCTTTTTAAATTTTTCAAGGGCAGCGGCAAGCTCTTCATCATCGAGCGGTTTGAGCAGATAATCAATGCTGTTGAGCTTAAAGGCCTGCAGCGCATACTCATCATACGCGGTGGTGAAGATAATGGGAGCATTGACTTCGGTATGTTCAAAAATCTCGAAGGAGAGTCCGTCGCTAAGCTGGATGTCGAGGAAGATAAGGTTGGGGTGTTCATTTTTCAGGAACCATTCGGCAGCATCTTCTACAGAATGCAGCGTGGTAATGACATGGACTCCCATTTTTTCCAGCATGCGCTGTAAACGGCGGGCAGCCGGTTTTTCGTCTTCAACAATAACAGTTTTAATCATGTCTCAAAAATGGCATTTTTAAGGAATTTTATTCCCAGGATTTTTGTTTTTCCTTTTCCATAAGTTCCTTTATCTTTTTTTCTTCCCAGTTTTTTCCGAAGAAAATATTGGGGCCAAAAACATTCCACCAGTGAAAGAACAGCCCAATTCCCCAAAAGAATGCAGTGAAGTAATTTTCCGGTTCCTGCAAGCCATTAAACAGGCCTTCATCTATTGAACTCACTGCAATAATAGCAATATTCACAAACAGGAATACCAGCAGGTGAACATAAAAATCCTTGATCCTTTTTACCTTCTTTTGGGCAAGTTTGTACTGGTAAGATTTATCATTTGCTTCCATTAGTTCCAGTTTTGTGTACGTTGTTGTTCTTTTTCCATGAGTTCCTGTATTTTTCGCTCTTCCCAGTGGGCACCGTAACCAAAAACCGAGAAAGCGTGAATAGTGAGGCCCAGTCCCCAACCCGCCATGGGAAACCAAAACCATTGAAATTCCCAGTATGTTTGGTAGTTGATAAAGATGAGAAAAGGAATGACGAGGCAGTAGGAGAGGAGGTTTCCATAGAATTCCTTGATCTCTTTTACTCGTTGTCTGGCTTTGAAATAGGCGGTGTTTTCTGAAAAATCTTGTGTTTTCATAATGTTGATTTGTTTGGTGAGCACCGGAATTTTTACACTGAATTTATCTGAGTCTTTGATTATTCGTATTTCCCGTCGCGTTATTAATGCGTATCGGTTTATGATATTTTGCAGGCCAACTCCTTTACGCTTTTGAAGAACTTCTTTTTGCTGAAGGTTATTCTCCAGTACCAGGTAGCCGTCTTCTTCAAAAATCCTGATATGCAGTGGCTTATTGTCGCTTACCACATTGTGTTTTATGGTATTTTCGAGCAACAACTGCAGGGATAAAGGCACCACCCTGGCTTCGGGGGAGGATAATTCTTTGGGCACTTCATAAAAAATACTGTTCTCAAACCTCATTGACAACAGGTTCATATAGGTGACAGCAAAGTTCAATTCTTCCTGAAGACCTACCAGTTCTTTGTCTTTTTGTTCAAGAACGTATCTATAGATCTTGGAAAGTCCCGTAGTAAATTTTTGAGCCTGTTCGGGGTTTTCATCTATAAGTGAAGTAAGTACATTTAGGCTGTTGAACAGAAAATGCGGATCAATCTGGTTCTTTAAACTTTCAAACTTTGCTGAAGCAGTGCCTGCAATGATCTTTTGCTCGGTTACTTTTTTTTCCTGAATGGCCTTATAGAAATAGATGAGGTGGAAAGAGAGGGAAACAATAGTGGTTAAAAGTAATGGGAAAAGATAGTACCCGGCCCTTTCATTAGTCAGGAATTCAGTAATACTATCTCCCTGGAAGACGGTTTGATCTACCATCCTGCAAAAAAAGAAGCCTATCATGGTGAGGATAATAGAACCAGCGACAGCCAATACTAGCTTTTTAAGGTAAGCACCTTCCCAACCTATTTTCTTCTCAAAAAAGGCAAAATAGAGGAAGTTTATTGCAGTAAGTACAAAGGAGTAAAAAAAGTAGGTGCCCCACAATTGCACGTCAAGCAGCCGCTCCCAGTCATGGGCTCCAAAAATGGCATTTATAAGGAGGATCCCTATACAAACAATAACAGAGGTCTTTAAAATTTTGAGAAATTCTTTCATTTTGACTTAAACTGTTTAAGTTTAATTAATTTCCGGCTTTTTTGCAGTTCTAAAAGAAGTTTTTTTGTAGGGAACTAATTTTCGCTGTCGCAGGTTTTGGCAATAAGCCTTTGTAAACGCTCTTTTCCCCAGGTGGGGGCTTGGGTAGGAGCATCGTCTTCATTTTCGAACAGGGCTAGTCCTGCTTTTAGGTCTGGGCAATATATTTTCGGATCTTCACCATAATAAGGGGCAGATCCTATTTCCCATTCGGTTTTGGAAAGTACAAGCCGGGGGTTTTCAGGTGCTATTTTAGCAGCTTCAGCATAAATTCCGGTGATCACGGGAGCCAGGGTCATACCGTAGGTGTCGGGATCAATGATGAGCCGGGAAGTGTGCAGCATCGCCTGCAGGACCATTAATTCTACCTCATCTCCTTCCAGTTCTTTGGCTTTATTTAGTAAGCCCTGAGCTTCTCTCAGCAACTGTTCTTTCTTTGTTTTGTTGGTCATGTCAAAACTTTCCACAATCTTTATTTGAGAGGAATAATAGTACGGAAGCCACTTTTTTCCTTCGGCAGTAGCAATGTGTTCAAAAAGCTTTGCTGCCTCCTGTGGTTTTTGATCCTGCCACAGCTCGAGGGCCGTGGTGAGTTCCTGCTCATAATGAGTCTGGGCCTTCATTCCCATGCTGCTGCACAGGAAAAGTACGATGGTAATGATGAAAGTTTGCATAATTGTGAAGTGTTAGGTTAGTATGATTTTAATCTTATTCGAAATTGGGGGTTTTAAGGCAAAGCTGAAATTGAATCTTACTGAACTGTGAAAAATCAACGATGAATTGATAATCTCAGCCTTTTCTAACCGATTACTTCTTTAATCACTGCTACTGGTTTAGAAAAAGCCAACGAAAAGATACTGTCGGCTGCCTAAGGTCGCCTGCCTCTCAAAAATGGCTTTTTGGTTAGGCTTTTTTGAGTAATTGTAGTTGAAGATTTGGGCTCCCAATACCTTTGAAACTGAGAAATTATTTATTGGCTAAGCAGGTAAAAGCTAAGTAAAAGCCTACCTGAATACACAACTACATAACAATGTTTGGTGGCAAAGCGGGCAGTACGCTACAAATTACCGAGTGAAACTTTCGGGGATAATTTTTAGAATTTTTTTGAAACAATGAAGCTGTAAGAGAACCGGTATTCGGTGTTTTTAATGCTTTTATTGTCCCTGTAGAAAAGATAATAATGCAGACTTTATCTTTTTTAATAAAAATGAAGAGCCCGTGGTTTTTGCAGCACTAATTATTACAGAATGGTGAAATTTTGAAGATGAGTTGTGATCAGGTGGATGTTCAGAGTAAGAACCACAGAATGAAGATCAGGGTTCCCAGGCAGATAATTCCGGTGAAAATTAATTGCCCTTTCAGAAAAAGCCAATCCCAGTTGATTTGTGAAAGGTAGGTTTCAAAAAAAACTTTTCGGTTTAATCGTTTTTCACTTGCTTTCATAAATGTGGTATTTGGTTGTAGTTATAGAAGCAATACCGGTTCCATACTGCTGAAAAAACTGACAAAAATGTACAGTAAGACTTGTGAATTAAAACAAAAACATTACTAAATCCCTTATTTCACAGGGGTTTGGAGAGGTGTAAGTGACTTCTTTCCCTCAAATCTCTTCGGAAATGAGGTCTTTTTAACTGTGGATTTCACAAAGGAATTAACAGATAATTGATGATTAATTCCCCAAAAACCTGTGGAAAATGACATTTTTGAGCAGCTGTAGTTTCCGAAGTATCCATAAAAAAAGAGGCTTCCGTAGAAACCTCTCTTAAATAATGTTATAGTTCTAAAACTTCAGAGCATTTGTTTTAAGGCTCTTGTTATTTTCTTCTGAGGATATCCGGCAGCTTATCGAGGTACATTCTCTGGTAATAAGGTTCAAACATTTCCCCGTCTCCCACAATTTTAAGGTGATTTTCAGACCTCTTTTGTTGTGCGCTGGCGGCAGACATGGTTGAAATACCCTGAATGTGGTGCAAAGCTGCCTGAAGAAATGGTTCCTTCGGATCTCCCAGCGTACCCATGTTGTTCAGGTCTTCCCTCATTTCTATATCCGGGCTAAGGCCGTTAAAATAATCGGATTTTCCATTGGCGTTGGCCGATTTCAATACAAGCGGCTGCAAGGCGTAAGTATGGTTCTCATTGATTTTGGAATCTTTGGAAAAGTCTTCACTGTCATATAAGGTTACTGAAGCCTGGAACTTTCCGGTAGTGGTTTCTCCAATCTGGACCACATTGATATAGGGTTCAAGCCCGTTAATGATAAGTTCGCTGGCCGAAGCTGTGCTGGCCGTAGTTAAAATATAAACTTTGGTAAGCTTAAGGCTGTTAATGGTTTCGCCGGTCCTTATCTTACTGTCAAAAAGGTTTAGCAAACGTTCGGGGGCATTTTCTTCAAAATAATTCTGGTAGGTCTCATTCCACATTTCCTGCATAAATACTTCGCCTTCAAATTGACCCGTGATCATGCTGGCGAGATCTACGGCCGACTCTACATCGCCACCGCCGTTATACCTAAGGTCGAGCACAAGCTCATCAACTCCCTTGCTTTTAAGTTCTGCAAAAGCCTGGTTTAGTTCGTCGTCAAAATTCCCGATAAAACTATTATACATAAGGTAACCCACCTGTATTCCATCTACTTCAAGGGTTTTTACGAGCTGAACCGGGTTTGCCGTGTAGGAAGAGTGGTTAAGAGTTACTGTTTCGTCGGTAAGGACGAGCGTGTTGTTTTCCACATTTCCGATGTTTATGGTAAGCGAGTTAGAATCGAGCAAAGACTCGAGGTTGTTTAAAGTAATTTTTTTTCCGTTGATTTCTGTAAAAACCGTTCCGCGGGTAAGACCGGCATCAGCAGCAGGGGTGTTTGGGATCACGTATTGCAGGAAACCAAATAAATAACTGGTGCCGCTAATTGAGCCCAGGCCAAAATCCATTCCGGCGGTACTACTGCTTACGCCGTTGAACTGGTCTTCAAGAGCCTTGTAATCATCGGTAATAAAGCTGAACCTGTCACTTGAAGATTTGAGGTCTTCAAAAAGGGCTTCCGGAGTGCTGAACCCGGCCAGGTAGTCTAGCTTGGCATCTTCTGTATCAAAATAATCATCGGCGAGCACGCTAACATCCGATTTGTAGAGGTAGATCTCATTCATTCCGGAGTAGACAAACTCTTCAACCTCAAGCTCTGCTGTCTCTTCAGTTTCCGTGGGTTTTTCAGAAGAAGGATCTTCTTTTAAAACGTCGTCATCCTTGGAGCAGGACGTGAAAATGAGGGCGATAAAAGCAAATAGGAGGGGGAAGTTGTTGATCTTCATATATAAGTGAGTTTTAGCAGTTAGTTTGGCAGCTTAAAAAAGCATTTCTGGCTACAGTAAAGCAGCAACCGTGCCATATTAAGTTAAATGGTAGATTATAAGGCTATTACGGGTTTAAGCTGTAAATAATTAAAGATTTTTCTGCTGAATGTTATACAAAACCTTCAGAAGTACCTTTTTTTATTTCTGAAGTCATGTTACATCATTTAAATGATATTCAGCAAAAAAAGGTAATTCAAAAATGCCCTTTTTGAGAAGTCATGTTCAGTTTAGCTTATTCTTTTTTTGTTCTTCCTGTTCTCTTTTGTGCACCTGTTTTCTAAGCTTAATTACAGTGTAAACAATTACGGCAATTAATACGATCCCAGTCACAACAGCAAATCCCCATGCGGTACCCGACATATTTCTTTTTCTTCTAAAATAGTGAAATATCCTGAAAATATAAATAAACGATGCCGGTGACTATTGAGAGGGAAAAACTGAGCAGGGTGCCTATAAGTACATACTCTGTGAGCTTTCGGTCTTTAGCGCGGGAGAGGTCGCTAAAACGCAGGATCGATTTGGCAGCTATGAGCCAGCCAATTGCCGGCCATTGTTGAAGGACGATGAACGCAAAGACCAGGAGGCGCTCCAGCATCCCAATATATTTCCCAGCCTGGGGCAGGGAATCGTTTTCTTTGTCTTCGGGTAAAACCCAGCGGCTCATAATTAACCTCATGAGAATTGCGGCAACCGGGCCAAGAAACACCAGGCAGCTAACAAAAAGCAGCGGCCCGGGTTGAAGTAATTCGAAGAAGGCTATGCTAAAAGGGTGATAGCTGTAGGTTACACCGGCAATCACCAGCAAATGCGCCAGCTGGTCAAGTAGGAACAACCTGCTTTTGTGATCACTAGACTCTAGGTGCAGTTTGAGTAGGTCTATAAAATAGTGGCTGACTACAATGACGATCAAGGCCGGCCAATATGAAAGGTCAAAGCCCAGCAAAGCGAACATTATTAAAAAATGTACAGCAACATGAGCGTAGAGCAGCGGAGAACGCTGCTTTCTTTGCCTTTTTTGAGCCACCCAGCTATCGGGTTGCAGCAGGAAATCACCCAACAGGTGAGCCAAAAGCAATTTTAGGGCAAATGCGCTCATAAACGTTTAATTTTTGATCTGTAAAAACTCTCAAGCTGCATGATCTCGTCAAAACCGCCACGTTTAAGCGCTTCACTTAAACTGCTTTGAGATTTTTTTAAATGTTTTGCGAGTTCTGTCTGGTTTTTTGCGGGATGCTCAAGAAATGCAGCAATGGTTTTGGCTACAGTAACGCTCCAGTTGTTCATGCTAAGTAGGGCAAGCTGAAAGAGCAGGTCAAAAATTTCATCTTTTTCGGCCTCTCCTGTGCGAATTCCCAGGTTTTGTTTTTTAAGCTCCTCAAAGCATTCTCCCGAACGAATAAAAGCCGAACCATTAGATTCACTGATTTTTTCGGCTTTATATTCCTGTTCTCCAATGCCAATGGCCATTCTCACATCGAGGTCTGGGAGTTGCTTTATTCCTGCTTTAATTTGGAGTGCTGCATATAAAGCTTCTTCGGGTTGTAGGAGGAGCTGAAAACTGTCTCCCCGGCTGATTTCCCAGCCTTGAGGGGCTTCTCCATAATGCCCAAGTATCTTTTTAAGTACCGGGAGCCAGTGTGCTGCCGACTCGCTTCTTGAATTTACTATATCTCCTGTAATGACTGCTATCATAAGGGAAATATCGGGTTAATATCCGATATATGCAAATATAGGTTTTATACCCGATATTTTAAATTATCGGATTATTATCCGATAATATTGAAAAAGAACTATAAGTTTGGACTGAATTTATTTTTATTAAAAGTAGATGAGCAGCGATAAATATGTCAGGCCTATTATTATCTTTAACAAACTTTTAATAATTATTTCAGTGAAATCAATTTTTACTTTTTGCTTTCTCCTGGTCTTTTCCATTTTATCTGCAACTCCCAAACCTCTTACTGAGGAGTTGGTGATTCGGCTTCAGGAGGATGAGAAACTTATAGGAACATTTTCAGGAGACATAGATCAGCAGACATCTTTGCACCTGCTGGTGACAAAGAATAAGCAAGACGACCAATACCTGGTCAAAACCTACTTCATAGATGCCAATAAAAATATATCGGCTTTAGAAAACGCTGTGTTTCCGGAAAAACCTTCGGTAATCTCCTATCATTTAAAGGATGAAGTGCTTACGTTACTACTTCAGCAGGGAAAAAAGAAAGAAGAAAAACTCGAGATACTTGAATTTAGTACTGTTAATGGCGGTTTAAAGCGATTTTCCGTAGAAAACTTTGAAGAACCCTATCTTATTATGAGGGGCAGTGAAAAAACTTTTTTACTGAATAAAAAGGATGAGGAAATAGAGATCATCAGCATTACAGGAGCCCTGGAACCTGAGAAAGCTATACTGGACTTTTCAGGAATAAACCGGGATACAGCTGAAAAATTTTTTAAGAAAAAACCTGAAGGTATCAACACTGCCGAATTTGTAGCGCAGGGTTCTATTAATCCCTCTAAGCTGTATTATACCCACGAAAAACTGGTTTTTGATTATAAATCTGAAAAGGAGTACTTCATTCTTAGTGTGGAGCCTGATACCGGAGAACAGGAAATTTTTAAAGCAGATTTTAGTGATCTTGACAAGGTAAAGGAGGTAAACACTTATATTTATGAAAACAAGGCTTTCCTATTTATGAATAACAGGGAAGATATAATTTTAAGAATTTACGACATAGAGAGCCAAAAATTACTGAGAGAAGTGAAGCTGCGGGAAGAGTTCTCTGCAAATGAAGATCTAAAAAAGCTGATCACAAAAAGTTCCAGGAAAAATTTTAGTCTTACTGCTACTGTAAATACAGGGATAGAAAATACTTTATTGGTTAACCTGGGCGCAGTTCCTACTTATGAATATTTTTATATGTATAACTGGTGGTGGCAGCATACCATGTTTCACAACATGATGATGCAGCAAATATCGATACCAAAGCCACAACTGCCTTTTGGACCAAATACTGCGCAAGACAATGACCTTTACTACTATTCGGCTCCCAGGGCGGTTCAGCTGGTAATGGATAAGGATTTAAAGTTTTTGAAAAATTCGGCTGGCACACCTGTACGCCCGCAATTCGACAAGGACAAATACCTCGATATTTTCAGAAATAATGAAATGCTGAAAGAAGAGACCATCTCTTTTACTACAGGTTCGGTGAGGGCCATTTACTTTTCTGAAAGTACCAAATCCATTCACATCAAGATCTTTGATTAAGTCGGAAATTTTACGATGAAATAAATTCCAAACTTATATTCTTACCTTCTAAAAAAACCTGACGGGAGTCGGGTTTTTTTTTGTGGTGTTTCTTTCCCTTTGCTGCCAATTTGTTCCAGCTGTATGATAAATATCATTCTTTAAGCCTTAAAGAGTGGGTATCTTTAATGTGCTGGTTAAGAAAAGGTTTAAGAAGGAATGATGAGGACCAGCTGCAGTTCTCCTTTTAATAATCCGGAAAAAAATCATTCCCGGAAATTTAAAAAAAGAAGAATGAGCGCCTTCCAAAAGTGAGTTCCAGGGGAGAGATCCTCTTGATATAATGGTTTAGTAATTAATATCTAAATCTACTGTTATGCAAGTCAAAAAGAACCCAAAGGCAGATCTTGGAAAAAGGAGCATAATATTTTTTCAGGTGGGACTTATTGTAATGCTCAGCCTAACTTATTTTGGTTTGGAATGGAAATTCTACGGCAGCGAAGATGTAGACCTTCAGGAAGTACAGGTCACAGATTTTGAGCAGGAAGACATTCCAATCACCCAGCTAAACACCCCGCCGCCACCGCCACCTCCACCGCCGCCACCAATGCCCGAGGTGATAGAAGTTGTTGAAGACAAGATGGAGGTTGAGGAAACAGAGATACGCTCTACCGAAACCAGCCAGGAAGATAAGATAGAGAAGATCATTGAGGTAGAAGAAGTGGCCTATGAAGAGGAGGAAGAAGAGATTGAAAAAGTACCTTTTATGGTCGTGCAGCAAATTCCCACCTATCCGGGTTGTGAGGGCATCAAAAATAAAGACGAACAGAAAAAATGTATGTCTCAAAAGATCGATGCCCATGTGAGAAAGCATTTCAACGTAAGGATAAGTGAAGAACTGGGGCTTACCGGGATGAACAGGATCTATGTGGTCTTTAAGATCAATGAAAAAGGAGACGTGGCCGACATTAGGGCGCGTGGCCCTAATAAAAGGCTGGAAGAAGAAGCAGCCCGTGTAGTAAGGCTGTTGCCAAAGATGATTCCCGGCAAGCAAAGAGAAAAACCGGTTGCTGTAGAATATTCACTGCCTATCATGTACGAAGTACGAGAGCAAATTTAAATTCTTTATAGTATGATGCAAAAAAGAACCCCTTCGAGGTTTTCAGCTCGAAGGGGTTTGAGTTATCCAAAAATGGCATTTAACAGCAGTATTATTTCCTCAAAAATGGCTAAATGGCTGCATTTTTTTCCTCTTTTTTGTAGGCATCCGAATGTACATTGGCAACAGCCCTTCCCGATGGATCGTTCAAATTCCTGAATGATTCATCCCATTCTAAAGCTGTGGGTGTACTACAGGCTACCGATGGTACAGAAGGTACAGATAGTGCAGCGGCATCACTGGGAAAATGTTCGGTGAATATGGAACGGTAAAAGAACTCTTCTTTACTTTTTGGAGGTTGAACCGGAAACCTGAAATGCGCATTCTTTAGTTGCTCATCGCTTACCTGGCTGTTTACCATTTCCTTGAGTGTATCTATCCAGCTGTAACCCACGCCGTCTGAGAATTGTTCTTTTTGTCGCCAGGCCACACTCTGCGGCAGGTATTCTTCAAAGGCCTTTCTAAGCACCCATTTTTCCATGCGCTCACCGTTTATCATTTTGTCCTTTGGATTAATGCGCATGGCCACGTCCATAAACTCCTTGTCCAGGAAAGGCACCCTGCCTTCAATGCCCCAGGCACAAAGAGATTTATTTGCTCTAAGGCAATCGTACTGGTGAAGTTTATCGAGTTTTCTCACAGTCTCCTCGTGGAATTCCTTAGCATTTGGAGCTTTATGGAAGTACAAATACCCTCCAAAGATCTCGTCGGCACCTTCCCCCGAAAGCACCATTTTAATTCCCATGGCCTTAATGGCACGCGCCATCAAATACATGGGCGTAGAGGCCCGTATGGTGGTCACATCATAAGTTTCAAGCTGGTAAACCACATCTCTAATGGCATCAATGCCTTCCTGGATGGTAAATTTTATTTCGTGGTGTACCGTGTCTAGGTGTTCTGCGACTTTTTTGGCGGCAGCAAGGTCGGGCGAACCTTCAAGACCAATGGCAAAGGAGTGAAGCCGCGGCCACCAGGCAGCATCGGTATCGTCACTTTCAATTCTTTTATCTGAATATTTTTTTGCTAATGCCGAAGTTATGGATGAATCCAGCCCGCCCGAAAGTAAAACCCCATAAGGCACATCACTCATCAATTGCCGGTGTACCGCATCTTCAAGGGCTTTTTTAAGTTCAGCAATACTGGTTTCATTCTCTTTCACATTCTCATAATCCATCCAGTCCCTTTGATACCAGCGTTGAAAACCTTCCTCTTCACTCGACAGATAATGCCCGGGAGGGAAAAGTTCTATTTTGGTGCAATGACCTTCAAGTGCCTTGAGTTCTGAAGCCACGTAAAATGTTCCGTTAGGATCCCAGCCAATGTAGAGAGGAATGATCCCCATATGATCTCTGGCAATCAAATATTCATCCCTCTGGGCATCGTAAACTGCAAAACCAAAGATCCCGTTCATTTCATCGAGGAACTTTGGACCTTTTTCCCTGTAAAGTGGAAGGATTACCTCACAGTCAGATTCCGTCTGGAAATTATACCTTCCTTCAAATTGCCTGCGCAGGTCCCGGTGATTATAGATTTCACCATTGGCCGCGAGAATAAGGTTTTTATCTTCACTCAATAAAGGCTGTTTTCCCGAAGTAGGGTCAACAATAGCAAGCCGTTCATGGGCCAAAATAGCCTTTTCATTACTGTAAATCCCACTCCAGTCTGGCCCCCGGTGCCGCAGGCATTTTGCCATACTCAACAGGCGGGGTCTTAAAGATTCAGAAGGTTCTTTTAATTCGAAAGCACATACAATTCCACACACAATAATCTAATTTTAAATTTGTATACGATGAGTCACAAATATCTAATAAAAATTTATCAAGACTAACTATTATGCGATTATTTTTGCTTGTTTTAGTTAAAATTATTGCTGAAAAATCAGTATTTATGGAGGTTGCACTGTCAAAAATGGTATTTAAAAGGGAACTTTTGAAGGTGTTATGGGCCCATACGTTACACACGCCCCGGTGCCTCCCTGTATTTGTTCCGGTACTGTAAAGGGGAAATTCCCGTGATCTTCTTAAAGGTGTTTCTAAATGATTTTTCGTCGGAATATCCAATCCCGTACATGACCTCATTTACGTTATCCCGGGAATTCTCCAGGCTTCGTTTGGCAGCTTCAACCTTAACCCGTTGTATATAGGTGGTAATGGTGTTGTGGGTTGCTTTTTTAAACCGTCGTTCCAGGCTTCTCCGGCTTAGGGCAAATTTCTTGGCCAGTTCCTCCACCTGTATCTTCTCTTCAAAGTTTTTCTCAATATAATCCTGGGCTTTTTGTACCAATTCATCGTCGTGAGCTTTTTGTCCCTGGAACATGATAAAGGGAGACTGGCTGGCTTTATCTATATCTATCATAAAAGTCTTGGCGGTCAAAATTGCAATTTCCCGACCACCGAATTTCTCCACTAAATACAACAACAGGTTTAGATAGGAATAAGCGCCCCCACTGGTGTAAATTCCATTGTCCTCGGTCATGATCTTATCGTCTACCAGGTTTACCTGGGGAAACATTTTTCTGAAGCCATCTGCATGTATCCAATGTGTGGAACACTGCCTGCCGTCTAAAAGCCCTGTGGAAGCAAGAAAAAAGGCTGCAATGCAAAAGCTCGCAATCTCGGCTCCCTTTTCATGCTGTTGCTGCAACCAGGGTACAAAATCGCGGTTGTTGGAATAAGCAACTTCAGGGGCATCGTGTACCGCCGGAATTATTATAAGGTCGGTTTTGGATATATCGGCAATAAATTTTTCCGGATGGACGCTAAACAGGCCGTTGGTTTGATTTGTGGGATTGGATAATCCCACCAGTTCTATTTTAAACAGGGCAGGTTTCCCTTTTTCAAGAAGAAAGGAATTCACCTGATTAAGGATTTGGTGTGTTCCTACAATGTTGACCAGGCTGGTGTGGCCTTTCGGGATTAAAATTGACACATGCTTAGGCATAAGCTTCAGGGATTAAGTAAGTTATAAATTTACCTAAAAACTTTAAAAGTATCATTTACATAATATTGCCGCATTTCCCCCTACAAGTTGACGTAAATCCCCCTGAGCTTCCTGCCTGGTTTGAGCTAGTTTTACTTAGAACAAAAATTCAGAAGTTATGAGAGAAAGAGAAGAATTCATTAGAGGTTTTAATGAGGCTTTTGCAAAAAACGACCTGGATTTCATTCTTGACAGTATGACCGAGGATATTGAATGGAATCTTGTGGGGGAAGAGATCACAAAAGGTAAAGCTGCTGTGAAGGAATTCATGAAACCCATGGAAAAAGTAGAAACCCTGGAAATGGAACTGGATAAAATTATAAACGGGGAGCATACGGCAGCGGCTTACGGCAGGATGAAGATCAAAGAATCTTCGGGAGAGGTCAAAAGTTTTGGATTTGCAGATTTTTATGAATTAGAAGGAAAAACTAATCCCAAGATCTCAAAAATGACCTCTTTTGTGGTGAAAGAAAAAGATAACCGGTCATGAAAAAGCGAGAACAGAAGATCATCCCAAACCTGTGGTTTGATACAGAGGCCGGGGAAGCTGTAAAGTTTTATACATCCCTTTTTAAAGATTCAAAGATCCACTCCCAAACCCAATATTCTGAAGCGGGACAGGAGATCCACCAAAAAGAACCCGGTTCGGTTATGACCGTAGCTTTTGAGCTGGAAGGTTATCAATTGCTCGCATTGAATGGAGGCCCACCTTTTAAGTTCAACCCTTCAATTTCGCTTTTTGTAGTATGTGATAATGAAGAGGAAATAAACCGGCTCTGGAATGCCCTTTTTGAAGGGGGAGAAGTTTTGTTACCTCTTGATTCCTATGACTGGAGTGAGCGGTATGGCTGGCTGCAGGATCGCTATGGGCTCAACTGGCAGTTAATGCTTAAAGACAGGGAATACCATCCGGAACAAAAGATCTGTCCCTTGCTTTTCTTTACCGGCGCCCGTCATAAAAAGGCAGAAGAAGCGGTGAAATTCTATACTTCGGTATTTGAAAATTCGGCGATTGAAGGAATTCAGAAGTATGAAAAAGACGACAACAATAATTATGCTTTGGGTGGGGTGAAGCACGCACAGTTTCAGCTTTTTGAAGAAACTTTTATGGCGATGGATAGCGGGATGGAAAATGATTTTCCTTTTAATGAAGCTATTTCCTTCATCATTCAGTGTAAAGATCAGCAGGAGATCGATAGGTACTGGGAGTTGTTGACAAAAGGAGGGGATCCACAGGCGCAGCAGTGTGGCTGGCTAAAGGATAAATTCGGTATTTCCTGGCAGGTTGTACCCTACGGAATGGAAAAGCTGCTGAATGACCCCGATAGGCAAAAAGTAAAACGAGCTATGGAAGCCATGATGAAAATGAAAAAGATAGAGGTTCATCAATTAACAATGAACAATTAGCAATAATCAATAATCAATAATCAATACACAATAACTAACACCAAACAACGAACAGAGAGACATGAAACGAAAACAGTATGAGACTATAATAGAAGCTCCCTGCGAAAGGGTTTGGGAAGTTCTGTGGAATGAGAAAAGCTACAGAGAATGGGCCTCTGCTTTTGCTGAAGGTTCCAAAGTTGAAAGCAACTGGGAAGAAGGTGGAAAAATCCTCTTTCTGAATGCTGAAAACGAAGGAATGATTGCCCGGATACAGGAGAAAAAGAAACCTGAAAAAATGGCTTTTACCCACCTGGGAATGGTGGACAAAACCGGGAATGAAGATTTTGACGGTCCACTGGTCAAGGCCTGGAGTGGGGCAGAAGAGATTTATATCCTGGAGGAGAGCGGGGAGAAGACCCGCCTTCGCGTAACAATGGACATGGATGAAGGGCATGAGGAGTATTTCGATAATGCATGGCCTAAAGCTTTTGAAAAGCTGAAGGACCTGGCATTTTCTCAAAAGCAGGAAAGCACTATCATCACTGTAAGTACAGCAGTGAATGCACCTGTAGAGAAGGTTTGGAAATACTGGACAGAACCCCAGCATATTACACAATGGAATTTTGCAAGTCCCGACTGGCATTCGCCTTCAGCCGAGAACGATCTAAAGGAGCAGGGAAAATTCTCCTATAGAATGGAAGCCAAAGATGGAACTCACGGTTTCGATTTTAAAGGAACATATGACAGAGTGGAACCTCAAAAGCAAATCTTTTATACCATGGATGACGGCAGAAAAGCGCAGGTGCATTTTAAGAAGCAAGGGAATGCCACATTGTTAGAAGAAACTTTTGAAATTGAGAGCTCCCATTCGGCTGAAATGCAAAAGGAGGGTTGGCAGGCAATCCTGAATAACTTTAAAGCTCATGTGGAAAAAAATTAGTAGTACTGGTTTTTCTTTGAAAGACTTGTACGAAAAAGGCTCATTTTTCACCTAAAAAATAAAATTCAAATTGTGAATATCTCTTGCGAGATTTCTTCCTGAAGGCCTGCTTAAAATGATATTTTTGGCAGTCTAAAAAATGAATTATGAGCGTTATTTGGTATGAATGTAAGGTGAAATACAGAAAAACACATGAAACAGGAGAGCAGAAGGTAACCACCGATACCTATTTGCTAGATGCGGTGTCATACACAGAAGCCGAATCTAGGATCACCGAAGAGATGAAAGCTTTCACCAATGAAGATTTCAGGATCATGAATATTAAGGTGGCTAATTTCTCAGAGGTTCATCCATTCGAAAATTCCGATCGCTGGTTCAAATCCAAAGTATCCCTGGTGGCACTGGATGAAGAAAGCGGGAAGGAAAGAAAAACGAATATTTATCTGCTGGTACAGGCCAATGATATTAAAGAGGCTTTTGAAAATACCACTACCGCAATGGCCGATACTATGGGAGATTACACCATTCCTGCCATTACCGAATCTCCAATTCTTGATGTTTTCCCGTATTTTACAGGCGAGGAGGAGCAACTGGAGAAATTTGGAGTGGTTGAGACTTTAAATACTTCGGAAGAAGAAAAAGTAGAGGAAGAAGTTTCAGAAGAGACAGAAACAGCCTGATTTCAGGATTGATTCTTTTCAAAAATGGCAAAAAACACTTCCGCTTTCGGAGGTGTTTTTTGTTTCCGAAGTGATCTGGTCGCCAGATTGACTTCAGAAAGTGCTGTTTTAAATGGATTTTTTCCATTCAAATGGATTTTTTCCTACAATTTTAAAATTAATTGCTACTTTTACTTTTTTGAAATTCATGAAAGAGCAGTTATTTGCAGTTATTGATGTAGAAACAACCGGAGGCGGAATTAATGGCAACCGCCTTACTGAAATTTGTGTCGTCCTGCTTCGCGGAGATAAGGTAATAGACAGGTTTACCAGCCTTATCAATCCCGAAAAAGACATTCCGCGGCACATTACAGGCTTAACCGGAATAGACAATTCAATGGTGGCCGGTGCACCAAAGTTTCATGAGGTAGCAAAAAAAATAGAAGAAATTACGCGCGATGCCATTTTTGTGGCTCACAATGTCAACTTTGATTACAACGTGATCAGGAATGAATTCAGGGAGCTGGGATTCGACTATTCACGCCGCAAATTATGTACGGTTCGCCTCTCCCGGAAGCTCATTCCGGGAATGTTTTCTTACAGCCTTGGCAGATTATGTGATTCCATAAATATTCCCATTTCTAACCGGCACCGTGCCGAAGGGGATACCGATGCCACAGTAATCTTATTTCAACGCCTGCTGTCGCTGGATGAGGATTTTAAGGTAATCAATTCTTTTTTGCACCCGCGTTCGCGGCAGGCCACATTGCCGCCCCACCTCGACGCCGAAGAAATTCACAGCCTGCCCGAAAGCCCTGGGATCTATTTGTTCAGGGACCGGCAGCAAAAGGTGATCTATGCCGGGAAAGCCATCGATATTAAGAAAAGGGTGATCTCGCATTTTTATGACCGCATGAGCAAGGAATATGAACTGGGGCAGGAGACTTACTCTATAGATTACGAGACTACCGGCAATGAACTCATGGCTTTACTTTTGGAAGCAGAATGCATAAGGAAATACTATCCAAAATTCAACCGGGCGCAAAAAAGGCCCGGGCCGGTATTTCAAATTGTAAGCTACACCAACCAGCGGGGCATTTTGCAGCTGGCACTGGAAAAGACAAGTAAACAGAGGGAATCTATAGGTACCTTTTACAGCAGGGCCCTGGCGCAGGAGAAACTCGAATATTTGTGCAGGGAATTTAAGCTGTGCCCAAAATATTGCAGCCTGCAGGCCAATGTTGAGCAATGTGGCCATTACGAGATAGAGCGCTGTGAAGGTATTTGCACCGGGCAGGAGGAGGTTGAAATTTACAATGATAAGGTAACGGCAGCTATTGCTTCGCTTACCGAAGAATCATCAACTTTTGTGATACGGGAAAAAGGAAGGCATTTTGACGAGGAGGCTTTTATCCTGGTAAGAGCCGGGAAATATCAGGGCTACGGATTTATAGATGCCGAAACTTCCATTAGCGGCCCCGATGATCTCGAACTTTTTTTAAAACGGCAGCCGGCGACCTATCACACCAATAAAATTTTAAGTAATTATCTTCGGAAGCAGGGAAAACCCAATGTGATCTTCTTTAAAACTTCTGAAGAAGCTTCAGAAGTAAAGAACATGGCACGCGTGAGGAAAAATTCAATGCTAATGGCCACTCATGGTACGCTTTCTCTGTTTGAATAACCGAAAAAAAGATCAGGTGCAAATTTGCCATTTTTGGCACTTTAGTAAAAGCAGGTACTTTTTGAAGAGATCATAAAAAACTAAAAGTTACCGAATTGCTTCAGTAACTTTTAGAATTTGGGAGGCTAAGTGTTAACCTCAGTGCTTAAGCGGCTTGTTTTTTAACCGGTAACTCGCGGGTGAGCCAGCCTCTCCTGTTGGCAGTAGCCATGGCGTAAGGAGTGATCCAAAACAACCCGAAAGTATAGAAAATACTGTATGAATACGCCCAAAAAGCTTCAGCAATATTGTATTTTTTAGCGTAAAAGAAAGCTGGCAGGCTTGAGAAAATCAAGATACTCAACAGCGTGGAGCTAATGAACAGTACAGGGTGCATTACCAACAATACGACCATGAGAAGGAAAAGCGGGTAGGCGGTTAACATGTGCATCCATTGATTGATGAGCAAAAGTCGGGTGCCCAGTCTTGAACCATTCCGGAAAGGTTTAAAAGCAAACCTTGTCATCATAAGGTTTTCACGCACATTACTTCTTTCCCACCTGGTGAACATTTTATGCAGGCTGCTGAATTTTTCAGGAATATTGGTGAGCACATAAGCATTACGCTGAAAAAGGACGTGGTATCCCTGTTTTAAGATCATGTTGGTCATGGCCCTGTCTTCACCAATATCTGTAGGCTGGCCCATGAATTTTTGGTTGATCCACTCGGGCAGGCAGTTCATTACTGCTTTGCTGCGATAGGCCGCAAGAGCCCCCGGGGTACATAAAACCGAACCCAGCACACTCTGTGCCGACCTGATGAACTCAAAACTGAACACAAAGCTCACATTCAGCATACGCGGAATAATGGCTTTTTTATTGTTGAGAACCCGTACATTTCCTGCTACTGCCCCGCAATCTTTGTTGGTGACAAAAGGCGATACCAGGTTGCGAAGCGTATCTTTCTCGACTATAGAATCACTGTCTACGGTAATAAATACCTCGCCGGTAGCCAGGTTGAATCCGCGGTAGAGGGCATGTCTTTTTCCCTGGTTATTTGGTTGTTGGTAAATATCAACCCTATCTCCCAGCAGCTCTTTAGCTTTCTGCATCCAGTGCCAGGTGTCGTCTTTACTTCCATCGTCAATGGCGATAAGCTGAAGTTTTTCTTCAGGATACTGGCTGTTGGTCAGGCTAACCAGGGTGTCATAAACCTGCCTTCCTTCATTATAAGCCGGAACAATTACCGTACAGGTGGGGAGTTCTTCATCGGTGACTGAGTTTACAGGTTTATACCGAAAAAATAAGCTGCTCACATAGGCCAGGAATCCAAGCCTGAAAAGCAATAGGAAACCAGATACGAAAACAATGATCATCCCGCCAATGGTGTTCATCCTTCCCAGATTCATTTCCTCAAACTGTGGCTGAAGGAGATATACCGAAAGGGCCCCACCCAGCAGCAGTAAAAAAGTACCAGCCAGCGTGAACAGGTGCCTTTTGGTGAAGGTAGCTTTGAGGTAATTGTCGGGTACCTGTTCTTTTTCAGGTTGTGCCCGGTTTTCTTCTTGTTTAGTATCCTTAACCACTTCAAGTTTTCTTACGGAAGTGGCTGGTGATAAATTTAGGTCTTTAGAAATCATATTATATGTTGTGCTTTATTTCTTTTTAAAATTCTCTTTTGACTTTTGAAAAGTGGGATTTTCACCCGGAAAAGAAAGTACCAATACATATACCAATCCTAAACAGGTGGGAATCAGGCGGCGTTAAAGTGGAAATTGTGGAATTTGTGGGGTGGCAGGGGAGAAAAGCTGTGGATTTGCTCCACAGTTATTCAGGAAAAAGGATAAAGCAGTGATGTCCATAAGAGAAACGGACTGCTGAATTCTTAAAATTAATGGTTGAAATCATCCTTTTTGGAGGAGGAACGAAAGAAAAAAACCCCGGCTCAAATGCCGGGGTTCTTTGTGTCAAACTTTTTAAGCTGAGTAGTGGTGTCATAGGTATCATTAAATGTCCTTTCCCCCCAGAACAACATTTAATAAACCGAAATCAATCAGCTTTTTTACACCATTTCCACGAACTCAGTAAATTATTTGATAAAGCTAATATATAGAAGATTAAGCATCCGTGAAATACCTACTTGTAGGTATTTTGGTAATTATTTACCGAGTAACATGTTAAATATCTGAATGTTAACATTTCGTGATGTCATTAGAAGTGAAAGGTGCCCATTAGCTGGAGGTATTACCCGTCTTCAGGATTAACTTCCAAAAATGGCATTTTTGAGGGGTGATTTTCTGAAGGTATTTGCGCATGATGAAATGTTAGCCTTAAGTTATCATGTAATATGGCCTTCAGATAAATTCTGCATTAAAAGTCACTGTTCAAAAAAGCTATTTTCAGATCACAACTTTCCAAGCGCTTCAAATTCAGTTAAATAAACTATGAAACTTTTTTTGTTTTTTAGTTTATTTTGGCCTTATCTTTGCTTCGCTTTACACGGTTAAAGAAATTAAAAACAAGAGTGAAATGAAGAAATTACTATTAGGCTTGCTGTTTACTACCGGCTTCGCCTTTGCTCAAGATCCTGTGGAACTGGATCTAAATGAGGCTGTTAGCTACGCCCTTGAGCATAAAGCTGAAGCTGAAAAAGCACGGTTAGATATAAAAAGTGCCGATGCAAAGATTGCCGAGGTAAGAGCCAGTGCATTGCCAAACATTTCGGCAAGTGCAAACACCACTTATAATCCCCTTTTACAGGAGAACGTTTTGCCGGGAGAGATCTTTGGAATGCCGGGCGAAGACATTGCGGTTGCTTTTGGAAAAGAATGGACCTCAAATGCCACTGCCCAGTTAACGCAAACCCTTTTTAACCAGCAGGTATTTACTGGTCTAAAAGCGGCAAAATCTACCAAAGAGTTTTATCAGCTTAATGCTCAACTCACAAATGAAGAGATCATAGAGCGGGTAGCAAATGCTTACTATCAGGTATACCAGGCACAGCAAATGCTGGAAAACTTACAAAGCAACCTGGAGCTTACAGAACAAACTGTAAAAATTGTTCAGGGGTTGTTTGAAAATGGCCTTGCCAAGAAAATTGATTATGACCGCAGCAAAGTAGCACTAAATAACCTGCTTGCCAGCAGGCAACAGGTTTTGAATTCGGTAGCCCTTAGTGAAAACGCTTTAAAATTCATGATAGGAATGCCCATTGGGCAGGAAATAAGCCTGCCGGAGCGAACTTTTGATCCTGTTATCTTGCCTCAAACTAACGTTCAGACCACCGAACGCACCGAAGTGCAGCTTTTAAATAAACAACTTGAACTGCTTAACTGGCAGAAAAAAGCCAGTATTGCTGAGTATTATCCTTCGCTTGCATTAGTGGCCAACTACGGATGGCTGGGACAGGGTGATGTTTTTCCTGTTGGAAATGGAGAAGATAAAGGTGTCTACTGGTCCGATCTTTCGGCTGTAGGGGTTAATCTTAGTATTCCCATCTTTAATGGGGGGGCAACCAGGTCAAGGGTAAAACAGAACCAGATTGAGATTGAGAAAGCCCGTGAAGACCTTGAAGACACCAAACTGGCCATGGAACTGGCCCATGCCAATGCATTGGCACAATTAGAGAATAACCTGCTTACCATTCAAACCCAGGAGGAGAACGTTGAGCTGGCCCGTGAGGTATTTGAAGATACGCAAAACAACTATGGGCTTGGTCTTGCCAGTCTTAATGACATGCTTGACGCCGAAAGAGATTTAGCTGAAGCAAAGAATAACCTAACCAATGCACGCCTTGACTACAAACTTGCCGAAGTGCAGTTATTGAGATCACAGGGACAACTTGATACACTTACCAATAATACCTTATAAAATGAAAAAGAAAACCATTATAACAATAATAGCACTTGCAGGAGTTGCTGTAGCTTTCTTTCTGATCCTTCAGAACAACAAAAGCAAAAACGAAGCAGAATTAGAGATTGTAGCACAAAAGAACACCGAGGTTTCAGTAAGAACCGCAACTGTTAAAAAGGAAAGCCTTAGCGGGCAATTCACTGTAAACGGTACTTTTGAGCCTGAAACCCGCGCGAATATTTCCGCAGAAATGGGCGGTCAAATTGTTGAGATCTACGTGGAAGAAGGAAGCGAAGTGAAGCAAGGACAGGTAGTAGCTAAACTTTCGGGAGATAAGATAAACGTGAACGTCAATAATGCCAAGGCAAATCTTGATAACGCCCAATCTACCCTTAGCCGGTATGAGGCGGCTTTTCAAACCGGGGGTGTAACTGCCGTTCAGCTTGACCAGGCACGCCTGCAGGTAGAAAATGCCAAAGCCCAATATAAATCGGCTCAACTCAGCTCGGGCGATACCAATGTGCGTTCAAAAGTGAGCGGAATTGTAAACAAGAAGATGGTAGAAGAAGGAATGGTTGTGGGCGCCGGTACTCCAATCATCGAGGTGGTAAATATCTCTTCGCTTGAACTTAGGGTAGAAGTTGATGAAGCTCTGGTGAGCCGTATCAAAATGGGTGACACGGTGAATGTAGTGCCTAGCGTAACCAAAGACACCATCAAAGGCAAAATTAGTTTTATAGCTCCTGCTTCAAACGGAGCCCTTAAATTTCCTGTAGAAATCACCGTTGACAATGAGAAGGGGCAAAGAAAAGCAGGCATGTATGCTACTGCGGTTTTTAACGAAGCAGGAAATGACAATGTACTTACTATTCCAAGAGAAGCCTTTGTGGGTAGTGTAAGCGATAACAAGGTTTTTGTGGTAGAGAACGGAACTGCAAAACTCAAGGAGATCCAGACAGGTCTCAACTACGGAGATAAAGTTCAGGTTACTGCCGGACTCAATGAAGGAGACGTAGTGGTGACCAGCGGACAAATCAACCTTACCGACAATACTGCGGTAAACATTATAAAATAAGAGAACATGAAATTAGCAGAAGTTTCTATTAAAAGGCCCAGCCTGGTGATTGTAATGCTTGCATTACTTATCATAGGAGGACTTTTTAGCTATAGTCAGCTCAATTATGAATTGATCCCAAAATTTGAAGTGAAGGTGGTGACCGTGATGACCGTCTACCCTGGGGCATCGCCGGCCGAGGTGGAGAACACGGTTTCACGAAAGATAGAAGACGCGGTGTCTTCCCTTGAGAACATCAAGAAGATCCAGACCAAATCTTTTGAAAGCTTGTCGGTAGTTACCATTCAGTTTAACAACGATGCCGATGTAGACTTTCTACTCAATGAAGCCCAGCGTAAAATTAACTCCATTAGGTCTGACCTGCCAGAGGATATAGACGAGCCATCGCTCTCCCAGTTCTCACTTTCAGACTTACCCGTGGTAAGCCTGGGGGTTACAGGTAACCTTTCAGAAAATGAGCTTTATGAGTTGATAGATCAAAAGATCGAACCCGCTTTTTCAAGACTTTCGGGGGTAGCACAGGTGAACGTTGTTGGGGGCCAGGAAAGAGAGATTAGGGTGAATATTGACCCGAACAAACTTGAAGGTTACGGTCTTACCGTACCACAGGTACAGCAAATCATTACAGCTTCAAACCTCGACTTTCCTACAGGAAACCTTACTACACGGGAGAATACCACGCTTATCAGGCTTTCAGGAAAAATCCAGTCGGTTGATGAGCTTAGAAACCTAGTGATTGCTTCACAAAATGGCCAGAACATTCGCTTAACAGATGTTGCTGAAGTTCAGGACACTCAAAAAGAAACAGAGAAAATTGCCAGGATTAACCGTCAAAGTACCATTTTACTGCAGGTTCAGAAGCAAACAGATGCCAACGCGGTAACTGTAAGTGAACTTGTTCAGGAAAAAATGGCCGAATTAGAGCAACAGTATGCAGATCAGGGCATAGAGCTTACCATGGCCAATGACACCTCTACCTTTACCCTTGCAGCGGCCAATTCGGTAATCAAAGACCTTTTGATAGCGGTAGGCCTTGTGGCATTTGTAATGCTTTTCTTCCTGCACAGTTACAGGAATGCACTTATCGTAATGGTTGCCATTCCCACTTCGCTTATCGCTACCTTTATTGGGATGTTCCTATTAGGGTACAGTTTGAACCTTATGAGTTTGCTTGCACTTTCTTTGGTGGTAGGTATCCTGGTAGATGATGCGATTGTGGTAATTGAGAACATTCACCGCCACATGGAGATGGGCAAGAACAAAGTACGTGCGGCTTATGATGGGGCCAAAGAGATAGGGTTTACAGTAACTGCAATCACCCTGGTAATTGTGGTGGTATTCCTTCCCATTGCGCTTAGTACTGGGCTTGTGGCCAACATTATTGCACAGTTTTGTGTAACGGTTATTATTGCCACCTTGCTGTCGTTACTGGTATCATTTACCGTAGTGCCGTGGCTTTTCTCCAGATATGGAAAACTGGAGCTCATTAGCGGCGATTCTTTCTTCGGAAAGATCATCCACCAGTTTGAGAAGGGGCTTACCTGGTTTACCGAAGAAGTCACCAAGATCCTTAACTGGTCACTGGATAACAAAGTCAAAACTTTTGTTATAGTGTTTGTACTGTTTGTGAGCTCTATTGCTTTAGTGGGAATGGGATATATCGGGTCAGATTTCTTCCCGAGGACCGATAGAGGTGAGTTCCTTGTTCAGCTTGAAATAAACAAGGATGCTTCTATAGAGGAGACCAATTTCATTACCCAAAAAGCAGAAAACTATCTTTCACAGTTGCCTGAAGTAGAGCGTATGATCACTACTGTTGGGCAGTCAAGCAGTGGAGGTATGGGTGGGGCCCAGGCCACTAACTACAAATCTGAGATCAACGTTACCCTGGTAGATAAATCTGAAAGAGATGAGAAAACAAACGTCTACGCGGCTAAACTGACCCGTGCTTTAGAGCAGGAGCTGGTTGGGGCCAAGGTAACTACCGTACCTGTAGGTATAGTTGGGGCTGAAGAGGCTCCATTGCAAATGACAGTTACCGGAAACTCTTTTGAAGATGCCATCACCTATGCTGAAGCTGCTGAAGAAATTCTTCGGAATATAGACGGGGCTACAGAAGTTGAACTAAGTGTTGAAGAAGGTAACCCTGAAATTTCAGTAAATGTAGACCGTGATAAAATGGCATCTCTCGGGCTTAACGTGGCTATGGTGGGACAAACCCTGCGTACTGCCTTCAGCGGAAATACCGATAATAAGTTCCGTACCGGAAGCACCGAGTATGACATTAACATCATTTTTGATGAAGCTTCAAGAAACAATATTGAAGATGTAAAAAATATTCAGTTTATAAATAACCAGGGGCAAAGGATCAACCTTTCCCAGTTTGCAGATATTACTTATGAATCTGGCCCTTCTTTGCTGGAGCGTTATGACCGTTCACCTTCTGTGACCGTTAAGGCCCAAACCGTGGGTAGAACTACAGGTGCCGTAGCCCAGGAATGGGAAGAGAAACTGGCCAGCATAGAACAGCCTAAAGGGGTAGACTGGACCTGGGGAGGAAACATGGAAAACCAGAGTGAAGGTTTTGGAACCCTGGGTATTGCACTTTTAGCCGCAATTATGCTGGTGTACATGATCATGGTGGTGTTGTATGATGACTTTGTGAAACCGTTTATCGTGTTGTTCTCCATTCCGCTTTCGTTTATCGGGGCTTTATGGGCACTTGCACTCACCAATAACAGTTTGAACATCTTTACCATTCTGGGGATCATCATGCTTATTGGACTGGTTGCCAAAA
Source organism: Salinimicrobium tongyeongense (assembly GCF_026109735.1). Classification (NCBI taxonomy): domain Bacteria; kingdom Pseudomonadati; phylum Bacteroidota; class Flavobacteriia; order Flavobacteriales; family Flavobacteriaceae; genus Salinimicrobium; species Salinimicrobium tongyeongense. The sequence continues at coordinate 3,388,571 of NZ_CP069620.1, read as the reverse complement.
ATGCCATTCTGTTAGTAGATTTTGCCAACCACAGGCTGGCGCACGGTGAGAAGATCCGCGATGCACTCATCCAGGCGAACCATGCCCGTTTACGGCCAATCCTAATGACAACCATTGCCATGGTGTTCGGGATGTTGCCAATTGCCCTGGCATCGGGTGCAGCGGCCGAAATGAGTAACGGTCTGGCCATCGTGATCATTGGAGGACTTTTATCTTCCCTGTTCCTTACGCTGGTAATTGTACCGGTGGTGTTCATGATCTTTGTAAGGTTAGAAGAGAAGTTTACCAGCAACGAGAATAAGAATTATGAAGAATTGATGGTAGCCGATTATGAGCACATCGATCCTAAACATGAACTGGAGTTCTAAAAATGGCAAAAACCGACCGCATTTTTTGCGGTCAGTTTTTGCTTTGTCCTTCGGCTTTTAATTTAGAATTTTAGAAGGAAAAACTCATAAATAATGAAAAGCAGGAAATAATGGAAAAGGATATTGAATTTTTAGAGAAGGTTTCAGAGCTTTTTCTTGAAAATGGTGCAAAATCTGTCACCATGGACGATATAGCCAGCGAACTTAAGATCTCCAAGAAGACACTGTATCAAATGTACAGGAACAAAGAAGCCCTTCTTGAAGAAGTACTGGTCTATAAACTGGAAATAGTGATCTCCAAAATGCGCAACCTGGATGAGACTGTTGAAAATGCCGTAGAAAGGATGTTTGCCAGAGATGAGGGTATGATTAAGGCATCAAGAACAAACAATTCCCTTATGTTGCGGCAGCTTATCAAGTATTACCCGCAGATCTTTAACAAGCACATGCTCTATTTTTCTGAAAAGCTTTCAGAAATCCTTATTCACAACATTGAAAGGGGCAGGAAGCAGGGGCTCTACAGAGAAGACTTTGATGCCGATTTATATTCAAAGCTCTTCTTCCAGTTAATTATGACTTATGACAATTCTCCCTTTTTAGATACTACCCATATCTCAAGGGAAAGGTATCACCAGGAAACTTTAAGCCTTTACATGAATGCCATTACAACTGAAAAAGGAAAAGAGGTACTGAAGAAAATGAAAGGCAGCTTCTGTTAAGTGGCAAAAAACCAGAGTATGCAAAAAAATATATTTAACCGGCTTCAAATTTGTTTTGCTGTCTTCTTCTTTTTGACATTTTACAATACTTCTCAGGCACAGCGGGTAACCAGGGAGCAGTTAAAAGATACGGTGTTACCTTCTTTTTCGGCTTATCGCGATAATTATTTTATTACGGGAATACCCCTGCAGAATGAGATTTCAAAGACCACGGCAGATGCAAAGTACCAGATAAGTTTTAAGCAGTTAATTACCCGGCACACGCTTCCGTTTCAAACCCAGTTGTTTTTGACCTATACACAAAAATCTTTCTGGAATATCTATGAATTCTCCAGTCCTTTTCAGGATGTGAATTTTAATCCGGGGATTGGGCTGGCTTCAGGTATTTATAACAGGAACGATGAGTTGACGGGAATTGCCGAATTAAAACTGGAACACGAATCTAACGGCCGGGAAGGTGAAGCTTCAAGAAGTTGGAATAGTGTCATCCTGGCTTACAACGCCCGTGTCAATAATAAAACCATTTTGAGCCTTAGGGGGTGGCTCCCTTTTAGCTACAGTGATAACCGTGACCTCATTGATTATATAGGATATGGGGAACTCAATTTATCTTATGATTTGGCTCCAAAATGGAACCTGGAAATTTCTGCCCGTAAAGGTGCCCAATGGGACTGGAAAGGGAATTTGCGATCGAGGGTCTTCTACAGGATCTCCAAAAGCACCAACCAGCACATCATGTTAGAGTGGTATGTAGGTAATGCCGAAAGTTTGATTGATTACCAGGAATATGAAAATATGATTAGAGTTGGATATGCCATAAAATCACCCGACTTAAACCTGCTTAGAGGCAAGAAGACCAAACCTATTTCTGAGTAATACTGAAGCCGGACGATATAATAACTTTTTAGCGCTTTTTTCTTCAGAAAGAAGCAGCATCAACCCCGAATATAAATAATATGAATTCATTCCCTAAACTGATCCAATACCAGGAAGTTTTTTCAACCTGGGCTGGATCTAAAGTTAAAATAAACGAAGATTTTGAAACTTACTGTGACTGTGATTTTGATTTTATTGAAATCCTTCTTCTTTTTGAAAGCAGGTTTTCATTAAATCTTTTGGAAAGCACGGTTGTACGTCACGACTTTCAAACAGTCAGCAGTTTTTTGGTATGGCTATCACGGCAGCCGGGGGCTGCCGGATCATACATTCCTTTTCAAACATATGAGCCTGAAATATGGCATGTCTCCAAAATTTTGGAGTAGGAGGATATGAAAAATTCACCTCATGCTCATTAATAGAAGATTATTATAGCGAGAAATAGTAATAAGCCCGGGAAATGATCCCGGGCTTTCTATATTAGTAGTATTTTTAAAAACATTTAAGACGAGTTGAGGGTAAATTGTTACTAAGATAAAAAAGCCTAGAAATTTGTTTTTGAAAGCAATTATGGCAACCTGTGGGAAATACAAACATCATTAGAGTGAACAGATATTGCTTATCTGGCAACAGGTGCAGGCTTTATAGATTTACATTTTAAAACTCTTTTAAGTTAGGCTAATGAAGCAATTTTTTTTAATCCTGATTCTCTTTCTTAGTGTAACGGCTTCTTCACAGGAAGTAACTGATCGTTACGGCGCGCTAATTCGTTCGGATGTTAATGAAGCCAATGTTTATCTAATCTTTACAGGACATGAGCATTTTGAAGGCTTTGAACATGTACTGGGGGTACTTAAAAAGCAGGAAATACAGGCTTCCTTTTTTCTCACCGGGGATTTTATAAGACAGCACCGTGATCTGGTAAAAGAGATTGCCGCAGCAGGCCATTTTGTGGGGGCGCATTCCAACAGGCATCTTCTGTATAACGATTGGACAAAGAGGGACAGTTTACTTTATCCACCTGCTGCTGTAAAAAAAGACATCATCGATAACCTGAAAGAGCTCGAAAAAATTGACATTTATCCTGAATTTTTTATGCCACCTTACGAGTGGTACAACCAGGAAGTGGTGAAAATAGCTGCGGAAGCAGGCCAGCGCACTATAAATTTCAGCCCCGGAATACGAACCAATGCCGATTATACAAGTCCCAATATGGCCAACTATATCTCCAGCGAAGAAATTTTGAAGAACCTGTACCATTACGAACAGGAACATGGCTTAAACGGATTTCATATCCTCATTCACCCCGGAACCAGTCCGCTTAGAAAAGATAAACTCTTCCTAAGCCTCGATTCAATTATCAGTGAATTAAAAGAAAGAGGCTATCATTTCTTCAGGTTTATGTAAAGCTGCAAATGAGGTTTAAAAAGCATTATCCTTTTGTATCCCAACCGAAAAGCAGTTCTTGGTGACTTCTTTTTTCCTTAAATAACACATTTTTTTCTACTGGGTAGAGTAACAGTATCCTTCCGAAGAAACAGCTGGAAAAAATGTAGTTCCAAAATGCCATTTTTGAAAGGAAAATCCCTCTGTACTTTCTAAAATCAGATTTTGATAGACTGAATGGTGTACACACTTCCAACCTTCATTTTTTAGGGTATATTTTATGAATCTGCTCCCTTTCTTTTAACAGTCTTTTTATCAAATTGTAGATAGCTTATTTTAATTTCAGAATTAAACCTAATCAATTTAATTTATGGAAGATAGTAAGAAAGAGGCTTCAAAGAAAATTGAAGACTTAAAGAAGAACACCTCTAATCTGAAGGGGAAAACAATGACCACCAATCAGGGGTTAAAGGTAAATGACACCAACAATTCTTTAAAAGCAGGAGCACGTGGTGCATCATTATTAGAAGACTTTATTCTAAGGGAGAAAATTACCCATTTTGATCATGAGCGCATTCCCGAGAGAATTGTGCATGCCCGCGGAAGTGGCGCCCACGGTTATTTTGAGCTTTATGAGAGTCAGGAAAAATACACCAAAGCAGGCATATTTACTGACACTTCGAGAAAAACCCCTGTATTTGTAAGGTTTTCTACGGTGGCCGGTTCTAAAGGATCGGCCGATCTGGCCCGTGACGTAAGGGGTTTTGCTACTAAGTTTTACACCGATGAAGGGGTCTTTGACCTGGTAGGGAACAACATGCCCATCTTTTTTATTCAGGATGCCATGAAGTTTCCCGATTTAATCCATTCGGTAAAACCTGAACCTGACAGGGAAATTCCGCAGGCAGCTTCGGCGCATGACACTTTTTATGATTTCGTTTCCCATACTCCCGAAACCCTGCACAATCAAATCTGGTTGATGAGCGACAGGGCGATCCCGAGAAGTTTCAGGATGATGGAAGGTTTTGGGATTCACACCTTCAGGTTAATAAATGCTGAAGGAAAATCCCATTTTGTGAAGTTTCACTGGAAGCCACTACTCGGAGTTAAATCGGTGACCTGGGATGAAGCGGTGAAAATTCACGGTGCCGATTCAGATTTTCACAGGAGAGACCTTTGGGATGCCATAGAAGCTGGCCAGTACCCCGAGTGGGAATTAGGCTTTCAAATAGTTCCCGAAGAAGACGAACATAAATTTGATTTTGACCTTTTAGATCCTACAAAACTGATTCCGGAGGAAATGGTGCCGGTACAGCGCATTGGGAAAATGACACTTAACCGCAATCCAGATAACTTCTTTGCAGAAACTGAACAGGTGGCATTCCACCCGGGGCATGTAGTGCAGGGAATTGATTTTACAAACGATCCGTTGCTGCAGGGAAGGTTATTTTCTTACACCGATACCCAACTTTCAAGGCTGGGCAGCCCAAATTTTAATGAGATACCAATCAATCGTCCTGTCAACGAAATTCATAACAATCAGCGGGATGCCCACATGCGTATGACGGTGAATAAGGGTAAGACAGCTTATTTCCCCAATTCAATTGGCGGCGGTTGCCCTCACCTGGCAAAAATAGCCGAAGGTGGGTTTAGCCATTATGAGGAGCGAATTGATGCCAAAAAAGTAAGGGAACGCAGTGAGAGCTTTAATGACCATTTTTCGCAGCCTGCGTTGTTTTACCGCAGTTTAACCCAGCATGAGCAGGAGCATGTGGTACAGGCTTATTCTTTTGAACTGGGTAAATGTACATATGACCATATTAAGGAGCGAATGCTGTACATCCTGGCCCAAATTGATGAAACCCTGGCATCAAAGGTGGCCTCAAATCTGGGAATGGAGATTCCTTCGGAAATTGACCGGCCGCTAAACCAGGCTATTGGAGCCGATGCAGATGTTGAAAAACAACAGCCGGGGCCTAAGAAGGACTATCTCGATAAATCTGAAGCTTTGAGTCAGGAGTTTCTGCCTTCCGAAGGAATCGCTACGCGAAAAATAGCCGTTTTGGCAGGCGATGGCTTTAGTGAAAGCGATTACAACAAGATGAAGAAACCATTGGAAGAAGCTGGAGCCATGGTGCAGATTGTGGGCACCCACGGAGGCAGCATTACATGTGACAAGGGGGATTTCCATAAAGTTGCTCATGCGCTAATGACTACAGAAAGCGTGGTGTTTGATGCGCTTTACATTCCAGGGGGCAAAAAGAATATTGATGCCCTTATGAAACAGGCAAAAGCCAAAAAGTTCATCAATGAAACCTTGAAGCACTGCAAGGCCATCGCTTTAGATTCTGAAGCTGAAGAGCTGTTTGATGCGACTTATGGTAAAGATTTCAAAGATGATGAAGCGGTGATTATAAATGGAAAACCGCAGGAATTCATCGATGCCATTAGCAAGCATCGTAACTGGAAAAGGGAAAAAGCAGCCATGGAAATTCCTGCTTAAAGTCCTAAACATTTAAATGAAAAAGAGGCTGTCTTTTCAGACAGCCTCTTTTTAGTCGGGGTGGCAGGGTTAATTTGCCTCTCCCGTAATACCAGTAAATTCAGTACTTCTTCCTTTTTTCCTTCCTTCAGGTAACCGATTAGGTGACCTTTAGAATGATATGATTTATTAGTCTAATGTACTAAAAAAATAATTTTCTTTCCTTCAGATACGTTGAAAAGTTTGTTTTTATGTCATAACCGTAAAAAAATTACGGTTTACCGTTGTGATAAAAACATTTCCATTTATAATTTAGAGAACCTGAAAAATGCTTTTTCTTCAAAATTAATAGTTTAAGCCACAATACTCATTAGACAAAGTTCAACAAAAGCAGAATGAATAAATTTTTTATCAAAACTTTGAAAAAACAAAAAAAAAAAAAACATATACTTGCTAAAGAAGAAGATTGCATTTTTTCCAGGAAATAGAAACCCATACCCTACGCTGGTCTCTTATTCTAAACTGTACATTATTATATCAACAAAATAATCCCCTGGATGGGAGTCAATAGTTTATGCTCAATTATTAACCTTTAAATACAATGCCTATGTAGCATCTTATTAACCAACCAGAGGACCATACTGCAAAGATAGTGTGCCTCGTAGAGATAACAGAATTCATAAAACTTTTTAATTTCAAAAAAATGAAAAAATTATTATCTATTGCATTACTTACTTTTCTTTTTACCTCAAATGTGGAGGCACAGGAGACCTTAAAAAGAGCTGATGAAGCTGCTTGTACTCAAGAAGCTTGGGATTTTGGCACTCACATGGCTATTATGTATGGCGGAACGGAGTATTTCTGGACTAACTGGTATTACGAAAACAATTGCATTTAGCAAAATTTAATAATAAGAGGGTAGAAATGCCCTCTTTAAAACTACACTAATGAGAATTCCTTTAGTTATCATTTTAATGCTTTTATCCTGTATTCCATTAGCACGAGCACAAAAATTCACAGGTGAAATCTCTTACACAAAACAACTTATTCTACCCGAAAACGCCCTGAAAGAATTAAAACAAAAAAATCCCCAACAATATGAAAATTTTTTAAATAACATATCAAAAGCTAAAGATGCTACCGGGCAGATTAAATTTATGCTCATTTTTACAGAAGAGAAATCAAACTATTATGCCGAAAACTCCTTAGGAAAGGGAGATGGAATTGTTGAAAGTATCATAGAGAATACCGGCTTATACTACAATTACGCTTCTACTCCCTATAGATATCAGGAAGTAGAATTTCAGGGCAAAAAATTCCTTATCAAAAGGGAACCTCTTAACTGGAAACTCACAGGAGAAACGAAAACACTATCGGGATATTCCTGCCGAAAGGCAACGGCTACACAAGAATTCACTTCCATTCGGACTAAAAAAACAATAATTCATAATATAGAAGCCTGGTTTACAAATGAAATTCCTTTTCCTTATGGCCCGGAAGGATTTGGAGGTCTGCCAGGCTTAATTTTGGAAATGAAGTTTGCGCAGAATTATTACTACGCCACCAAAATTAAATTATCTCAAAAAAATACCAAAATTGCTACTCCTAATCTTAAAAATGTCATAAGCTTTCAGGAATACCAGGCAATCATGGAAGGCTTGGATAAAAGGTTTAGAGAATTTCAAGGCATTGATTGAATTTAAGCACCTGCCAATCCACAAGATTTTTTAGCCCGAAATTTCGAACTTTACTTTTCAATGTTGAAAAAAATTAGCCTACGCTCCTCAATATTCCTGTTCGTTCTTGTGTTGAGTACGAGCCTGTGGTCACAGCAAATTGAACTAAGAGGCGTAATAAATGACAGCCTCCAGCAGCCGTTGCCTTTTACCAACATCATCGCAACTCCTTTTGCCGATGAAGGCTCCATCACCTTTGCTATTTCCGATGAGCTGGGTCGATATAAGCTGGACCTGGTTCGGGATATTACGTATAAACTAGAAATCACGCATCTCGGATTTTCAAAAGGCATGGATACGATCACTATTTTAAAAAATACCACCCGTAACTTTACGCTCCATGAAAGTATGGAAAGTCTGGAAGAAGTGATCATTGAACAGCAGATGGCGGTAATCGTTAAAGAGGATACTATTACTTACAGAGTTGAGCAGTTCAATACTGGAGAGGAAAGAAAGCTACGTGAAGTACTTAAAAACTTGCCGGGAGTGGAAGTAGATCGCGAAGGAAATGTGAGTGTAAACGGGAAAAAAGTGACCAAATTAATGGTTGAGGGTAAAACCTTTTTTACAGGAGACACAAAATTGGGGGTAAATAACATCCCTGCCGATGCTGTTGCTGAAGTTCAAGCTCTGGACAACTACAGCGAAGTTGCCTTTTTAAAAGGATTGGAGGACAGCGACAAAATGGCGCTCAACATCAAACTGAAGGAGGGAAAAAAGAAATTTATTTTTGGCGATATTGAAGCAGGAGCCGGAATTGAGGACCGCTATTTATTCCATCCCACCTTATTCTATTACAGCCCGAAAACTGCTATTAATGTAATTGGCGATTTCAACAACATAGGAGAAAAGGCCTTTACGATGAGCGATTACATTAATTTTGAAGGAGGTTACGCGAGCCTAATGGACGGCTCCAATTCGTTCTCAAATATCTACAACAGCGACTTCGCACAATTTTTGAGTCAGAGGGATTTCATTTATAACCGCAATGAATTTGGTGCGGGTAGCCTTTCGCAGGAGATCTCTCCCAGTCTTCAGCTGGATGCCTACAGCATTGTTTCCGGCGGAAAAGTGGAGACGAGGACCACCAACGAAATCACCTATCACACTGATGCCGGACTTGACGAGTTCAGGGAAAGTACCACCAGTAATCAGGTGTTTTTCACCCTGAGCAAATTAAAACTGCGTTACCAGCCGAACGCGGAAACCGATGTATCTTATGATGCGCTCTTTAAAACTTCTTCCGGAGACGCCGCGCAGCACATCCTTTCCCAGACGCCCAAAAATGTTCATCGCACACAAATCATCCAGGAACCCAAAAGTCACGAGTTGAACCAATATCTCAACTACAACAGGCAATTTTCATATAAACACACCTCCACTTTAACGGCGAATTACCAATACCACGAGAGCGAAAATGTGAATGACTGGTTATTCGACCGCCCGGTTTTTTCAGGAATAATTCCGTTTAAAAATGACGGGGATGTTTACAATTTGTTGCAGAACACCTCCTACCAAAGCCACAATGCAAGAGTGGACCTGAAGCATTACTGGGTCCTGAACAACCTGAACCACCTCTACCCCATAGCCGGTGTGAATTACCTGGATCAGCAATACGGTACTTTAGATTACCAGGAGCTGGATAATGGCAGCATCAATCATTTCAAGGAGAGCGGATTCAATAATGGCCTTGATTTCCGGCTCCTGGATACCTATGCCGGACTCGAATTTAAAATGAAGCGTGGTGACTTGATCCTAAAGCCGGCGCTTACCTATCACCTGTTCGACTGGCAGGTACGACAATTTGAGGAGGAGATCGTCAACAAAAGCAAAGGTGCGCTGCTGCCGGCACTTATGGCGAAATATGAGATCAATTCATCAGAAAATTTGACGTTTAAGTACAACCTCAGATCAAATTTTACTGATGCCACCCGATATGCAAATCGATTACGGCTCATAAACTTTAACCAACTTTTCCGTGGAAATGAAGAGCTGGAAAATGAGCTTGCTCACTCCCTCTCTCTCCGCTACTATAAATTCAATATGTACCGCGGACTTTTTGTCAACGGAAATCTGAATTACACCCGCAGGTTGAATTCAATAAGAAATACCAGTATAATAGAAGGCATTGACCAGATTAATACCCTTATCTTCACCGATATGCCAGAAAACTCCTATTCTGGAAACGCTTCTATTGCCAAACAAATCAAGAAACTGAAATTCACCCTGAGCGGCAACGCTATCCTCGCAGATTATTCCCGGATCATCAACAATGAAATCATTGACTACAATACCCGGAATTACAGCTATGCGGTAAAAGGGGAGACAAGATTTAGAAAGCTGCCCAATTTGGAGCTGGGTTACAGTCAGGATTTTAACAACTTTAAATCAGATAATTTCAGCAATCATTTTACTCAGATCAGCCCTTATGCAAATCTGGATTACGACTTCCTAAATGATTTTATTTTAAAGGCAGATTATTCCTATAACTACTATGAAAATGAAGGTAACAACCAGGTGAATAGGTTTCAGATAGGCAATGCCTCCTTGTTCTATAACAAAGAAGACAATCCCTGGAGTTTTGAAATAGATGTGAAGAATATCTTTAATGTACATTACAGGAACTCCAACACCTTTAATGAATTTTTAATTACTGACCAGCGGATTTATATTCAGCCAAGGACATTTTTATTTAAGGCTGCTTATAAAATATGATTCTCTTTTGCAGATATTAAAGATTATGGGGGAGAAAGCAAGACGGCAACACGCGGAGCGATGTTGCAAGGCTCTTCCCCCTTTGTTTTCGGTAGTTCATTAAAATGTACAAACAGATCTTAATGCCAATTTTCGTCAAATGTTCTGTGAACCCTTTAAAAGGGCCTATTTTTTAGTAAAAAAGATTTGCAGGGATTCATTTTTGCCTCACAACATAGTATTAGTTCGGTAGATTTGAGCTTGCAGCGCTTCGCTCGCTTTTTCTTTTTCAACAGCAAATAATTTCTTTTTTTTTAGCCCGAAGGGTTTTTAAGAAAGTTTGGACTGCAGAAGGTCCATGTCCTCTCCTATCTTCTGATCAATCACACGTGCATAAATTTGTGTTGTAGATAATTTGGAGTGGCCCAGGAGCTTGGAAACGGTTTCTATAGGTACGCCATTAGAAAGTGTAATGGTGGTTGCAAAAGTGTGCCTGGCTACGTGGAAACTTAATTTTTTCGGGATCTTGCATTGACTGGCAATTTCTTTTAAATAATTATTCGTTTTCTGATTGCTGTAAACCGGAAGAAGAAACTCTGATACCGGATCCTGATATTTCTGTAAAATTTCCCGGGCTTTTTCTAGTAAGGGAATTTTCATTGGAGTTTGGCTCTTTTCTCGTCTGCAGTAGATCCAGTCTTTTCCATTAACTCCCTGGATCAGATTATCAATAGTGAGATTTTTTACGTCTATGTAGGATAAGCCGGTATAGCAGGCAAAAAGAAAAATACTTTTTGTTGTCTCCAGGGTATCGCGTGTGAATCGTGTCTCCTCAATAAATTTTAGTTCTCTTTGATTAAGATAAGCACGATCAAATTTTTCAAACTTCATTTTGTAATCCCGGAAAGGATCCTTTTCAAGCCACCCTAGTTTGATAGAAAGATTGGTCAGCTTTTTAAATCGTTCCAGGTGCTTCATTATTCCATTGTTGCTTAGCTGTTTTCGACCGTTTTTATCCTTTTGCCTCCGAAGGAATTTATCGAAACCTGTAACAAATTGATAAGAGATGTTTTTCAGATAGATATCGGTAGTCTTATGCTCTTTCAACAGATATTCAATTAGATACTTTTCAGTGGCTCCGTAATTTTTTAAGGTTCCATGTTTAAGAATATCACCCATGGTTGTTTTATGGTGTTCAATGACATCTTTAAGGGACTTGTAGGTAGCATCAGAACCAAGAAACCTCGATTTGATCGCCTGGGCTGTAATAACCTTATCTTCTTTTATCAGATCTTCATAACACTGGAGTAATTTGGAATACTTAGCATCTAAATAGTTGTTTAAGACTGTAGCTTCAGAACTTCTTCCTTTTACCCGGTGAGCTCGTTCATCCCAGGCTTCAATATTGCATTCCCTGGCCAAACTAATTTCAGCTCTTTTACCATTTACGGTTACCCGAGCATAGATAGGTAACCGATTATTTTTACTCTTGGCCTTATTCAGCCAAAAAAGAATACGAAAAGTGGGTTTTGATTTCATGAACTGCATTTTAGGTAACCGATTTTACATTTTTAAAAAATCAAATCGCTCTAAAGCCCCTAAACTACAGGAAGGTAAGAAAAAATAAGTAACCGATTAGGTAACCGAATAGGCCTCATTTTGGCCAATATCAAACAAAAAAAAATGATCTTCAGTTTTATTAAAGTACTGAAAATCATTTAATTAGGTATTATTTAATGTTGTTTGACACAACAAAAGTCGGGGTGGCAGGATTCGAACCTGCGGCCTCCTGCTCCCAAAGCAGGCGCGATAACCGGGCTACGCTACACCCCGAATTAACAGCTAAAGCTGTTATTCAAAATTCAATATTTAAAATTCCAAGTATCCTCCAAAACAGGCGCGATAACCGGGCGGAGTTCATCCTGAGCAAATTTACCAAAGAAATTTGACGACGGACTACATTCCGAATATCAGCTGACGCTGATAAATTTCATTAAACTAAAAATCAAGTTTCAATTTAAAAACCTTGAATCTTGAACTTTAAATTTTGAATCTCTTAGCGGAGAGTGTGAGATTCGAACTCACGCGACAATTGCTCGTCGACAGTTTAGCAAACTGCTCCATTAACCACTCTGGCAACTCTCCTTTGTAAATGAACTTGCAAATATTTTGCGGTTGCAAATGTATGTTTTCAGATACTTTTGTGCAAACCTTTTTTAGCTTTTTTGCTCCCTGAAATCGGTAAAATTTATAATTGATTTTCTGTCAGTAGGTTGTGAACCATAAAAATCTTCTTCTTCATGATATTTTAAATCATTCCCTCAATCTTTTCAGCTGTTGAAAGGTTTCACAGTTAAAATATTTTAAAAAGGGTTCTTGAGCGGAATTTAATATCCTATTTTTAAACAGAACTAAGCAAATTGATCATATTTTGCTGAAATTAATTCGCTTTTATGTCTATTCTCCCCGATAATCTCGAGCGTTACCAGAAGTTTCTGGGCTTTATGCTGAAGTACTGGAACAGCGATCTCTTAAATGAAACCGCCTCAAATGCAATGGAAGAAGAAACGGCACGCACTTTCAAAGACTACGAACAATCTCCCGAAGAACTGGTTGAAGATCTTAAGCAAATGGGACCAACGTATGTCAAACTGGGCCAGTTGCTGTCTACCCGACCTGACCTTTTGCCCGACAGGTATCTGGAGGCTCTTGCTTCCCTGCAGGATGATCTTTCCACCATTTCTTTTGAAGAGGTAAGGGAGATCGTAGAAGGGGAGTTGGGAAATAAAATATCCAAAGCTTTCAATTTTTTCGAGGAAGAACCGCTTGCCAGTGCCTCCATAGGGCAGGTACACCGTGCCGAACTCAGGTCGGGCAAAACAGTTGCTGTGAAAGTGCAAAGGCCGGGAATCAGGCAGAAGTTCATGGAAGACCTCAATACGCTTGAAGAAATGTCGGCCCTGGCTGTAAAACATACCGAAGTCGGTAAAAAGTACGGCTTCAGTGATGTTCTGGGAGAGCTAAGGCGCATCATGCTTCATGAGCTCGATTATTTAAGGGAAGCCAACAATCTGGTCACCCTTGGCATAAACCTTAAAGAGTACCGTAGGTTAATAGTGCCTCAGCCTATTCCCGATTACACCACCTCTCGTGTGCTCACCATGGAGTACGTGAAAGGGAAGAAGGTCACCAGCATTTCTCCCCTTAAAAAAACGGAAAATGATTATACGGCCCTGGTCGATGATTTTATTGAAGCTTACCTAAAGCAAATAGTCTCCGATGGCTTTGTGCATGCAGATCCTCACCCGGGCAATGTTCATCTCCTGGAAAATGACAAAATCGCCCTCATAGACCTCGGGATGGTCGCCCAGTTCTCCAAAAAGATGAAAGATTACCTGCTTCGGTTGCTGCTGGGCCTTAGCAAGAATGACGGGGAAGAGATTGCTGATATTCTGCTTAACATGAGCCAAATCACCGAACAGGCTACCGAGAAAGAATTCAGGCGGCAAATAAGCATCATGGTGCAGGAAAGTAGCAACAGCACCGCACAGGATATGCAAACCGGGAAATTGTTGATCCAGATGAACCGCAGTGCCGCCATGAACGGTATCCACCTTCCGGTAGAGGTGAATATCCTCGGAAAAATCTTGCTAAATATGGATCAGATTATCGCATTTCTGGCCCCCGAGTACGACCTGAGGGAAGCAGTGAGGCGGTACATGAACAAGCTGCTTCAGAATAAAATGCTGAATGAACTAAAGCCTGAAGAGGTCTTCTCACTTTTGCTCGATTCCAAAAAACTGGTAGAAAACCTGCCCGACAGGTTTGATAAAATCACAGAAAACCTGGCCAAAAATGAATTCCGGCTCAAAATAGATGCGATTGATGAAAAACGCCTGACCGATGGCTTCCAAAAAGTGGCAAACAGGATCACCCTCGGCCTCATCATAGCCTCCATGATTGTGGGGGCAGCAATGCTAATGCAGGTTCCGTCGTCTTTTATGATTTTTGGGTATCCGGGTTTTGCCATCCTGTTCTTCCTGCTGGCAGCAGTGGTGGGCATATATCTGAGCTATACCATTCTCTTTAAAGATGAGTGATAGAAGATGATAATTGCTTTATGACTTAACTTCAGCTGTTGTACGATTTTTACTGAAGCTGTTTCCGCAGTATTTAATGCTGAAATAAAGATAAAACCGGAGGTTTTTGCCCCGAACTTTTCGTTTTGAGATATTTTACGGCAGGAGCCGAAGGAAAATCACTTCTTAAAAATGGGATTTTTGGAGGCTTGTTCGGCCCTTCAGGCTCTTTCCGGGAAGCTTGTTTTCAATGCAGAAAAACTCGTTTCTTTTGCTATTTTTGCCCACCTTGTAAAATTAAGCCCCAAAGTTTATTAAATTTATAACAAACTCATTTTTTGACCCATCCGCCTTTATACCAGTCCAGATTTGATGCGCTTCAGTGTTGTGTGCTCATTCCTACCTACAATAATCACAAGACCCTGCAACGGGTGATAGATGATGTGCACACCTACACCAGGAATATCATCGTGATCAATGACGGCTCTACCGATGGTACCGCTAAAATCCTAAAAAATTTCCCATTCCTCAAAGTGGTTCATATTCCGGTGAACAAAGGCAAGGGCAATGCGCTTAAAGAAGGCTTTAAGGAAGCTGCCCGCCTGGGGTACGAGTATGCTGTTTCAATGGATTCCGATGGGCAGCATTTTCCCGATGATCTCCAGGTTTTTCTCAATGCCCTTGAAAAACGCCTTCCTGAAGATCCTGAGCTGCTGGTCATTGGTGCCCGTAAGATGGACGATCCTTCTGTTCCCGATAAAAGCAGTATTGGCAACAGGTTTTCCAGTTTTTGGTATTGGGTAGAAACAGGGGTGAAGTTGCAGGATACCCAGTGCGGTTACAGGCTTTACCCGTTGAAGCAGGTAAATTCACTGAACCTTTTCACTTCCCGTTTTGAACTTGAAATTGAGGTTATTGTGAAAGCTGCATGGACAGGCGTCAGGGTGATCAACCTTCCCGTAAAAGTGCTCTATGACCCCAATGAGCGCGTGACCCATTTTAGGCCATGGCAGGACGTGGCACGAATAACCCTGCTGAATATTGGTTTCGTATTCATGAAGCTTTTTTATATTGCCCCGCGCAACTTTCTGCGGAAGTTAAAATCTGGTAAATCAAAGGAATCCAAAAAGACAGTTTCTAACAAGCTGCCGCTGGAATAACCGAATGTTCAGCTTTTTTGACACAGCAGCACCACTTTTTCTTCGTTTTGCAGGGTGGTGAAAAACAGGTAGGATTCCCCGCCTTCTTTGATTTTTAAAATTTTCCGAAGCTCTGCCACACTTTCAGGGAAATTACGGGTGGTGATGTTCGCTTTTTTAAGCTGAAGGTCCTTTTTCAGCTGTTTTTTCCTGAAAGGCAATATTTGCAGGACCTTGAACCTCCTTCCGGGGAAATTTACAGGGGCATCACTGGTGTAAAGCTGGCTATTGGGATGAAGTTTTTCCAGGCCAAGTTCATTCCCAAGCCTCCCAAAAAGGCCACTTTTCATGATTGCCGCGTTGGGTTCAAAAAGGAAGTTTTTCGGTTCGCTGTAATTTTCAGGGGGATTACCCCCAAAAATGCCGTTAAAGACCTGTTTTTCCTTCTTCTGAAAATTTACAGTTTTGATCTCAATTCCTTCCGAAGCATTTTTATTTAGAACCCAGAGCAGCTCTTTTACATCATTATCTACCGCGACCACGTGTATTTCCCGAACATTTTCCAGTTCGTTGAGCCCTGCCTGCAAATCGAGCAGGGGAGAGGTCTTGATGAGGATATTTTCGGCTTTTTCCTGCAAAATATCGAGGTTTTCGGGCACGTTGGGCAAACAATCGGATAGAAAAAAAACTCTTCCGCCGGCCTCATCCCTTCGGGAAGGATCAATGTAGACCCAGTCGAATCTTTCCGATGTATTTTTTAGAAAATTCAGCGCGTCACAGGCTTCAGAAATGACATTTTTGGCACCTAAGACTTCAAAATTATGTTCCGCAATTTCCTGAAGTTCAGGATTAAGTTCCAAATGCTGCACTTTTTCAATTTTTTCTGAAAAATAGTAGCTGTCTATCCCAAACCCGCCGGTAAGATCGGCCAGACTCGCTCCTGCCACCAGCGAAGCTTTATATTTGGCGGTAACTTCAGAAGAGGTCTGCTCTAAATTGAGGTTTGGCGGGTAAATGATGCCTCGTGTACCAAACCACAGCGGTAATTTTTTTTCTGCTTTTTTCTTGCCCGACAGCTGCACTAAAAGTTCCTGCGTGGAAATGCCTTCAAAAGGGCTGCCCCGAAATGCCATTTTTGACACTTCAGTCTTGTATTGTTCTTCGAGAAACTCCTGAACTTCGCTATTTAAAAGCGCCCGATTCAATTAGAGATCCCGCGTTAATCGTTTTACGATCTTGTATTCGCTTAGAGATTCTTTGGCAATTACCTTGATCGCGGTGTAAAATGGAACCGCGACCACCATTCCAAGAATCCCGGAAGTAAGTCCTGCAATGAGGATCACCAGGAAGATCTCGAGCGGATGGGAACGCACGCTGGCTCCAAAGATTAGCGGCTGATTGATGAAATTATCGATCAGCTGGCAAACCAGGTAACCCGCCATTACGTACATGAGCTGTGGCAGAATGATGGTTTGGAAATCGGCCCCCAGGTTGCTTGAAATCACGAATAGTGAAACTAAGATTCCGGCAATGATGGGCCCCAGGTAGGGAACGATATTCAGAAATGCACATATAAATGCAATCGCAATGGGGTTGTTGATCTCGAACAGGGACAGCAGAATGCTGTACAAAATGAACAGCACTGTGATTTGCATGGTAAGCCCAACGAAATAGCGTGATAGCAAAACTTTGATCTTGTTGAAAACCCTCTGAAACTTGTCTTCGTGCCCCCGGTTTGCAAATACCAGGATGCTGTTGAGCATGAGACGGCTGTCCTTCAGAAAAAAGAAGGAGATAAAAATGATGGAAAATACAGCAATGATGCCGGCTCCCAAAATTCCGAAGAAACTATTGAGGTAGCGCGGAATGGTGGTGAGGTCAAAGTTCCTGACAAATTCGGTTTGTTTGATTCCTTCAATAATATTGATCTCGTCAACCCCCAGATAGTTGTTGATCTGGTTGTTAAGCTCATTGAGGTCACGGGTAAAGGCATCCATGTCTATTTGCCCCAGGTTCTTGCTCTGTTCTACCACGATTGGAATAAAAATGGTGATCAAACCAATAAAACTCGACAGCACCAGCAGTAAAACGATCACCACGGCGACCTTGTTGGGCAGTTTGAGATGGTTTTTAAGGAACAGCACAACAGGGCGTCCCACCAGCGAGATCACGCCTGCAATGGCAATGTACACCAGCACCGATTGTATGAGGTACAGGAAATAAAGAAGAAAAGCCACTCCCAGGATAATGGCAATGGCACGAAGTATACCGTAGGAAAGCTCTTTTTCGTTCACGTGGTAAATATATTATTTCTCAAGGAACTGGCTGCAGCCTTTTTGTGATTTCAAAAAGCGCAATGGCCGCGGCATGGGTGACATTCATGCTGCTGTTCTCGCCAAACATGTTAATATGCAGCAGGTTATCGGCCAATTCGAGGAGTTCCTTTTTTATTCCGAGGCGTTCATTTCCCAGCACCAGGGCAATTTTATCTTCGGCCCTAAAATGGCATTTTTCAATAGGGATGCTTTCTGAAGCCACTTCTATAGCCACGATTTTATAGCCTGCTGCCTTTAACTCCCTGCAGGCTGCTTCGGAATTTTCGCGTTCTTCAAAAGTGACGTTTTTGATAGTGGCTCTTGCCGTTCTTTTTAACCGGTTGCTTTGCAGGTCTGCTGAAGATTCACAAATTAGCATTTTTTCAATCCCAAAGGCATCGCCCAGCCTGAAAAAACTCCCAATGTTCGCCGGACTCGTTATGGCGTCTAAAACCAGCACAATCGGGAATTGTTTTTTCTGAAAAGGGGTGGTGTGGTGGGTGGCCTGCATTAATTTGAAAAAGCAAATTTAACAATATTGGCGCCCATTTGAAGTGCTTTAAGCCGTACTTCTTGCGCATCGTTGTGCACCTGTTGATCTTCCCAGCCATCGCCCAGGTCACTTTCAAAGGTAAAAATGCACAGGAGCCGGTCGTTTTCAAAAATTCCGAAGGCCTGTGGGCGCAATCCGTCGTGTTCGTGAATCTTGGGCAAACCGTTGGGGAAGTTAAAAGCAGAAGAAAATATGGGGTGTGAAGCCGGGAGTTCTTCCAGTTCTTTGTCGGGAAATACCTTTTTGAGCTCCCGGCGAATAAATTCGTTCATGCCGTAGTTGTCGTCAATATGCAGAAAACCACCACCTAAAAGGTAATCCCGAAGGTTTTGGGCATCTTCCGGAGTAAAATACACATTGCCATGCCCGGTCATGTGTACAAACGGATACTGAAAAATATCTGTACTGCCGGGTTCTACGGGCTGTGGCGAAAGATCAATGGAAGTATTGATATGCTGGTTACAAAATTCAATGAGATTGGGAAGCGCTGTGGGATTGCCGTACCAGTCGCCCCCGCCGCCATATTTTAACACTGCCACCTGTTGCGCCTGCAGCACATGGGCGGTGGTAAAAATCAGGAAAAATACCAGCAGTTTCTTCATGTTTCTAAAATAGCAAAAAAGAGCTTTATTCTTCTTCGTTGATCAAAGCCGCGGTATGGCAGGCAACCACTGCGGCAGTTTCGGTCCTCAGCCTGCTGTTGCCAAGGCTTACAGGCTGCCACCCGGCTTTTAAGGCGAGAGATATCTCTTCTTCTGAAAAATCTCCTTCGGGCCCTATAAGAACTGTGGCCGAAATGCCCTTTTTGAGACATTTAGATAGTAACTTCCTGGGTTGGGAGTCTTCGCAATGCGCTATGAACTTCGCGCCTGAATGTGCTTTCTCCAAAAACTCTTTAAGCCCCACAGGTTCGTGCAACACGGGAAACCTGGTGTGTAATGACTGTTTTAAGGCGCTCTGCATCACCCTTTGAAAACGTTCATGCTTTACCACCTTTCGCTCGCTGTGGTCGCAAATGACCGGGGTGATCTCCTGAATACCAATTTCTGTTGCTTTTTCCAGGAACCACTCGTACCTGTCGTTCATCTTGGTAGGGGCAACGGCCAGGTGCAAATGATAAGAAGGCGGGGCTTCTTTCTCGCTTTTTAAGATCCTGGCAGAGCAGTTATTGGGTTCGGCGAGGCTTACTTCGGTTTCAAAGATCCAGCCTTTCCCGTTGGTGAGGTGCAGCCGGTCACCCTCGCGCTTGCGCAGCACCTTTACAATATGTTTGCTTTCTTCCCTGGAAAAATGTACTTCTTTATCGTTTTCAGATACTTCAGGATGAAAAAATAGCTGCATGGTTTACATTTTAATTCTTGCCTTGGCAGTTACGCCCATGTTTGCAAAGTCTTCAGAAATAAATTTATAATGCCCCGCAATGGCGATCATCGCTGCGTTATCTGTGGTGTATTCAAACTTCGGAATATAGGTCTTCCAGCCGTATTTTGCCTGGGCCTCGTGCAGGGTTTTTCTTATACCGCTGTTGGCCGATACGCCGCCGGCAATGGCAATTTCCTTGATCCCGGTTTGTTTTACCGCTTTTTTGAGCTTGTCCATCAGGATCCCGATGATGGTATGCTGAATGGACGCACAAATATCTTCCAGGTTTTCTTCAATGAACTTCGGATTTTCTTTCAGCTGTTTCTGAATAAAATACAGAATGGATGTTTTTAATCCGCTGAAGCTGAAGTTTAACCCATCAACTTTAGGTTTGGGAAAGGGGAAAGCCTTTGGGTTACCCGCTTGTGCCTTTTTGTCTACCAGTGGCCCGCCGGGATAGGGCAGGCCCAGGATCTTAGCACTTTTATCAAAAGCCTCTCCCACGGCATCGTCTAAAGTTTCGCCAATTACTTCCATTTTAAAGTAATCGCTCACTTTTACGATTTGCGTATGGCCACCGCTAATGGTCAGCGCGAGAAATGGGAAATTTGGCTTCTGGTAATTTTCCTCATCAATAAAGTGGGCAAGGATGTGCGCCTGCATGTGGTTTACGTCAAGAAGCGGAATGCCCAGCCCCAGCGACAGCGATTTTGCAAAAGAAGTGCCCACCAGGAGGGAGCCCATCAAGCCGGGACCACGGGTAAAGGCAACAGCCGAAAGTTCTTCTTTGCTCACCCCGGCGCGCGAAAGCGCTTCATGAATTACCGGTACAATATTTTGCTGGTGGGCCCGTGAAGCAAGTTCGGGCACCACGCCTCCGTATTTTTGATGAACTTCCTGGGTTGCCACAACATTCGAAAGTATTTTTCCGTTGTGCAATACGGCCGAAGCCGTGTCGTCACAGGAAGATTCAATGCCGAGTATGTAAATATTTTGTGTTGTCATCCTTAGCTTTTAGGCCCGAAAATTGTTAATATTGCTCGCAAAGTTATAACTAAAATATCTATCAGAAAATTCTGGAAAATACTGGGTAAAACGCTGCTCGCGTTGCTGCTGCTTTTCATCATTTTGTTGATCGTATTTTCTATTCCCTCGGTACAGACTTTTGTTGCCCGAAAGCTAACAGATTCTTTGAGGGAATCAAAGAATGTTGATATTAGTGTTGGCCGGATTGGGCTTACCTACAGCGGGAAACTAAAATTGCAGGATGTGCTTATTCTGGACCATCACCAGGACACGCTTATTTATGCTGAAAAAATAAGAACTGCGGCAACCAGCCTTAAGAGTATTTACAACAACAATCCTGTTTTTGGAGCTACCATGGCCACGGGACTTAGCATGGACATGAAGGTGTATGAAGGGGAAGAGCGCGATAACCTGAATGTTTTCCTGAAAAAGCTTAAAAGCCAGAAAAAGAAGGAAAGCTCTTCCTTTGTGCTGGCAGTTAACCGGCTGGAAGTTGTTGACGGCGGATTTAGTTATATAAACGAGAACCTCAATTACCCGGAAGTGGTCAAACTGGATGAGCTTAATATTTTGGCAAGTGATCTCCTGGTAGAAAATTCAGATGTATATGTAGATATTGAAAGGCTTTCGGGATTCGAAAACAGGGGCTTCCGTATTAATGACCTTAGCACAGATTTCAGTTATACTTCCGAAGAAATGGCTTTGGAGGCACTAAAGATAGAAACCCCATACTCGCAGGTAGATTCCGATATTCGTTTTGATATCACCAATGGTTTTGCCGGTTTCATAAACAAGGTGCCGGTAAATGCGGTTTTCAGGCCATCTACGGTGTCTACAAACGATTTGCAGCCCTTCTATGATAAATTCGGAAGTGATGAAGAGATACATTTCTCTACCGTACTTGAAGGAACTTTAAACGATTTTAAGCTTTCAGATCTTGAAATGACGGGGCTGGACAGGACCAGGCTCGAAGGGGATCTGGAAATCAGGAATCCATTGTCGGCAAAAGAGAACGAGTTTTCTCTGGATGGGGCCCTTACCAACCTTTCAACGAATTACTACGATCTAATTCACCTTTTACCCGGGTTGCTGCAGGGAAAACTGCCTGAAGAACTCAGGGAGCTTGGCAACGTGCAGCTGGAGGGGGAGATCTTTGTTTCTGAAAATTCCCTGATCACCCAAGCCACCTTGTTTTCCCAACTGGGTACGGCACTTGTAGACCTTGAAATGAACGGCTTTAAGGAGCCGGGCTTAACTGCTTATGAAGGTCAGCTCATCGCAAAAAGCTTTGACGTGGGGCGACTGGCCAACGTCAAAGACCTGGGAACGACCTCTTTTAATGTCACTTTTGACGGGCGGGGTTTTACTACCAAAACACTTAACACACAGGTACAGGGAAGTATTTCCCGCCTGGTCTTTAAAAATTACGCCTACAATGACCTCAAGTTGCGGGGTACTTTAAAAGCTCCGCTGTTCAACGGGAACCTGATCTCACGAGACCCGAACCTTCAAATGGAATTCAACGGACTCGCAGATTTTTCGGCTGCGACAAATATCTATGATTTTGAGGCTTCTGTTGCCCATGCCAATCTTTCGGCCATGAATTTGGTGCAGCGGGACAGTATTTCGGTCTTTCAGGGAGATGTGATCATGAACATGGAGGGCACCAACCTCAATAATTTTGAAGGGGAAATTTATCTTCTGAATACTTCCTACCAAAATGAGAACGATACCTACATGTTCAGGGATCTTAATATCACTTCCAGTTTTAACGGGCCCGTGCGGACAATTGAGATCCATTCGCCCGATGTTATAAACGGAACCATAGAAGGGGTTTTTGATGTGACTGAAGTACCGGCGATGGTAGAGAACGCCGTGGGGAGCCTTTATACCAATTACCGCCCCAATAAGATCACCACAAATCAATACCTCAATTTCGATTTTGATATCTACAACAAGATCGTGGAGGTGTTTTATCCCGAAATTACGCTGGCACCCAACACTTTCATCCGCGGAAGTGTGGAATCTGATGAATCTGATTTCCGCCTGGCTTTTCGCTCTCCAAAAATTGAAGCCTTTAATAATCTTTTTGACCAGGTAAATGTGCAGGTTGACAACTCAAACCCGCTTTTTAATACTTTCATTGAGATTGACAGCGTGGCCACCGGTTTTTACAACATCAAAGATTTTAACCTCATTAACGTTACCCTGAACGACACACTTTATATGCGTTCAGAATTTAAAGGCGGGCCCAGGAGCAATGACCAGTTCAATATAAACCTGTACCACACCATTAATGAGAACAATAATTCGGTGGTTGGGCTGCAACGTTCTGATGTTAAATTCAAGGAAAGTGTATGGCACCTCAATGAAGAGGGGAACAGCTCTAACCGGGTGATTTTTTCCGAAGGTTTAAAAAATATCAGGATCGATTCCCTGGTGCTTAGCCATGAAAATGAGGAAATAAGGCTCTCGGGGCAAATGCGCGATTCTACATACAAGGATTTTCAACTCGAATTTGACCAGGTTGACCTTTATAAAATTACCCCGGAAATAAATAATCTCGAAATGGGAGGAATTGTTAATGGTTCTTTAAGCGTGCTGCAGCAGGATGGCGCTTACTACCCAAACACTTCCCTTACCATTGAAGACCTTACCATTAACAATCAAATGCTGGGCGTGCTCAATCTTGATGTGATGGGGAACAGAGACCTGAGCTTCTATAACGTCAACTCCACCCTGCGCAATGAGGGGCTGGAATCTTTATCGGCGATTGGGGAGATAGTCGTGGAGGGAGATTATCCCGAGATCGACCTGGAGGTAGATCTAAAGAACTTCGATTTATCGGCTTTTAGTCCGCTGGGGAAGGATGTGATCAGCAATATTAGGGGTTTGGTATCGGGGGATGCCGATGTAACCGGAAATTACAAAAACCCCGATATTGAGGGCAGGTTGTTTCTGAACAATGCAGGCTTATCCATACCTTACCTGGAGGTAGATTATGCTTTTGAGGAAGGTGCCGTGGTCAACCTGAGCGAGCAGCAATTCAATTTTGATGAAATAAACATTACTGATACCCGCTACAATACTACCGGCGTGCTAGACGGTAGCATTTCTCATCAGAATTTTAGCAGCTGGGTGCTGGGGCTTAATATTTCTACAGACCGGCTTCTGGTGCTCGATACCGAATACGATGAGGAAGCGCTTTATTACGGAACCGGATTTATTGGCGGAAATGCATCTATTTACGGCCCAACTTCAGAACTTGTCATTGATGTGATAGGCGCAACCCGGCGGGGAACAGTGTTCAAGATCCCAATTAGCGATTCAGAAAGCATTGGCGACAATTCTTTTATTCATTTTTTAAGCCCCGAAGAAAAAGCGGCACGCCTGGCAGGAGAGGAGCTGGAGTTTGAGGAAGTGAAAGGGCTGGAGCTCAATTTTGATCTCGATGTTACCAATGATGCGCTTGTAGAACTTGATATAGACGGAAGCATTTTGCGCGGGAGAGGTGCCGGAACCCTCTTGATCGAGATCAATACCCTCGGAAAATTCAATATGTGGGGTGACTTTATTGCGAATACGGGAGAATATATCTTTAATTACGGTGCACTTCAGAAAAGGTTCCAGGTGCGGCCGGGGGGAAGTATCAACTGGAATGGGAACCCCGCCCTGGCCGACCTCAATATTAGTGCGGTTTATGAAGCCCATGCCAATCCAGCCATTGTTCTTGATAACCCGGGGATTAGCCGAAGGATTCCCGTAGATGTGGTGATCAACCTTGAAGGGGAACTTTTGCAGCCAGATATCTCTTTTGACCTCGAATACCCGAATGTGGCTTCGGCAGTGCGTTCTGAGCTGGAATACAAGATTGAGACCAGTACAAATACCGAAATCCAGGCGTTTTCCTTAATTACACTGGGGCAGTTTTATACTGAAAATGTTTTGGCCGGAAGCCCCGGAAGCCTCTGGGCAGGAAACCTTTTTGAAAGTGCTTCGGGTTTCTTCAATAATCTGCTTTCAGATGAATCGGGCACTTTTCAGGTGGGGCTTAACTATGAACAGGGGGTGCGTACCCCTGAACAATCGATGGCCGACAGGTTTGGGGTAACCCTTTCTACCCAAATTAGTGAAAGGGTGCTTATCAACGGGCAGGTTGGGGTGCCGGTAGGCGGTGTTACAGAGACGGTAATTGTTGGGAACCTGGAAATAGAATTCCTGCTGAATGAAGAAGGCAACCTGCGGGCAAAGATCTTTAACCGCGAGAACAACATCCAGTACCTGGGAGAAGAACTGGGCTTTACGCAGGGCGTGGGGCTGTCTTACCAGGTAGATTTTGATACTTTTAAAGAATTGCTTCGGAAAATCGTAGATACGCAATTATCAACTTCGGGACTAAAAGAAGAAGAGGTGGAAGGACCGGTAGAAGAAAAGAAAAGTCTGGCGCCAGATTATATCAAATTCCCGGGAGCCGATGAATTCTAACTAAATACAGAGGCGTCAAAAATGCCATTTTTAGAGTGCCCCCAAAAAGTTAGACACTTTATTGGGGGCATTTTTATGAGTAGAAAAATCAAACACGATTACAACTTTAAAAAGGCGGTAGTCAAAGAAGTGGTAAATGAAGGTTTATCAGCCTATGCTGTTAGCTTCAAGTACAACCTGGGTGAATCAATGGTTCGAAGATGGGTTTCCTTTTACAGAGCTCATGGGTCAAAAGGACTGAAGCCAATTAGAAACAAATATTCTCCAAAATTTAAGGTAAAGGTGATACAAAAGATGAAAGAGAATTCTTTATCTTTTCAGCAGACTTGTGTGCTCTTTAAGATTCCTTCTTCGGAAACTTTAGTGAAATGGGTAAAGGTTTATAATGAGAAAGGGCGGGAAGGTTTATCAATAGAAAATAGAGGAAGAATTAAATCTATGCCTAGAAAGCCCAAAAAACCTATGACCAGAGAGGAGCAACTTTTGGATGAGTTAGCTGATCTTAAAGCAGAAAATGCTTATCTAAAAAAGCTTCATGCCTTAGTTCAATCAGAAAAAGAGAAAGAAGAAAAACGCAAATCATCCAGGAATTAAGGCAAGAGCATGCGCTAGAAAAACTACTAAAGCATGCCGGGATGGCACGTAGTACCTTTTACTATCACTTAAAGGCCAGTAAACAGGATAAGTATGAGGTTCTTCGTAAAGAAATCAGATCTATATATGATCTACACAAGGGACGCTATGGGTACAGGAGAATCCAGTTAACTCTGAAGAACAAAGGCTATGTAGTGAATCACAAGACTGTGTTTAAGCTCATGCAGGAGCTAGGGATCAGCAGTTTGATAAGGGTCAAGAAATATACTTCCTACAGAGGAAACCAAGGGAAAATAGCGGCTAACTTGTTAAAGCAAAATTTTAAAGCCGATAGACCTAACCTAAAATGGGCAACTGATGTTACAGAGTTCAAAGTCAAAGACAAAAAGCTTTATTTATCACCTATTATAGATCTCTTCAATGGAGAAGTCCTAAGCTTTACCATCTCTGAGAGACCTAATTTTAAACAGGTAATGGATATGATTAATAAGTGTAGCAAACAGGAAAAACAGGGGCTTATTCTTCATTCTGACCAAGGATGGCAGTATCAAATGAAGCAATATCAAAAGACCCTACAGAAAAAGAACATCACCCAAAGCATGTCGAGAAAAGGAAACTGTTTAGACAATGCCGTGGCAGAAAACTTCTTTGGAACTCTAAAATCTGAGCTGTATTACCTAAATCAATATAACACTGTAGATCAACTAAAGCAGGATATAAAAGATTATATAAAATACTACAATTATGACAGAATAAGACTAAACCTAAATGGAATGAGCCCGATACAATATCGAGCTCACGTAGAAAATTTAATCTAATTTGAAATAGACACGATAAAATCTGACAGTTAAGGATTATATTTAAAGAGTTGAAACAAAAAACATTAACCCTTAAAACTGTCAGAATGAATACAGAAGCAAAGGTAATTAAATCTAAAGTAGGTTTATTACAGTTAGCAGAACAATTAGGAAACGTGTCCCAGGCTTGTAAACTCTTTGGTTATAGCAGGGATAGTTTTTACCGCTTTAAAGAACTTTATGACCAGGGAGGTGAGTTAGCACTACGAGAGCTCAATAGAAGAAGGCCAAATCTTAAGAATAGGATTGAAGAAGAAACAGAAAAAGCAGCAATCCAGATTGCTTTTGATTATCCTGCTTTTGGACAACTTCGCGCTTCCAATGAACTCAAAAAGAAAGGAATTTTTATCTCACCAGCAGGTGTTCGATGTGTATGGTTACGCAATGATCTGGAGACTTTTAAAAAAAGGCTGAAGTACTTAGAAGCCAGAATGGCCCAGGATGGACTGGTGTTGACTGATGCTCAACTAAATGCCTTGGAGAAAGCGAAAGAAGAAAAGAAAGCCCATGGAGAAATAGAAACCCACCACCCCGGCTATCTTGGAGCTCAGGATACCTATTATGTAGGAACCATCAAAGGAGTTGGAAGAATCTATCAGCAAACATTCATTGACACGTATTGCAAAGTAGCCCATGCTAAACTTTATGATCGTAAAAATGCTCTTGTAGCTGCTGATATGCTAAATGATCGGGTGTTACCCTTCTACGAAGAGCAAGACCTGCGACTTTTAAGAATATTAAGCGATAGAGGCACAGAATTCTGTGGCCATAGAGAGCACCACGAATATCAACTTTACCTGGCTATCGAGGATATAGATCATACAAAGACCAAGGCTAAAAGCCCGCAAACCAACGGAATCTGTGAACGCTTCCACAGGACGATTCAGGATGAGTTTTACGCCATTACCTTTAGGAAAAAGATCTACACCTCCATAGAGGAGATACAAGCTGATCTGGATGATTGGTTAAACTACTATAACAATGAAAGAACCCACTCCGGAAAACATTGTTTTGGAAAAACTCCGATGCAAACTTTGCTCGACAGCAAACATTTGGCTGATGAAAAAATGCTGGATTTACAATCGGAAAAACTCGTACCTTTATTAAAGGCAGGTAAAGCGGAAACAGGCTCTGGTGGAGACCAACCTGTCAGGAATAACTTGCCTGACGACTGGAATGGTCAAGGGGCTCCAAACGAGCCCCTAAATCAGGTTTATTCCAAAAGTCAAAATGCCTAAAAAAACTCTTAACTGTCAGACGAGATCGGAGCTATTACATCTAATTATAAACCGTCCAACTTTTGGGGGCTAGTCCATTTTTGACGCCTCTGTATTTAGTGTGATATTCTGATGCTATTTTGTGGCGATCATACTTATTTCCACATTCACGAACTTCGGAAGGTTTGCAACTTCGACAGTTTCACGGGCCGGTGCTGTTTCTTCATCAAAATATTTAGAGTATACCGCGTTGATACGGCCAAAATTGTTCATGTCACTAATAAAAATCGAGCTCTTTACAACATTCTCAAAATCCATTTCGGCTGCAGAGAGAATGGCTTTGAGGTTTCGCATAACCTGCTCGGTTTCTTCTTCTATAGTCTCCTGTTGTAATTCGCCGCTTACAGGGTTAAGGGCTATCTGGCCCGAAATGTACAGCGTGTTTCCGCTTAAAACGGCCTGGTTGTAAGCTCCAATTGGTGCGGGAGCATCTTTGGTTTTGATTATTTTTTTCATAAGTTAAAGATAAGGAATTATAATCTTCTGTCTCTTTCCCTTCTCTTTTCGTACTTGATATCCCTCAACAGGGAAGATTTGATCCCAATAAAAAAGTTCCATTGTTTGTAGACCCCAAAAGGCGTCCAGCTAAAGGTCATTCTCCAGCTTTCCAGGTCGCGGCCAAACCTGAGTTGTGTATGCGTGAATCCGGTATTCACAAAATCATAACCCGAGGAGGCACCCACCGTCCATTTTGGGGAGAGTTCAACGTCTCCCGAGAACATAAGCGAATGGGAAGAGATATCATTCTGCCGGGCACTGTTGCTGTAGTTGAGGGTATAAGCCAGTCTCAGATCCCATGGTATGTCAAAGTTGTACCAGCTGTTCTCACTTTCTTCTTCCTCTTCTTCTTCAGCCATATCGGC
The DNA here is from genome assembly GCF_026109735.1 of Salinimicrobium tongyeongense. Taxonomy (NCBI): domain Bacteria; kingdom Pseudomonadati; phylum Bacteroidota; class Flavobacteriia; order Flavobacteriales; family Flavobacteriaceae; genus Salinimicrobium; species Salinimicrobium tongyeongense. The sequence goes on along the minus strand of NZ_CP069620.1, from coordinate 3,359,760 downwards.
TTCATGTTCATCGTAAAAAGAACCATCAATGTCCATATCCTTTCCAAAAAGGTCATCTGGACGCCCGCCATTTCTGAAAGTTTGATTTTCAAGCCGGTTCACATTTTCTTTTCCGCCAGAAAAATCGCGGCTTGAGAATGAGTACCCGAAGCTCATATTGGCATTGGTAAGCCTGAAAAGGCTTCCGCCGTTTTGAATGTTCAGCTTATCAATTCTGCGGTTCTCATTGTTGAGTGCATAGACGTCGAGGTTAGCCCCAAAGTTGATGTCCAGTTTGTTTTGTATCACCGGCACACTTCCACGGACGCTAATTGGGGAGAGCTTCAGGGAATCTCCAGCCAGGTTGTAAGAGGTGCTTATGTTCAGGTTGTTGAGCAGCTTTACTTTTCTCGGTTCGGCATCGGCAGAATCTTTTACTTTAGCTTCAAATGTGTTGCTTAAAGAGAAGCCGATGGAGCTTGAAAACAGCTTTCCGGGAGGCCCGTATAAAGAGCCCTGGAACCTGGAATATTCTACCACGCGCTCTTCGCGGCCTTCAGATTCCGGGATGATGTATTCATCGTAGTAATGTTCGAACCCGGGATTGATGTTATAGCTTATCGAGGGGCGCATTACGTGGCGAATAGCCTGGTATTTCCCCTTTCCGCTGAAATTCTTGGTTCCGTAGATCGTGGTACCTATACTAGTGTTGAAGTTGTAGGTGCGAAACGAGTCAAAGCCCCGCACGGTATCAACAATTTCTCTTCGGGCTTCTTCATCATATGATCTTTCATAAGTCCTGAAGACCCATGATTCGGTATAATTGGTTCCGGCACTAACACTTAAATAGTTGAATAATTTAAAGTTTGTGGTAAGCGGGATGGAGTGTTGCGCTCCTAAAATGGCATCTTCGAACATCTCTGGCTTGAAGAAAAGGGAATCGGTGGTTTGAAACCTGTTTTCTCCCCTGAAATTATACTGAAAATTTATGTTCTCAATAATGCCTTTTTTGGCACCTACCTTTGGCTCGAAAGGGTAGACCCTGGCCATGCTTGCCTGCACTGTAGGCAGGGTCATGTTTATTTTTTCTGTATTGGTGTTCTGGTTGTGGGTAGCGGCAATACTCAGGTTGATTTGTGGCTGAATATTAAAGGTCTTTGAGTAAGATACCGAAGAACTCAGGGTGTTGGTCAACCTGTTACCTGTGTTCATTTGATTGGTGGAAGCCTGGTAATAATCGCTACTACCAAGGTTCACGGAAGCCGAAAACCTTGAGGAAGGATTAGCCTTTGAATCCTGTGAGTGGTTCCACCGAAGGTTGTAAATGGTAGATTCAGAAAAATCGGGAAAGCCTCTTTCGCTGTTTATCAGCTTCTCATATCTAAAACTGAGGTTCCCTCTAAACCTGTACCGCAGGGCATAAGAAGATTCCATTCGCAGGCCGTAACTGCCGTTGGTGTAGTAATCCCCCAAAACCGTTAGGTCTACATAATCGCTAATGGCAAAATAGTAGCCCCCGTTTTGCAGGTAAAATCCGCGGTTGTTGTCGTCCCCAAATGAAGGGATGATAAATCCGGAAGTCTGTTCGTCGGTCATTGGAAAGTACCCAAAGGGCAGGCCCAGCGGAGTGGGAACATCGGCAATATACATATTCACGAGGCCCGAAACGATCTTTTTATCGGGCACTAACTTGATCCTCCTGGCATAGAAATAATAATCGGGGTTTTCTTCATTGGGAGAGGTGGTGAATTTCACATTTTTCATGTAGTACACCGAATCGTTCTCCCTTTTGGTGATCTCTCCCAGCACTTTAAATTCCCCCTGTTCTGTACGGGAGTTGAAGACAAGGGCTTTTTCAGATTCAAAATTGAACCTGATGGAGTCTGGGTGCACCACGTTCTGTGCCTGTGTAAACACAGGTTTTTGGGTGTAAACTCCTGCCGTGTCGGTTATTCCGTAGGCATAGACCTCATTGCGTTCATTGTCGAGCACGATCCTTCCGGCGGTAATATTGATGTCGCCATAGGTTACCTGGGCATTGTTATAGAGGTATATCCTGTTTTCCCTGGGGTTTAAGCGCATGTAATCCTGGGCAGTATAGGTCACCCTGTCTGCCAGGATTTCCCTTTGGGGTTTTACCGTATCCTGGGTGGTGAGCGTGATAACGGGAACAGGTGCCTCGATCTTAACTGAATCGATTATAGGGCGCACAGGTTCACGTTCAGCGGGAATGCGGATACCTTCATTGGTTTTGATTTCCTGCGCTGCAGATTTCGAGGCTAAAGAAAGCGTAAAAATACAGCAGGAAAGTATGTAAAGTATCTTTGTTCGCAAGGCTACTTATGCTATTTTTGTAAGGTGTGGCTCGTTTTTTGAAGTTTCAAAATTACATATATTTTTTAAGGTACCTTTTGAGAACCCGAAAAATAATAAGCACCCCAATGAACCGTTATTTTCATATGAAAACGAATTTCTTTATCCTTTTAATATTTTTTACTGTAATTAATCCCGTTTTAGCTGCTTCGGAAGAAGTAGATCCTCCGCGGGATAAGTTTGTTGTTGTGGTAGATGCAGGTCATGGCGGCCATGACCCGGGCAACTCGTGGAATGGATTTAAGGAAAAGGGAATTGCCCTGAACATAGCCCTTAAAGTAGGTGCTGAACTGGAAAAAGTTCCCGACATCAAAGTCATCTACACCCGCAAGTCGGATGTTTTTGTGACACTTGCCGGAAGGGCCGAGATTGCCAATAAAGCCGAAGCCGACCTTTTTATTTCCATTCACATGAATGGTCACAAGTCTCAGGCGCAGGGAACAGAAACCTTTGTACTGGGGCTTCACCGCAACCAGGATAACCTGGAGGTTGCCATGAGGGAGAACCAGGTAATTTTTCTGGAAGAAGATTACGAAATGACCTATGACGGGTTTAACCCCAATTCCCCCGAGTCTTATATTGGCCTTACCTTAATGCAGGAAGAGTATCTTGACCAAAGTATTTTATTGGCCGATCTTGTGCAGAAGAACTTCACCAATATCAATAAAAGAGTGAACAGAGGGGTGAAGCAGGCAGGATTCTTGGTATTACGGGAAACCTACATGCCCAGTGTTCTTATAGAAGCGGGCTTTTTGAGTAACAAAAGCGAGGGGACTTACCTTAACAGTGCGGCAGGGCAGGCCGCCATTGCTGAATCTATAGTGCGTGCCGTAAAAGATTACAAGAACTCCATGAATCTTGAGATGCTCGATAATTTTGAAGCCAATCCTCCTGTAGAACTTGCCGCAGAGCCCGAAAACAAGCCATTAGATGTATATGATGGTATAACCTTTAAAGTACAACTTGCAGCTACCGGTAAAAAGCTGGATCCCAGTTCAAAGAATTTTAAAGGGTTGAGCCAGGTTTCCAGGAATAAGGAAGGCAAGCTCTTTAAATATTATTACGGGGCTACCTCCAGTTATACACAAATTCAGGACCTGCATGAGAAAGCAAAACGCACGGGATATCCAGACAGTTATATAGTTGCCTTTAGGGGAGAGGAGAAGATCAGCGTTAATGACGCGTTAAAAACAAAAATGAAATAGACCTTCTTTCCTATATAAATTTTATATTTGTCTCTCATCAAATAGGACAATCTTTGTGAAATATACTAAAGAGGTAAAAACCGCTCTTTTGGCTATTGTAGCCATTCTTTTATTCATTTTTGGGTATAGTTTTTTAAAAGGCAAAAACTGGTTTGATTCCAGCAGGACGTTTTACGCAGTTTACAACGACGTAGAAGGGCTTTCCCCTTCATCACCTGTGACCATTAACGGCCTCAAGGTGGGAAACGTGACCAATATCGGCTTTTTGGATACTTCGGGTAAACTTGTGGTTACTTTCCTTGTCGATAATTCCTTTCCTTTTTCTGAAAATAGTGTTGCTGAAATATATGGTGGCGGACTCATAGGCGGAAAGTCCCTGGCTATTATTCCGAAGTATGAAGAAGGAGAAATAGCTCAATCTGGAGACACCCTGCCCAGTGCGATAGAAGAAGGCCTGCTTGAACTGGTGAATGAAAGGCTTACACCACTTCAGGAGAAGATAGAGAAAGTGATAGTGAGTACAGATTCCCTGGTAAATTCCTTTAATGAAGTGATGAATCCCACCACCCGGGAGAACCTTAAGAACAGTATTGCCAACCTTAATGCTACAGTCGCTTCCCTTAATAATTCTGCCAACTCTGTAGAAGGTTTATTGAAAACCAATTCTCCAAAGCTCGATCGCACCTTTTCAAATCTTGATCACATGTCGACAAACCTGAGCAATTTTTCAGATACGCTCGTGACCTTTGACCTGAAACAGGTGACCGATGATCTTGAGGCTGCGGTGAATAATTTTCAGAGCGTGACCAATAAGCTGAACTCGGGCGAAGGTACTGCCGGAAAACTTATCAACGACCCTGCAGTCTTTAATAATCTTGAAAGAGCGACCAACCAGTTAGACGAATTGATACAAGACGTGAAATTGAATCCTAAACGTTACGTACATTTTTCTATCTTTGGTAAAAACCCCGGTCCTTATTCGCCGCCGGAAGATTCATTAAAATAACCAACCATGCAGATCCTTGCACAAGTCGCCTTTATCCTTGCTCTTGCAATTGGGATAGGTATTTTTATTCGCAATATCCGGAGGATGATCCGGAATATCAACCTGGGTCGCGAGATCGACAGAACCGATAATTCTTCTAAAAGATGGAAGAAAATGGTCAAAATTGCCCTGGGCCAGTACAAAATGGTGCGCCGCCCGGTTTCGGGTATCATTCACGTGATCGTATACCTGGGCTTTATCATTATTAACATTGAAGTCCTTGAAATTATCATTGACGGGATCTTTGGCACACATCGCGTATTTTCTGTGGCCGGGGCTCCCTACAGTTTTTTGATAGGTGCTTTTGAAATTCTTGCTTTCCTGGTCCTTGTGGGGGTGATTATCTTCTGGATAAGAAGGAATGTTCTCAATATCTACAGGTTCAAAGCCAGGGAACTTACCGAATGGCCTAAGAATGACGCCAATTACATCCTCTACTTTGAGATGGTGCTCATGTCTCTGTTTTTAATCATGAATGCGGCCGACTATCAATTGCAGTTAAACCTCGCGCCTCATTACGCCATGGCAAGTGGCGAAATTGCCGGGGCTTTTCCTGTAAGCAGTTTTTTACTGCCACTGCTTGACGGCTTTAGTGACTCTACCCTTATCATTATTGAAAGAACAGCCTGGTGGTTGCACATTCTGGGGATTCTCTTCTTCCTTAACTACCTGTATTATTCCAAGCACCTGCACATCTTACTGGCATTTCCAAATGTCTATTTTTCCAAGCTTAAACCGAAAGCTGAATTTGACAATATAGATGCGGTGACTAAAGAAGTGCAGCTGATGATGGACCCCAATGCCGATCCTTTTGCAGCTCCGGCTGAAGCTGAAGGTGCCGAAGAAGAAGGGGAGCCTGAAAAATTTGGAGCTTCAGATGTTTTTGACCTCAACAGGGTGCAGTTGTTAAACGCATACACCTGTACCGAATGTGGCCGCTGTACAGATCAATGCCCTGCAAATAACACCGGAAAACTGCTTTCTCCCAGAAAGATCATGATGGATACCCGCGACAGGCTTGAGGCTGTTGGTGAAAACATCAATAAGAACGGGAAATTTGTAGATGACGGGAAGCAACTTCTTGACGATCATATTACAAGAGAGGAGCTATGGGCCTGTACTACCTGCCAGATGTGTATAGAAGCCTGCCCCGTGGGGATTGATCCGCTTTCTATCATTGTCGAAATGAGAAGGTACCTCATGATGGAGCAGAGCGCAGGCCCGGCAGACCTGAACAATGCCATGGGGAATATTGAAAACAACGGCGCGCCCTGGCCTTACAACCAGATGGATCGTTTAAACTGGGCAACAGAAAATTAAGTAGAAAAATGGCCTTTTTGGGGCTGTAACATAAAATACAATGGCAGAAAATATTAAAGTGCCAACAATGGCAGAGTTTATGGCCGAAGGAAAGCAACCGGAAGTCCTTTTTTGGGTAGGTTGTTCCGGAAGCTTTGACGACCGAGCAAAAAAAATAACCAAAGCTTTTGTAAGGCTTCTGAATAAAGCTAAGGTAGATTTCGCTGTTTTGGGAACCGAAGAGAGCTGCACCGGAGATCCTGCCAAACGTGCCGGAAATGAATTTCTTTATCAGATGCAGGCTGCCGGAAATATTGAAGTTTTGAACGGGTATGAGATCAAGAAGATCGTAACCACCTGTCCGCACTGCTTCAATATTATCAAGAATGAATACCCGGGCCTTGGAGGTAATTATGAAGTGATGCACCACACCACTTTTTTAAAGTCTTTGCTGGAAGAAGGCAGGTTAACAGTTGAAGGCGGGAAATTTAAAGGAAAAAGGATCACTTTTCACGACCCTTGTTACCTTGGCCGTGGAAATGGCATTTATGAAGCCCCGCGCGACCTGTTAAGAAAGCTTGAAGTGGAGCTGGTAGAGATGAAGCGGTGTAAAAAAGATGCCATGTGTTGTGGCGCAGGCGGTGCCCAGATGTTCAAGGAACCCGAACCCGGTAAGGAAGACGTAAATGTTGCCCGTACCGAGCAGGCTATAGACGTAAAACCCGAAGTTATTGCCGCAGGTTGCCCTTTCTGCAACACGATGATGACCGATGGGGTAAAAGCCAAGAACAGGGAAGACAATATCGCTGTCATGGATATTGCTGAAATGATCGCTACTGCCGAAGATTTGTAGTAACAGAAAAATTCCAAAAAGAGGTGCCAAAAATGTCATTTTTAGAGTGCCCCCAAAAAGTTAGACACTTTATTGGGGGCATTTTTATGAGTAGAAAAATCAAACACGATTACAACTTTAAAAAGGCGGTAGTCAAAGAAGTGGTAAATGAAGGTTTATCAGCCTATGCTGTTAGCTTGAAGTACAACCTGGGTGAATCAATGGTTCGAAGATGGGTTTCCTTTTACAGAGCTCATGGGTCAAAAGGACTGAAGCCAATTAGAAACAAATATTCTCCAAAATTTAAGGTAAAGGTGATACAAAAGATGAAAGAGAATTCTTTATCTTTTCAGCAGACTTGTGTGCTCTTTAAGATTCCTTCTTCGGAAACTTTAGTGAAATGGGTAAAGGTTTATAATGAGAAAGGGCGGGAAGGTTTATCAATAGAAAATAGAGGAAGAATTAAATCTATGCCTAGAAAGCCCAAAAAACCTATGACCAGAGAGGAGCAACTCTTGGATGAGTTAGCTGATCTTAAAGCAGAAAATGCTTACCTAAAAAAGCTTCATGCCTTAGTTCAATCAGAAAAAGAGAAAGAAGAAAAACGCAAATCATCCAGGAATTAAGGCAAGAGCATGCATTAGAAAAGCTACTAAAGCATGCAGGGATGGCACGAAGCACTTTCTATTATCATTTAAAAGCCGGTAAGAATGATAAATACGAAACATTACGTGAGGAGATTAAATCTGTTTATGACTTCCACAAAGGTCGTTACGGGTATAGGAGAATCAACTTGGATCTCAGGAGGAAAGGCTATGTAATTAATCATAAGACTGTCTTTAGGCTTATGCAGGAGCTCGGGATAAGTAGCCTGATAAGGGTCAAAAAATACTCATCCTATAGAGGCTCCGAGGGGAAAATAGCGGCTAATTTACTAAAGCAAAATTTTAAAGCTGATAGGCCTAATTTGAAGTGGGCAACTGACGTCACAGAGTTTAAAGTCAAGGACAAAAAGCTCTATTTATCGCCTGTTATAGATCTCTTTAATGGAGAAGTGCTGAGTTTTACAATCTCCGAAAAACCTAATTTTAAACAGGTAATGGATATGATTAATAAGTGCAGCAAACAGAAGAAACCAGGGCTTATCCTTCATTCTGATCAAGGTTGGCAGTATCAAATGAAGCAATACCAAAATACCCTAAAGGAAAAGAACATCACACAAAGTATGTCCAGAAAAGGAAACTGCTTAGACAACGCTATAGCAGAAAACTTCTTTGGAACATTAAAATCTGAGCTGTATTATCTAAACCAATACACCTCTGTCGAGCAATTAAAACGCGATATAACAGAATACATACAATATTATAATTATGACAGGATAAGACTCAACCTAAAAGGAATGAGCCCGATACAATATCGAGCTCATATAGAAAAATCAAATTAAATTTTAAACCGTCCAACTTTTGGGGGCTAGTCCATTTTTGGCACCTCTTTTTTGGATCAGTCTTTTTCTAATTTTAGGTGTACGTCTTCCGGCCGAAGGTTTTTCACCAAAATTATGATATCATCTTCAGTTAAGCCTTCTTCAATGTAATCTCCCTGCTTCCCCTGTAGATAAGCGTATTTTTCGAGGTTTGTGAAGTATTTAGGGGTTAAAACCTGCTTTCCTTTATCGCCGTAGCCCTTTAAATATGCGATCACCACATCATCATCTGCAACCTCAATATGTTTTTGGCTGTTGTATTGTTTCAGGATGAAAAGAGCTTTTGACAAGCCTTTTAAAAGCATTTCAAAATATGTTTTTCCTCCCGCTTCATAGATGGGTTCTATGTAATATGTACTTATTGGAGCAGTAATGGTAAAGGCATAAGATTCTACATGATTGGTAAGCTCATCCCAAATGGCACCAATTTCCACGTGAATGTGTTTTTCTTCTCGCAACCAGGCGGTCAAATCGTGCAGGTGATGAGCTTCGGCAGAAAAGCCCAGTGCCCTGGCGGCCTCAAAAAGTTCTTTTTGCTTCGTTTCCATAGAACAAAATTAGGAGAGCTCAGGCTTTGAAATTATGATTTAAATCAGCGAATTGAGCCAGGTTTTTCAGAAACAATAATTCTTTTAAATCTGGGAGGAATACTACAACTTTAACCTTCTCGAATTGGTTTCCAGCGTTCAAATCTCTTATTTTTGTAACTCTAAAATTTCCACATAATGTTTGTCCCATTTGATACTTTACCTGAGAGTTCCCGCGTTTGGATTTATCAGGCAAATCGCTCTTTTACAGAAGAAGAGCAAGCTGAAATTAAACAAAAACTTGAACAATTCATAGAGCAGTGGACAGCCCATGGCGCAAACCTTAAAGCTTCATTTGAAATGCGTTACAGGCGGTTCATCATCCTGGCGCTCGATCAGAAACTGAACGCTGCTACCGGATGTTCCATAGATGAGTCGGTGCGGTTTATTCAGCAGCTGGAGCAGGAGTACAAGGTCGATCTGCTCGATAAGATGAATGTTTCCTATAAGCAGGGAGAGTTTGTGGCTTATAAAACGCTTACCGACTTCCGAAAAATGGCAAAAGATAAAGCCGTTTCTCCAAAAACCATTGTCTTTAACAATCTTGTAAATAACAAAGCCGAATATCTTTCAGACTGGGAAGTGCCTGCATCTGAAAGCTGGCACAAGCGCTTTCTTAATTAATGAATTTTAGTATCCGCAAATTTTCAGGGCTTTTTCTGGCCCTTGGCTTTATTTGCCAAATTTCCTATTCCCAAAGTCGGCCTTTAATTGCTGAAGATGTAGAGCAGCAGCGGCAATGGGTAGACAGCATTTATAACGCCATGTCGTTACAGGAAAAAGTGGGGCAGCTTTTTATGATTGATGTGTTCTCTTCAGACCCTGAATCAAGAATTGAAAAAGCGAGAGAACTGGTGGCGCAGCAGCATGTTGGAGGAGTCATTTTCTCAAAAGGCGGCCCTAAAAGGCAGGTAAAGCTTCAGAATGAACTTCAGGAAATTTCCAGAATCCCCCTGCTTATTGGTATGGATGCCGAATGGGGGTTGGCAATGCGGCTTGATTCTACTTATGCCTTTCCGTGGAATATGACCCTGGGAGGATTAAGAGATGAGAGTTTAATAACCGAAGTGGGCGCGAGTATAGCAAAACACTCCAAAAGAATGGGGGTGCACATGAACTTTGCGCCGGTTGTGGATATTAATACCAACCCCAAAAACCCTATTATTGGCAACAGGTCTTTTGGTGAGGATAAAAATAATGTTGCCAGTAAATCTATTGCTTTCATAAAAGGTATGCAAAGGGAAGGGGTGCTTGGAAGCGCCAAACACTTTCCGGGGCATGGCGATACCGAAAGGGATTCTCATAAAACCCTGCCTACTATAGATTTCTCTAAAGACAGGATCTTTAGGGAGGAACTGTTTCCTTACCGAAAATTGATTTCTGAAGGCCTTGGAAGTATCATGGTGGCCCATCTTAACGTTCCCAGTCTTGAAGAACGCAGCGACTTTCCGTCAAGTTTGTCGCATGAAATTGTTACGGGAATTCTCAAAGAAGAATTGGGTTTTAACGGACTTATCATTACTGACGCGCTCAACATGAAGGGGGTGGCCAATTTTGATGAGCCGGGAGAAATAGAACTGGCGGCCTTTTTAGCGGGTAATGATATTTTACTTTTTTCAGAAGATGTGCCCAAAGCTTCAGAAATGATCATAGAGGCTTTTAATAAAGGATTAATTACTGAAGAGCGCCTGAAGCATTCGGTAAGAAAGATACTTTTTGCCAAATACAAGGCTGGCCTGCACAACTATGAGGCTGTAGACCCTACATACATCATTGATGACCTTAACAGCATCCGCAATGAGGTGCTGGCGCATAAGTTGTATGAAAATGCAATGACGGTGATCAAGAATGACCGGTCGCTCATCCCAATTCGTGACCTGGAGACCAGCAAGATTGCCTATGTTCATTTTGGAGAAGACCCCGGAAATGCCTTTTTTGAGCAGTTAAACCGCTATGCGCAGGTAGATTCGGTTTCCGCAGAAAAACTGAATGAACTGCTTGACAGGCTTGAATCTTATAACCAGGTGATTATTGGTTACCACCAGTCTTCGGCATCACCCTGGAGCGGATTCAAAATGAATGACAAACAGCAAACTTGGTTGTATGAGATTGCGAGGAAGAACAGGGTGATCCTTAATGTTTTTACGAGTCCGTATGCTTTGCTGGATTTGCGAACCACCGGGAATTTTGAAGCCATTCAGGTGGCATATCAAAACACTCAACTTGCGCAGCAAAAGGCAGCGCAGGTGATTTTTGGAGCTTTGGAGGCTAAAGGAAAGCTGCCGGTAAGTGCCGGGAATAATTTTCCTGTTGGTACCGGCTACAAAACAGGCAGCCTTAACCGGCTGTCTTATGGGGTGCCAGAGCAGGTGGGAATGAATTCATATAAGTTAAGAAAGATTGACCAGCTTGTAGATAAGGCAATAGATGAAAAAATGACCCCCGGCCTGCAGGTGCTCGTAGCGCGAAAAGGTAAGGTCATTTACGAAAGGAATGCTGGCTATCACACCTATGATAATGAAATTCCTGTAAAAGCTTCAGATGTTTACGATCTTGCTTCGCTTACAAAAATACTGGCCAGCCTTCCGCTTTTAATGGAGCTGGTAGACCAGGATGAGATTGACCTCGATACGACTTTAGGGGAGATGCTGCCTTATTTCCGCGGCAGCAATAAAGAGGATATTACGATTTTGCAAATGTTGTCGCATTATGCCCGGCTCCAAAGCTGGATCCCGTTTCACCGAATGACCATAGATGAGAAGACTAAGCGGCCCGATGTGAAATTTATACGCAGTAAACAGGATAGAGGCTTCGGAATTCAAATTGCCGAAGAAATGTATGTAAGAAATGACATAAGGGATTCGGTGCTTAAAGTCATCAGGGATAGTCCGCTAGAGCGAAAAAGGGCATATAAGTACAGTGACCTTCCGTTTTATTTACTGAAGTTTTACCTCGAAGATATTTACGGCACTTCCCTCGAATATCTTACCCAAGACCATTTTTACCGATCTCTGGGAGCGCATAATACTACCTATTTACCTCTTCAGAAGTTTTCAAAAGACCGTATTGTTCCCACCGAAGATGACAATTTTTGGAGAAAACAGCTTTTGCAGGGCTATGTGCACGATGAAGGTGCGGCGCTGTTGGGAGGAATTGGAGGCCAGGCAGGCTTGTATTCTAATGCCAATGATGTGGCCAAGATCATGCAAATGTACCTGAATGGCGGCAGGTATGGTGGGAAAATATATTTTGACCAGGAAACTGTAGATAAGTTTAATACCTGCTACTACTGTGAGGATGACGTGCGTAGAGGGGTGGGCTTTGACAAACCACAGCTGGACAATTATGGCCCTACCTGCGGTTGTGTTTCAATGACCAGCTTTGGGCACAGCGGATTTACCGGAACTTTTACCTGGGCAGACCCCGATGAAGAAATAGTTTACGTATTTTTAGCGAATAGAATTCATCCCTCAGTTCAGAACAACAAATTGACCAGGGAGAGCATTAGATCAAATATCCAGGAACTCATTTACGAAGCCATAGATCGTTAATACATGAAAATAGCCATTGTTTGTTACCCCACTTTTGGGGGAAGTGGTGTGGTAGCTACCGAATTGGGGATGGCGCTGTCTCGCAGGGGGCACGAAATCCACTTTATTACCTATAAGCAGCCGGTAAGGCTTGAACAGCTTTCGCACAACATACATTTTCATGAGGTCAATGTGCCCGAGTATCCTCTTTTTCATTACCAGCCTTATGAACTTGCCTTAAGCAGCAAGCTGGTAGATATGGTAAAACTTCATAAAATTGAAGTGCTGCATGTGCATTATGCCATTCCCCATGCTTATGCCGGTTATATGGCCAAAAAGATGCTTGAAGAAGAAGGGATTTACCTGCCAATGGTCACCACCCTGCATGGAACCGATATTACCCTGGTGGGTAACCACCCGTTCTACAAACCTGCAGTTACCTTTAGCATTAACAGTAGTGACGTGGTGACATCGGTATCTCAAAGTCTAAAAGCCGACACGCTGCGGCTATTCAATGTGAAACGGGAGATCAATGTGGTCCCTAATTTTATTGATACCACAAAATACACCCAGTCTATTAGCAACTGTCAGAGAAATATGCTTGCCCAAAGTGATGAGAGGATCATTACTCATGTGAGTAATCTTCGGAAAGTGAAGCGGATAAGGGATGTCATTATGATCTTCTACGAAATTCAGAAGAACCTAAAATCGAAGCTTATAATGGTAGGGCAGGGGCCCGAAAGAGAAATGGCCGAAGAGCTGGTACACGATTTGGGGCTGGAAGAAAAAGTGCTGTTTTTGGGAGAATCTCACGAAATTGACCAGGTGTTTAGTTATTCCGATCTCTTTCTCTTGCCTTCAGAAAAAGAGAGCTTTGGTCTTGCTGCCCTTGAAGCTATGGTCAACGGTGTTCCGGTAATTTCTACCAATACGGGTGGCCTTCCTGAGGTTAACAGGCAGGGCTTTTCAGGATATTTAAGCGATGTGGGAGAGGTTTCAGAAATGGCTGCGAACGCCCTTCATATTTTAAAAGACGATGAGACCCTGAGAAAATTCAAGGAAAATGCCCGGAAGCAGGCTTTCATTTTTGATGTGTATTCGGTGGTTCCGTTATATGAAGATCTATATAGAAAAGCTCTGGAAATTACTCCAAAAGAAAAGGCTTCCAAAAATTAATTTTGAAAGCCTTTTTTTGCGAATATGCTGAAATTGTTTAGAACTGGTATCTAATCCCCAGTGCTATATCAAATCCAAGATCATCATTGTAATCACTAAATCCAATTTCAGGCCTAAAGTCAAGGGATAGCAGGAGAGGAAAATCGAAGTCGTATTCAATACCCACATCCCCGGCAACTAGAACAAAAAAGTCACTGTCATCACCTGTATCCACAGAGCCTAATCCGCCCCCGGCACCGGCGTACCAGTTGAATCCGCCTTCTAGGTTCCACACCCATTGGTAAAGTCCGGTCAATCTGAAAGCGTCCATGTCATTTCTGCTTCTCCAGCCCAAATCCAGTTCCAGCCTGTTGTTTTCTGTCAAACCGTGTTGATAAGAAATTTCTGTACCAAAACCATCATTATCTCCTAAACGTAGACCCAGAGCGTGGTCTGCAATACTTTGTGCTTGTGAGAAAAGGCTAAAACCAAAAATACATAAACCCAGTAAAACGATTTTTTTCATATCTTTTTATTTAATTTGTTCCTACAAAATTAGACTATCTTATAAACCAACTACTCCTAAGTTCCGCTAATTAAATGTTAATGTTAATAAAGACCTGTTAATCAGTTGGCAAAAATGTCACTTTCCCCTATGGATAAAAAACTTCAGAGGCTTCAAAAAGACTTGAAGGGCAAACTCTACCATGATGCGCTTTGGCGCAGGATTTTTGCAACAGATGCTTCGGTTTACCGCACTATCCCTTTGGCGGTAGCTTACCCTAAAAATGTAGAGGATATTAAAAAGCTAATATCCTTTGCCAGTGATAACAATACGTCTCTCATTCCGCGTACGGCCGGTACTTCTCTGGCCGGGCAGTGTGTAGGGGAAGGAATTGTGGTAGATGTTTCCAAATGTTTTACCTCTATCCTCGAACTCGATACAGAAAGTAGAACAGTTAAGGTGCAGCCGGGGGTGATTCGCGACGATCTTAACAGGTACCTCAAACCTCACAATCTTTTCTTTGGCCCCAACACTTCTACTTCCAATCGCTGTATGATAGGCGGGATGGTAGGAAATAATTCCAGTGGCACCACTTCTATCAAATACGGCACCACGCGAGATAAGCTGTTGGAAATGAAAGTACTGCTCAGCGATGGCTCAGAGGCTGTTTTTTCTGAAATTTCTTCGGAAGAATTCCAAAAAAAAATGGAACTAAATTCCATGGAAGGGGAGATTTACCGAAAGCTTTACGACGAATTAAAATCTGAAGCCGTTCAGGAACAAATAAAAGGCGGATTTCCAAAACCTGAAATCCACCGCCGCAATACCGGTTATGCAGTTGACGAATTGCTTACAGCCAGAGTTTTCGGTGGAAGTGAGGATAAGATCAATATGTGTAAACTGTTGTGCGGAAGTGAAGGTACGCTTGCTTTTACCACCGAGATCACTCTACAGCTTGACGTCCTGCCGCCTTCACAGGCAGTGATGATCGCCGCACATTTTGATTCGCTAGAGAAATGTTTGCAGGCGGTGGTGCCGGCCATGCAGCACTCGCTCTTTACCTGCGAGATGATGGACAAGGTGATCCTGGATTGTACCCGAAACAGCATCAAATACAGGGAAAACCGCTTTTTTATAGAAGGTGATCCGGCTGCTATTTTGATGCTTGAAATACGGTCAGCTTCCGAAGAAGAATTGACAAACCGCACTGCAGAACTCTTAAAAACCCTAACCGATTCAGGCTTAGCTTATGCAATGCCCGTGCTTCGGAATGAAACTATAGAGCTTGCGCTGGAATTGAGAAAAGCCGGCCTCGGATTGCTTGGTAATATTGTGGGCGACCGCAAAGCCGTGGCCTGTATTGAAGATACCGCCGTGGCCGTTGAAGATCTGGCAGAATACATTTCAGAATTTTCGGAGTTAATGCTCAATTACGGGCAGGATGCGGTGTATTATGCCCATGCCGGGGCCGGGGAACTGCACCTGCGGCCTATCCTCAACCTCAAAAAAGAGGATGATGTGCGGCTCTTCAGAAAAATTACTGAAGATGTGGCCGCCCTGGTGAAAAAGTACGGTGGCTCAATGAGTGGGGAACACGGAGACGGAAGGGTTCGTG
Organism: Salinimicrobium tongyeongense; assembly: GCF_026109735.1. Lineage (NCBI taxonomy): Bacteria > Pseudomonadati > Bacteroidota > Flavobacteriia > Flavobacteriales > Flavobacteriaceae > Salinimicrobium > Salinimicrobium tongyeongense. Next base: position 3,344,152 of record NZ_CP069620.1, on the reverse strand, counting down.
CCGAATTTATTCAGTTTATGATAGGAGAGGAGAACTATGCCCTCTTAAAAAGGGTAAAAAACATCTTCGACCCAAAGAACATTTTCAATCCGGGGAAAATTATTGATGCCCCTCCCATGGATGAGAGCCTGCGCTATGAACCGGGCCGAAAAGAGCCGGAAATTGAAACTATAATGGACTTTTCCGATTCTCAGGGGATCTTGCGAGGTGCCGAAAATTGTAACGGAAGCGGCGATTGCCGCAAACCAGCCGAAGCCGGTGGTACCATGTGCCCCAGTTACCGCGCTACCCGTAATGAAAAGGATACTACCCGCGCCCGCGCCAATGCTTTGAGGGAATTTTTGACAAATTCTGATAAGCCCAACCGCTTTGATCATAAAGAACTCAAAGAAGTGCTCGACCTTTGCATAAGCTGTAAAGGCTGTAAAAGTGAGTGCCCTTCAAACGTTGATATGGCTGCTTACAAGGCCGAATTTCAGTACCAGTACAACAGCACCAACGGCAGTTCGCTGCGTTCAAAAGCCTTTGCATTTAATGCCGCCCTCAACAAAAAAACCTGGCGATTTTCCCCTTTTTCGAACCTTGTGTTTTCAAATGCTCTTACGGGCGGTATTATTAAAAAATCAATGGGTATCGCGCCACAGCGCCGTTTGCCTGCGCTTTCCCGCCAAACGCTTACATCCTACTACAAAAAGAATGAACGCAAACTTAGTACGCCCATAAAAAAAGTGTATCTCTTCAACGATGAGTTTACCAATTATCTCGATTCTGAAGTGGGAATGGCGGCAATAAAACTCCTTGAAGGGCTTAACTATGAGGTGAAAATCGTAGAACATCCTGAAAGTGGCCGCGGATTTATCTCAAAAGGATTTTTAAAGGAGGCTAAAGAAGTAGCCAACAAAAATATTTCAGTATTTAAAGACCTTATTTCTGAAGACAGTCCGTTACTTGGGCTGGAACCTTCAGCAATTCTGAGTTTCAGGGACGAATATTTGAGGCTGGCCGATGATAAGGAAGCTGCCCTCAGGCTATCCAAAAATGCCTTTTTACTCGAAGAATTTTTTAAGAAAGAGGTACTGGCCGGAAATATCACTGCCAATTCCTTTTCTTCGGAAAAGAAGCGTATCAAATTGCATGGCCATTGCCACCAGAAGGCTTTGGCAGGCGTTGAAAACACCTTTGTGATGCTCAACCTTCCGAAGAATTTTGAGGTTACCGTAATTCCTTCAGGATGTTGCGGTATGGCGGGTTCTTTTGGGTACGAAAAAGAGCATTATGAGGTAAGTATGCAAATTGGGGAACAAACGCTTTTCCCTGCAGTGCGAAAAGCTTCCGCAGAGACAGTTATTGCTGCTCCGGGAACCAGCTGCCGACATCAAATTTACGACGGAACCGGAAAAAAAGCCATCCATCCCGTTGTGATCATGGCCGAAGCGCTTAAATAAACATTTTTAAATCTTGGCTTAAAAATTTACATTTGCTCAAAATCACCTTCAATGGCCGGAAATTCCTTTGGAAATCTATTTAAAATTGTCACTTTTGGGGAATCACATGGCCAGGCAATTGGCGGCGTGATTGACGGTTGCCCCGCCGGGCTCGAGATCAATGTGGAACAGGTTCAGCAGGAACTGGCAAGGCGCAGGCCCGGCCAGTCTGCTATTGTGACCCAGCGCAAAGAACCCGATACCGTTAAATTCCTTTCGGGTATTTTCGAAGGTAAATCAACGGGCACGCCCATTGGTTTTATCATTGAAAATGCAAACCAGAAGTCGAAAGATTATTCGCACATAAAAGACGTTTACCGGCCTTCGCATGCCGATTACACCTATGATCAAAAATACGGGAACAGGGACTACAGGGGCGGCGGCAGGTCGTCTGCCCGGGAAACTGCCTGTAGGGTAGCTGCAGGAGCCATCGCCAAGCAATTGCTGAAAGATGTAAAATTTACTGCTTATACCGCTTCGGTTGGGGATATAAGGCTTCAGAAGAAATTCGGGGAGCTTGACCTTTCAGAAATAGAAAAGAATCCGGTGCGCTGTCCCGATCCTGAAACTGCCAAGGAAATGGAAACCTTCATTAAGCAGATCAGGGCGCAGGGAGATACTGTGGGTGGCGTTGTGGAATGTGTGATCTCAAATGTTCCCGTAGGGCTGGGAGAACCTGTTTTTGACAAGCTCCACGCCGCTTTGGGCGCAGCCATGCTTTCCATAAACGCCGTAAAAGGATTTGAGTACGGAAGCGGGTTTGCCGGTGCTGCCATGAAAGGCAGCGAGCACAATGACCTTTTTCACACAGACGGCTCTACCAAAACCAACTTCAGCGGTGGGATACAGGGCGGTATTTCTAACGGCATGGACATTACATTTAGGGTGGCTTTTAAACCTGTTGCCACGCTTATGCAAAAGCAGAAAACCATTAATGCTGAAGGCCAGGAGGTGGAAATGCAAGGTAAAGGCAGGCATGACCCCTGCGTGGTGCCACGCGCAATTCCTATTGTAGAGGCCATGGCAGCACTGGTTTTGGCCGATTTTTATTTGTTGAACAAAACATCAAAAATATAATTTCAGAGATAGTATAGTATGAAAAAATTAGCACTGCACTGGCAGATCCTGTTGGGAATGGCCGCCGGGGTGATTTTCGCCCTTTTAATGACCAACTTTTCCTGGGGAGCCGAATTTATTAGTGACTGGATCAAACCTTTCGGAAATATCTTCATAAATGCCTTAAAATTAATTGCAGTGCCCCTAATACTTGCGTCTCTTATCAAAGGGATTTCTGATTTAAAGGACATTTCGAAGTTATCGCAGATGGGAACCCGCACAATTCTCATTTATGTTGCCACTACGGTAATTGCGGTAAGCATTGGCCTGGTGATGGTCAATCTTATTCAGCCGGGAAATGCAATTGCCGAAAGTACCCGAAATGACCTTATTGCGAGTTATGAAGGTGATGCCAACATACGTATCGCCGATGCCCAGCGACAAAAAGAAGCGGGGCCGCTGCAGGCCCTGGAAGATCTTGTTCCCGGAAACATATTCGCGGCAGCCAGTGATAACGGCAATATGCTACAGGTGATCTTTTTTGCAATTTTCTTTGGTATTGGTCTCATTTTAATTCCTGAAGAAACAGCCAAGCCTGTAAAAGCCTTTTTTGATGGGTTTAATGAAGTTATTCTCAAACTTATTGACCTCATTATGCTGGCCGCACCTTATGGAGTCTTTGCCCTTTTGGCGGCCCTGGTGGTAGAATCGCCCAGTGCCGACCTCTTTGCAGCCCTGGCCATGTATGCCGTGACAGTACTTGTGGGGCTGGCGTTAATGATTGGCGTTTATATGATGCTCGTCTGGATCTTTACCGGGCGCCCTCCTGCCTTTTTTGAAAACGGCATCGCCCCGGCACAGCTTCTGGCTTTTTCAACCAGTTCGAGCGCGGCTACACTCCCTGTTACTATGGAAAGGACCGAAGAGCACCTTGGAGTGCACGAGGAAGTAACGAGTTTTGTACTGCCAATTGGAGCCACTATCAATATGGATGGGACCAGTTTGTACCAGGCAGTGGCAGCCGTATTTATTGCCCAGGCCTTTGGGATGGACCTCTCAATTGGGGCGCAGCTGGGCATTATTGCCACCGCCACGCTGGCATCAATTGGTTCGGCGGCAGTGCCGGGAGCCGGAATGGTGATGCTTGTAATTGTACTGGCACAGGCCGGTATCCCCGAAGCCGGGCTGGCTCTGATCTTTGCTGTAGACAGGCCTTTGGATATGTGCCGTACCATGGTAAACGTTACCGGAGATGCCGCTGTTTCTATGATGGTAGCCAAATCTGTAGATAAACTGGGCGAACCACACGAAAGAAAATGGGATGATAACCTCCCAAAAAAAGAAAAAATCAAGAAGGCAAAATAGCAGAAAGTTCCTTTTGCGGCTTCGGAATTTTTCCGGGATAAAGCTTGCGAGGCTTACAGGAATTTCTTGTATTTGCGCGGGATGAATTTTTTAACCTGAATTTTCTTCAGCAATGACCGATAAAACCCGCAGCTACTACAAAACGCTTCTGGATATTGACCAGAACCTCGACCGACTCGTACGGGAGATCGACCTGCTTAATTATTTGAATCCGCTGAATATTGAGCAGGAAAAAAAACGGTTTTTCGGGTCTAAGTTTTCCGAAGATCCTGTGTTTAAATACAGGAAGCTGAAGTTTGATCCTTACACCCTGCAGCGGCAATTGTTTAGCCAGCGGCTGGAAGATATCCCCGATGAAGATATTTACAAACTCTACCACGATGCTGTTTATGAATATTCGGGGTTGGTACAGTGTGTGGCTACAGTTGGTAAAGAAAAGAAGTTCTTTTACAATTCGCTTCGGGTATTTGGTACTCCTACCGAGAAAGATGTCAAAAATGCCAAATTCATCCTGCATTTCCACAAAGAGGAAGACGCCGAAGAAATGGTGCCCCGTTATAATGCCGATCAGGCGCAGGCATATTTTCAGGCTTTTGGAGAGCGATACCCTTTCAATTTCAGGATTAGGCAGAGCAACAGTATTACCGGAGCGGCCATGGCGCTTAATTCAGGCGAACTCGTGGTAAAAAAGAACCGGAAATTTAGTGATAACGACCTTAAGATCCTGTCTAACCACGAAATTTCGGTGAGTATGCTCACCACCTTCAACGGGCTGGACCAGAGGTTGCGAATCTTTTCCCACGGTTTTGCCAACAATCATCCTACCCAGGCGGGGCTCGGTATTTTTAGTGAATATATGAGCGACAGCCTTAGCTTAAAACGGGTAAAAGAACTTGCTTACCGCGTGCTGGCTGCCGATAGCCTCATTAAAGGTTACAGTTTTAGTGACACTTTTGACCTCCTGTACAGCCAGTACAAACTTGACAGGGAAACATCTTGGTTAATTTCCTTAAGAGCACACCGCGGCGGCGGTTTCACCAAAGACTACCAGTATCTGCCCGGGCTCAAAAAGGTTTATGACTACTATGCTTCAGGAAAGGATATGGGCCTGCTGCTCACCGGAAAAGTAGCTCTCGAAGATGCAAAGCTCATCGAAAAACTTCAGCAAAAAGAGCTCGCCCAAAAGAACACCCATTTTCCTGAATCTTTCCAACAAAACAGAAACACCAATGAAAAGCTGAAATTTCTGTTAAGCAACCTTAAATGAGTTATAAGTGATCAGTATTCGGTGCTCAGTGATCACTCTGACTTTGCCTGAATATGCTTACATTTTTCAGCCTAATGATCTTTTGCAAATTTAATACTGCAATAAATGATAGTACTCAACTCCTCGGCCCAAGGCCATTATTCAGCTTTGAACGTGATCTTTAAACCCTGAATCTTTAAAGTTTATTTCAGGAACAAAGCCTGTAGCTCGGGGGTGGGCACCATACAGGTCTCTTTTTTTCCAAACCAGTTATAGCGGTTGTTGGCGACCAAACTGTACACACCATCCCGAAGACCTTCAGGAAGGCCTTTAAAATATCTAAGCCAGGAATAGCCTTTCAAATGTTTTGCAATCTCAATGGCTGCAGTCGATTTGTGATAATAAGCCACGCCGGGTTCTATAAGGATGACTGAATCGAGATTTTCGGTATCTATTCCTTTTTCGTTAATAATTTGCCGGCCCACGTCACTTTGAAGGGGAGCAAATCTAAACACGTCATTTACATCGTTTTTAATGATGGTTTGAATTGTTTTGTTGCAAAGATTACAAACACCGTCAAAAAGGATGATCTTCTTGTTTTCAGGGAAATTTACCATAATTTTTCTTTTTCTATTTTTTTCGTTGCACCAGCTCGAGCTGATCTACAGAGACCGAGGTGGTAAAAATGCCATAATTTACTTTGGCATTTCCTTTTTCAATACTGTCAATGCTGCCAACGGCTTTCCCGTCCTGCATCCGTACTCTGTCCCCAACCTTTAGCACCGGCTTTGGCTTTGCAACTTCTTCTTTTACTTCTTTTTTCTGCTTTTCTTTTTTTTGTTTTCTAATTTCTTCCACCTTTTTCTCGGCTTCCTGCATCACCTTTTTCTCTTTGGCTTTTTCGATCTTCTTCTCTTTGGCAGAAATCTTTTTCCGCTTTGAATTCTCGATCTCTATCACCTTCAGGAATTCAGAAATAAGTTCTTTTTTCCGTTTATTCTGAAAATATTTTTCTCCCAGTTCATTGATCTTGTTGCCAAGGTAGATGAGCCGCTGATTGCTGTCATACAACTCCTGGAAGTTCTCCAGTTTCTGTTGAATGCGGGCATTGGTCTCTTCAAGTTTCTTCTTTTCAGATTCGGTTTTTTGTTCTTTGGTCTTAAGGGAAGTGGTGGTTTTCTGAAGTTTTGACCGCTCTTTCTGAAGATCGGCAATACTCTTGTCAAACCTTATTTTTCCGCGTTCCACTTTTTTCTTGGAACGGTTGATAAGGCTGTAGGGAATTCCGTTCTTTTGGGCCACCTCAAAGGTAAAAGAACTTCCGGCCTCTCCCAGGTGCAATTTGTAAAGCGGTTCAAGAGAGCGCGAATCAAACAGCATATTGGCATTTATAATATGCGGCAGCTCGTTTGCCAGCATTTTAAGATTGGCGTAATGGGTTGTGAGGATCCCAAAAGCCTCTTTTTCATAGAAAACTTCCAGAAAGGTTTCGGCTAAAGCACCTCCAAGTTCCGGGTCACTTCCGGTACCAAATTCATCTATCAGAAAAAGCGTTTTTTCATCAACTTTTTTCAGAAAGTAATTCATGTTCTTGAGCCTGTAGCTGTAAGTACTCAGATGGTTTTCTATACTCTGGTTGTCGCCTATATCAGTAAGGATCTTATCAAAAAAGCACATCCTGCTGTACTCGTGCACCGGGATTAACAAGCCGCTTTGCACCATAAGCTGCAAAAGCCCCATGGTTTTAAGGGTGATGCTTTTTCCGCCGGCATTTGGCCCCGAAATGACAATAATGCGTTTCTCTTTATTCAGCTCAATGGTCTGCGGAAAAGTCTTTTTGTTCTGTTTCCTGTTGGTGAGCAGGAGCAGCGGGTGATAAGCGTCTATCAGTTCAACCTCGCGGTCTTTCGAGATCTTTGGCATTACGGCATTCATGTCTATCCCGTACTTTGCCTTGGCAGCAACCACATCAATATTGCTTAGAAATTCCTGGTAATCTATCAACAAACCGCGGTAAGGCCTTATAAAGCTGGTAAGGTCCTTCAGGATCTTCTTTATTTCCTCATTTTCCTCGTATTCCAGGTTGTTGAGCTCGCGCGTATAGTTGTAGGTGGCTTCAGGCTGAATGTATACAATGCTCCCGGTTTTTGAATTTCCCAAAATTCCGCCTTTCACCTTTCTGCGGTGCATGGCAGAAACTGCAAGCACCCTAATATTGTCTACCACGGTCTCACGTATGTCATCGAGATAACCCAGGCTGTTGTAGTGGGTGAGCGCACTCCCAAAACTGGCGTTGATTTGCCCTTTTACATGCCCTATCTTTCTCCGGATCTCCTGGAGCAGGGGAGAAGCGTCATCTTTTACTTCCCCAAAGCGGTCTATTACTTTATTGATCTGCTCAATGAGCAACGGAGTATATTCTACTTCGGAAGCCGTTTTGTGCAGACAGGGATATATCTCCTCAAACTTCTCAAAGAACCTGATAAGGATGTTCGATGTTTCTGAAATTGAGCCAATCTTCCTGAAGCTGGGGGCTTCAAGTCGTGTTTCTTCAATCCCCAGGAATTTTATTTCCTGTTCTATCGCATCAAACCCGTGATTGGGAATACGGCTTTCCTGTTGATATGATGAAACGTATTCATTTGTCTTCCGAAGTGCAAAAATAGTGTCTTCGTAACTTGAAAAAGGAGCTATTTCGAGAGCTTTGTTCTTACCGGGCCCGGTTACCGCATACCTGCTAACCTGCTGGCAAACTGTGGGGAATTCGAGGTCCTGAAGAGTCTTAGCTGTAATTTTAATCATAGAAAATTTCCCTATTTTTGGGAAGCTGCAATTTAACCAATAATATGACCTTTGACCTCACTCCAGATTGGAAAAAAAAGTTAAATCCCGAGCTTGAAAAACCTTATTTTAAGGATCTTCTAAAATTTGTGTCTGCCGAATATGAGGCGAACCACTGTTTTCCTCATCCCGATAACATATTCAAGGCCTTTGAACTTTCTTCTTTTGAAGGTACTAAAGTGGTAATTATAGGTCAGGATCCATATCACGGTTACGGGCAGGCACACGGATTGTGCTTCTCTGTTCAACCCGAAACCAAAATTCCTCCTTCGCTGGTAAATATTTTCAGGGAAATTAAGGAAGACCTCGGCACGCCTTTACCTAAACATGGAAATTTACAACACTGGGCCCGGCAAGGCGTGCTAATGCTGAATGCCACCCTTACGGTTCGCGCGGGCCAGGCAGGGTCACACCAGGGAAAAGGCTGGGAGAAATTTACTGATGCCGTGATCTCCACTTTGTCACAAGAACGGGAAAACCTGGTATTTCTACTTTGGGGCGGCCCGGCACAAAAGAAAGGCCGCAAAATCGATTCCAAAAAACATTTAGTGCTTACCAGCGGGCATCCGTCTCCGTTAGCGGCCAACAGGGGTTACTGGTTTGGGAACAAACACTTCAGTAAAACCAACGAGTTTCTAATGTCTATAGGCAAAGAGCCCATAGCCTGGTAGCTAGAACCTGTAACCCACGTTCACTGTTGGGAGCAGAACGATATCTGGAGAATATTTGTCGAACAGGTTCCTGCCAATTCCAAAAGATACATCGATCAGGAATCCCTGTTTTGCTACAAATTTTCCGCCCACACCTATTCCAAAGGCGAGATCGGTATATTCCACCAACTTTTCCTGCGTCTCCAGTTCTCCAGCCTCATTAGTTAATTTTATATCATTCTCATGTTCGCCATTTGAAAACATCCCAAAAACTTCGGCATAGTAGCCGCGGCCAACCTGGTCGTCTTTCAGGAAATACTTAAACTTTCCGGTAATTGAAAAATCTTTGGAATAGACTTCAGAAAGGTCTACATCCTCGCCTTCGTTCTTGTTGAAGACTTTTGAGAAGAACTCGACCCCGGCAGAGGTGTGGTCGCTAATAAGGTGTTCGTACCCCACATCAAGCGCGCCAAAGACCAAGAGGTTAAGCACATTGAGCTGTGCTTCGCTTTTGGTTGTATCCCTTTTAAAGATGATATCTTCCTGGAATGCAGGTTCTATTTCAGTTTGAATGGTATCCTGAAAAAATGCTTCTTCCTGGGCCATGGCCGGTGTCACAAAAAGCAGGAGTGTCAAAAATGACAAAAAATTGATCTTTTTCATAATCATTTATTGGGGTAAAAAATAGTAGCTGTCTTTGGTCTCCGGGATAAGGTTTAGTTCCAGGAGTTGTTCCTGTACCTTCTGGATCTCAAGCACAGAGATTTGTTTTTGGCTCCAGGTCGTGAGCTTAAGCCATTGCTCAATATCCTCTGCTTTTTGATTGTATTTTTTAGCTAGTGCGAGCTCAACTTTAGGGATTTCCTTAAATTTTTTAGTGACCTGGTTCAGAGTTTTGAGCATGGTGAGGATTCCTGCCTGGTCTGTCTCAAAAAAGTCTTTTCTTACGGCAATTACAAAGCAGGACCAGGGGGTGGGGCAATCTCCAACTCTTCTAAATACTCCTTCGTCTACGAGAGGTTTCGTGGTAAAATGCTCCCACATAAAATAACCGGCTCTTTCCTCCTGTAAAGCTTTCACAGCCCCGTTGATGTCGCCCACTACTTCAAATTCGAGTTTTGAGGTGTCCCAGCCCATATTTCGGGCATTTACGTAAGCCATGAGGTGAGAACCCGAACCATACCGGCTAATGGCCACTTTTTGATCCTTCAGGTCTTCAACCGACTCAAGCTTTGATTCAGCAGCCACATGTATTCCCCAGATTAAAGGAGAAGCGATATATTCCTGCACAATAATTGCCTCATTTCCGTTTAAGATGTCTTTGATAATGCCTTCAGTAAGAATAACGGCAGCATCAATCTCTTTATTTCTTAAGGCTTTGCACATGGCCCCTGTGCCGTCGGGAAAATCGCGCCAGCTAAGGTTCAGACCATTGTTGTTGAAGGTTCCGTCATCAATACAAAGGTGCCATGGCAGGTTGAAATGTTCTGGGACTCCGCCAACTTGAATGTTTCTCATGGGGCATGTTTTTCTTTTAGGTACTTGTATATTTCGTATTGTGACCTGATCTTTTTCTCACCCGGACTCGCGCCTACAAAATTATTCTTTTCTTCGGAATCCTGTATCCTGGCTTTTACGTTGTCTTGAAACTGAATTTCAAGGATGTCTTTGAATTCCTGCGCTATATCCTTATCATAAATAGGGGCGATCACTTCTATCCTGCGGTCAAGGTTTCGCGTCATCCAGTCGGCACTTCCAAAGTAGAGCTTTTCATTTCCGTCATTTTCAAAGATGTAAATTCGGCCGTGTTCCAGGAAGCGATCTACAATGCTGGTCATGTAGATGTTGCTGCTAAGGTTTTCAATGCCCGGCACAAGGCAGGTAAAGCCCCTCACCAGCAACCTGATGTTCACTCCCGCCTCACTGGCATCGTACAACAGGTCTATGATCTCCTTATCTTCGAGGCTGTTCATCTTAGCCTTAATTCCTGCTTTTTTGCCCAGCCTGGCATTCTCGATTTCCCTGTTGATCATGTCGGCAAAAGATTTTCTTGTCGAAAATGGCGAAATAAGCAAACGTTTTGCCCGTGGTATGATCAATTCGCCTTCAAGCACCAGGAAAACCCGCGAAAGTTCACTCGTTAGCTTCTCATGGGCCGTGAAAATGGCGTGGTCACAGTATATTTTGGAAGTTTTGCTGTTAAAATTCCCGGTGCCAATATATGCATAGTCTTTTAGTGTGCCATTTTCTTCCCGGCTTACCAGCAGGATCTTGGAATGTACCTTGATCTTTGGATAACTGTAGATCACTCTTGCACCTTCCTCTTCAAATTTTCGGCCCCAGTCAATATTGTTCTTCTCGTCAAACCTGGCCTTGGCTTCAATAAAAACAGTGAGTTTTTTGCCATTTTTGAGTGCCGAGAGCAGGGCAGAAGTCACCACCGATTCATCGGCAATCCTGTAAATGGAAATTTTTATTTCCTTTACCTGTGGGTCATGTGCGGCTTGTTGTATAAAGCGTTCTACATATTCAAAAGACATGTAGGGAAAATGCACCGACTGGTCTTTTTTGGCGATAACCTCAAAATAATTTTCGGCTTTCTCCAAAACCGAATGCTTTACAGTTGTCCATTTTTCATAATGAAGTGCCGCATTATTCGTGGGATCCGGGAAAGAGAAATAGTCACTAAAGTTGTGGTACCTGCCCCCGGGCATCATGTCAATTTTTCCCAGGTTAAGGCGCTTCCGAAGTATTTTTTGATCTTCGGCGGGCATGTTGGAATCGTAAAGCAACCTGGTGGGCTGCCCATCGGTTCGCTGTTGAAGGGATTCATAGATCTTCTCGGCCAGCAGCCCGTCTACTTCATCGTCTATATAAAGTTCGGCATCGCGGGAAAGCTTGATCTCGTAAATTCCTGAAATTTCCTTTTCAGGAAAAAGCTTCGGCACATTCACTTTTACAATATCATCCAAAAATGATATTTTATACTCCTCTGTTTCCGAAGAAAAAGTGATGAACCTTTCACATTCGTCTGTAGGGATATTTACAATCCCAAATTCAGCCTTATCTTTGAAACAGACCATGAAATACAGGCCGTTATTCTCCAGGAAAAGCTCTTCGCCGCCAAAAGAGTTTATGGTAGTGGCATTAATGCACTTCTGCACCTTTTTAAAATACCGGCGTGCAAATTCTTCCTGCTGCTCGTTGTAATCTTCACGATGCACCAGGTATATGCCTTCGGTCTCCAGTTCGGGGATAATTTCTTCGCGGTATATCCTGCCGAATTTATCCTGCTGTTCCCTAACTTCCTTAAGGATCTGCTTTACGGTCTTATTCGGCTTTAAGGCAAGCTTTTTCCTGATGCTCTTTTCTACCCTTTTCATTTGCCGAAGCTGGGACACCCGAACCCGAAAATACTCATCGAGGTTCATCGAGAAAATGGCCAGGAATTTTAGCCGCTCATAAAGAGGTGTGGTTTTATCCTGTGCTTCCTGCAGCACTCTCTCATTAAAACTTAACCAATTTAGATCACGGTGCCTTTTAATTTTCTCTTCAGGCTTTAACATACGGAGGGATTTCCCCAAAAATACAAATATGAGGTGCGATGGCTTTTAATATTCTGTTAAATGAGATTAGGCTGAAACCAACCTTTCCAGGGCATAGCGAATTGTGTTGTCTACGGCTTTTGCACCGTCTTTGGTAAAGTTGCCCGTAGCGCGGTTTGCGATAATGGCATTAAGCGATAAAGCTTTGTGGCCCAGCATGGCCGAAAGCCCGAAAATGGCAGAAGTTTCCATCTCAAGATTGGTGATCTTTTTGCCTTTAAAGCTAAAGCTGGCCAGTTTGTCTTTCATATTGTCATCTCTCAAAGCCAGTCTAAGCACACGGCCCTGGGGCGCATAAAACCCGGCGTTTGAACCTGTAAATCCTGCAAACACCTGCCCGGTCATAAACTGCTTTACGAGGGAAGGATTTGCCGCCACAACATAAGGCTTGCTGTTTTTCTCGTAAGTGCCAAGGTGATCTTCCAGAGCCTCGTTAAAATCCTGGAGCTGTACGTCATCGCTTTGGTAGAAGTGGAGAAGGTTGTCAAAACCAACTGCCATTTCACTTACCACAATAGAATCTACCGGAATATCTTTTTGAATAGAGCCCGAAGTTCCAATACGAATAATATTGAGGCTGGTTTGTTCAGCTTTCATCTCCCGGCTCTCAAAGTCGATATTTGCCAGGGCGTCTAGTTCGTTGAGTACAATATCGATATTATCTGTGCCTATTCCTGTTGAAACCACAGAGATTCTTTTGCCTTTGTAAATTCCGGTTTGAGTGTGGAATTCTCTTTTTTTAACGGCTACTTCAACTTCATCAAAGTATTTTGTGATCTTATCTACGCGGTTTTGGTCGCCTACCAGAAGAACGGTTTCGGCTAAGTGTTCGGGTTTTAAATTGAGGTGGTATATGCTGTTGTCTTTGTTCAGAATTAGTTCTGAGGCTGCTAAATGGTTCATGTTATAATTTTAGTAGATTGTGAGAAACGGGGTCGTAGAGGAAGTCGTACTTTTTTACGCCGCCGTAATATTCATCATCTTTTAAGTTCTGGTAATAATTTTTGGTGCCCTTAAGTGCTTTGATGCCATCTTCGTTCAGTTTTAATTTATCTTCTGAAGTTTCATAGAAAGGGCTTAGTTTATCGAGTATTCGCTGCATTTGCACATCTACGTAGCCGTAATAGCCCTGATACTGAAGGGCATAACCTAAAAGGTGGTGCATGGATTTAATATCGTGTTCTTCAATAAGCTTTAGAACATTGACCTCCAAAGTATTCAAACCGGTTTTCACATTGGGGAAACGCTCAATATGTGCCCTAATGGAACTGGATAAATATTCGAAGTTAGTAGTCTTCTTTATTTCTGAAGTCAGTTTTTTTGGATTTTTGCTGCAGTACAGTTCCCAGATCAACTGGGCGGTTTGAATATCGGCTTTCTCAAGCGGAATTCGGTGATTGTAATGTTCTTTCAGGTTTTTGTCTGAAAGCTGGGAGAGGGCGGTCATTTCTGCTTCTCCTTTTAACTTTCGGCTGCACACCAGAGAGAAAGGCCCGTCTTTTTTATTCTGAAGCATAAAACTGATGAGGGCGAGCATGTTCATATGTGAGAAAAGATCAAACTCAAACCACAGCACTATTTCGTCATAGTTGTTAATAGCTGCCAGTTTTGCCAGTTCGCTCAAAAACTCTTCCTGGTACTGCTCTTCAGAAATATTGTATTTTTCTAAAAGGAAAGTCCTTCGGCGCAGCACAAATTCCTCGTCTCCCACATCCATAGAGGCAGGGCCTTCGCACAGCATTTCCCTCCAGGTGATCACATCTCCCGGGAGTTTCAGATTTGTGATTTGCTCAGAAAGGTCGTCCCCGTTGGTAATATGTAATATTTTCTTCTCCTCCATAAAAACTCTTTAGCCGCCAATGCGCTTTACTTTGTATCCAAGCTCTCTAAGGTAAGACATTACTTTATCTCTCACATCTCCCTGAATTATAATTTCGCCATCTTTAACAGAGCCGCCAACGCCGCATTTTTTTTTGAGGTCTTTTCCAAGGGCATTGAGATCTTCTTGTGTGCCAATAAAACCTTTTACCACGGTAACTTTCTTACCTGCCCGGCCTTTAGAGCTGTAATGGGCTTCTAAAAGCTGGTCTTTGGGTTCAGGGCTTTCTTCCTGTTCTGTTTCATTGAGGCTTTCGGGATCAAAATTTTTATCTGTAGAGAAAACAAATCCTCCCAGGTCTTCAAGCCCCATCTTTTTCTTAGCCATAAAAAAACTATTTTTTGAGTCCTATTTCCACCAGTCTTTGATGAAGGAATTCACCGGCAGTAATATCAGGGTAAGCTTTTGGGTGTTCATCATCAATACATTCTTCAAGACAATTTAGTGGCATTTCACTACGCGGGTGCATAAAGAATGGAATGGAGTAGCGAGGGGTGCTCCATTGCTCTTTTGGAGGATTCACCACCCGGTGTATCGTACTTCTCAGTTTGTTATTGGTGTGTCTCTCCAGCATATCCCCCACGTTAATGACCAGCTCATCTTCCTGCGGAATTGCGTCTATCCATTCCCCGTCTTTTCTCAATACCTGTAGGCCTCCCGTAGATGCACCCATGAGCAGTGTGATAAGGTTGATATCTCCATGAGCCCCGGCCCTTACCGCGCCTTTAGGCTCTTCGGTAATAGGAGGGTAGTGTATGGGCCTTAAAATGCTGTTCCCGTTGCTGGCCCAGTGGTCAAAGTAAAACTCGTCAAGACCAATGTATAGTGCCAGCGCGCGTAGCACGTAAATTCCGGTTTTTTCCAGCATTCTGTAGGCTTCCATTCCGGTGTGGTTAAAATCGGGCAGCTCTTCTACCTGCACGTTTTCAGGATATTTTTCGGTGAGATTTGCATCTTTTGAAGGTTCCTGTCCAAAATGCCAGAACTCTTTAAGATCTCCCTCTTTCTTACCTTTGGCGTGCTCTTTTCCGAAGGAAATGTATCCGCGTTGCCCTGCAAGACCCTCAATTTCATACTTCTGTTTGGTTTCAAGCGGAAGGGCAAAGAAATTCTTCACTTCCTTGTAAAGCTCATCTACCAGGTTGTCGCTCAAAAAGTGGTTTTTTAAGGCAACAAAACCTATTTCTTCATAAGCCTTACCAATCTCATTTACAAATTTCTGCTTTCTCTGCGGGTTGTCAGACAGGAAGTCGGCCAGGTCAACACTGGGTATATTGTTCATTTCCATAGGATCATTTTTAGATACCACACAAAGTTAAATAAAATAAGAAGAGTGTAACGGGCTTTAAAATTTTCTTAATAACAAGGAATCCTATTTTAAGTACATTTGAGGAACCAATGCTTAATTATGAAAATTAAAGAAACTTCAATTCAACCTCTTATAGAATTTGACAGGACAGGTTTTAAAGATGAGCAACTTCTTCACCTTTACAGGGAATTGCTTAAACCCAGGCTTATTGAAGAGAAAATGCTGGTGCTGTTGCGCCAGGGAAAAATATCGAAGTGGTTTAGCGGAATAGGGCAGGAGGCCATTTCTATTGGCGTCACGCTTTCTCTGGAAAAAGATGAATACATCCTGCCAATGCATCGCAATCTTGGCGTCTTTACAGCCAGGGAAATCCCGCTGTACAGGCTTTTTAGCCAGTGGCAGGGAAAAGCATCTGGCTTTACCAAAGGCCGTGATCGCAGCTTTCACTTTGGTACGCAGCAGTTTAAAATCGTGGGGATGATCTCTCATCTGGGGCCACAACTTGGTGTTGCCGATGGTATCGCCCTTGCGCACAGGCTTCAAAAAGAGCAAAAAATCACTGCGGTTTTTACAGGGGAAGGCGGCACAAGTGAAGGTGATTTTCACGAAGCCCTCAACATTGCCTCTGTATGGCAGCTGCCCGTGATGTTTTGCGTGGAAAATAACGGCTACGGACTCTCAACGCCAACTTCGCAACAGTACAACTGTGAACATCTAGCCCATCGTGCTGCCGGTTATGGAATGGAATCTCATATTATTGATGGGAATAACATTTTAAAGGTCTACGGAAAGGTATCAGAACTAGCCGAAAGTATGAGGCAAAATCCGCGCCCGGTCTTACTGGAGTTCAAGACCTTCAGGATGCGGGGTCACGAGGAAGCCAGCGGCACAAAATATGTGCCCAATGAGCTGATGGAGCAGTGGGCAGTAAAAGATCCCGTAGATAACTTCAGGGAATTCCTCATTTCTCAAAAGATTATTTCTGAAGATCTTGACATTCAGTTTAAATCCGAAATCAAGCAGGAGATCGATGAAGATCTCAAAAAGGCAAATTCTGAAGCTGCTGTTGATTTCAGTGAAACTGAAGAATTAAATGATGTGTATCAAAACTTTGATTATGAGTCATTTAGTCATTCCGAAGAAACTGAAGAGCTCAGGTTCATAGATGCTGTGTCCCAGGGGTTAAGGCAGTCTATGCAACGGCATGGCAACCTGGTTCTCATGGGGCAGGATATTGCCGAATATGGCGGCGTTTTCAAGATTACCGAAAATTTTGTGGAGGAGTTTGGAACCGAACGGGTGCGCAATACTCCCATTTGTGAATCGGGGATCGTAGAAACCGCGATGGGTCTTTCAATTAAAGGAATGAAAGCTATGGTAGAGATGCAGTTTGCCGATTTTGTGAGTTCGGGCTTCAATCCCATAGTGAATTACCTTGCCAAGGTGCATTATCGCTGGAACCAGAATGCCGATGTGGTGATTAGGATGCCTTGCGGGGCGGGTGTGGGCGCAGGCCCGTTTCACAGCCAGACCAACGAGGCCTGGTTTACAAAGACTCCGGGTTTAAAAGTGGTTTATCCGGCTTTTCCTTATGATGCCAAGGGCTTGTTGAACACGGCTTTTAACGATCCAAACCCGGTACTTTTCTTTGAACACAAGGCCCTTTATCGCAGCATAAGGCAGGAGGTACCCAAAGACTATTACACTTTGCCCTTCGGAAAAGCTGCTTTGCTGCGAGAAGGTAAAGATATCACTGTAATAAGTTTTGGGGCCGCAGTGCACTGGGCGCTGGAGACCCTTGAGAACCACCCGGAGATCAATGCCGATCTACTTGACCTAAGGAGCCTGCAGCCGCTGGATACTGAAGCCATATTTTCGTCGGTAAAGAAAACAGGGAAAGTAATTATCCTGCAGGAAGACAGCGTCTTTGGCGGAATTGGCTCTGATATTGCTGCCATGATAGCCGAAAATTGCTTTGAAGCTCTCGATGCTCCGGTGATGCGGGTGGGCAGTCTTGAAACGCCCATTCCTTTTTCTAAAGCCCTTGAAGAAGGTTACCTTCCAAAAAAGCGGTTTGAAGAGAAGATCCTGGAATTATTGAAGTATTAAGAAAGAATTGGCGGTATGTTGATTTTGTTAGGATTTCTTTACAAAAAACTTGTTAAATAAGTAATAATCTTTTGTCTGCCGCGAGGTCGCAACGTAATTTAGAGACAACTAATCACTAAAACTTTAAATTATGATACGATTAATCGTTATCTTTTTAATCATTGCAATTATTGCCGCCATCTTTGGGTTCGGAGGAATTGCTGAAGGAGCTGCCGATATTGCGCAGATCATCTTTTACATTTTCCTTGTGTTACTCGTGATCGCATTGATAAGTAGGCTTTTCAGAAGATAATTGTAGACAGCATCATCCAATGTCATAAAGGTTTCTAACCCTGGCATTGGATTTTTTTTGACTCAGTAAAAACAGAAACATGAAAAAGATTGTTTTTTTAATTTTAAGTGTGGCTTTTCTTGTCTCCTGCGGTTCCGGCAAGGTGGCAAATGAGGCCAGGGCAACCATGAATGGCGACTGGCAGTTAACCAGTATCACTTATCCCGGAAACAGCCAAAATGTTCAGGTGTCCCTTTTAAATGATATTCCTGCCCGTTGTCTTGAAGGCAGTACCTGGAACTTTATTTCTAATAACAACACAGGTTCTTATGTGGTTTCAGGGCTTAATTGCCCATCAGAAACCGAATTCTTTATCTGGTCAATCGACGGGTCTAACGCCGCAATGGGTAACTATGACCTCATGTTCAAACCTACCAATTCCGATCATAAATCGGTTACCGGTAATACGGGGTACAGGATCAACCTTACTCATCTCTCGGGCAGTCAAATGACCTGGGAGCAAACAGTGAGCTTTGAAGGTAAACCATTTACAATTAAAATGAACTTTAATAAATAATTGAGAATACTATGAAAATGAGACAAAACAGATTATTTGCTTTTTTATTTGCAGCCCTTGTAATGTTAGTTGGCTGTGATGCTACAAGAAATGCCAATAATAAACAAAAAGGAACCGTTATAGGTGCCACAGGTGGTGCCGTGCTTGGCGGGGTTGTGGGTAATAATGTAGGAGACGGAAATACCGCTCTTGGCGCCATTATAGGTGGTGTTGTAGGTGGTGCCGCCGGGGCCTATATTGGTAACCGAATGGACAAACAGGCCCAGGAGATTGAACAGGAAATCCCCGGGGCCGAAGTAGAAAGAGTGGGTGAAGGTATTAACGTGACCTTTGATGAGACCAGCGGGGTGTATTTCGCGACAGACCAGTATGCCATTGAAGGGCAGTCTCGTGAAGCACTTCAAAAATTAGCCAATATTTTGCAGGAATATCCCAATACTAATATTCTGGTTGAAGGCCATACAGACAGTACCGGTAGCGATGCCTATAACCTTACGCTCTCTAAGAACAGGGCGCAGGCTGTAACCAACTTCCTTACCAGCCAGGGAATTTCCGGCGGAAGGATCGACACCAAATGGTATGGCGAATCCCAGCCAAAGTATGACAATTCTACTGTAGAAGGGCGTTCCAAGAACCGCAGGGTAGAGCTTGCAATTGTTGCCAACGAAGAACTAAAAGAAGAAGCAAGAAGACAGGCCGGAAATTAAGAATCCGGTTCAAAGTAAAAAACCCGGTTTTTCCGGGTTTTTTTATACCACATAAATTCCTGAAATGACCAACAGAATCATCATCGCAGGTGGCGGGCTCGCAGGTTTAACAGCTGCAATACACCTGGCTCAAAAAGGGCAAAAAATCACTCTTTTTGAGAAGGATGTTTTTCCGCGGCATAAAGTCTGCGGCGAATATTTGTCCCGCGAGGTGGTTCCTTATTTTAATGCGCTTCAAATTCCGTGGCGGGAGCTAAAAGCTAAAAAAATCGACAAATTATGCTACAGTACGCCTTCCGGAAAGGCAATTGACCTCACTTTACCCATGGGCGCGCTGGGCGTGAGCCGTTACGCATTAGACAACCTGCTTTTTGAAACTGCCAAAGCCAACGGCGTGGAAATACTCCGGGAAAAGCTGCTCGAAATGACATTTTTGGAAGGTGAGTTTAAAGTAGTTTCAACAGAAGCCGAGTACAAGGCCGATTATGTTCTTGGCAGCTTCGGAAAAAGGTCGTTGCTCGATAAGAACCTGGATCGTAACTTTTTTAAAGAATCAGCACCTTGGGTCGCAGTTAAAAATCATTACCGCCTGAAGGATTTTCCTGATGACCTGGTAGGTTTGCACAATTTTAAAGGCGGGTATTGCGGACTTTCAAAAACCGAAAATAATCACATTAACATGTGTTATCTCGCCACCTACAAAAGCTTCAGGACTTTTAAAGACCCCGAAAAGTTCAATAAAAAAGTGCTTCGGAAAAACCCCTTTCTGGATAGTTTTTTAGCTGAAGCTTCGCCGGTGTTTGAAAAACCGCTCACTATTGCACAAGTCTCCTTCAGCAAAAAAGAAGCCGTTAAAGATCACATGCTTATGCTGGGAGATGCGGCGGGGCTAATACATCCCTTGTGCGGTAACGGGATGGCCATAGCGATTCACAGTGCCAAAATAGCTTCCGAAGAAATTTTGGATCACTTTGTAAATGGTACTAAGCGGGCAGAAATGGAGACAGCTTATAAGCAGCGGTGGGAAAAGATGTTCCGCAGGAGATTTAAGACAGCATCTTTGCTGCAAAAGCTGCTTTTAAAAGAAAAACTGGCAGAAGTTTCCCAGGCCATAATTTCGAAAGTTCCATTTGTGCTGCCGGGAATCATAAAACAAACCCACGGAAAACCCATCGTATAATGGTTAATACTCAAACAAGATCTGCCCAAAAAGAGATTATGGACGATCTCGATATGCGGGGTGAGGAGCTGGAAAAAACGCTGCAGGATCTCGATAAGGTGAACCGCTGGCTGGGCGGCAATAAGATCACCCTGCAGGGTGTGGAAAAACTTCTCAAAAATGCCAGTTTTAGGAGTCCGGTAAAGATCATTGATGTGGGCTGTGGCAACGGCAGCGTACTTAAAGAAGTGGCGCGCTTAGGCCGTGAGACCGGCCAGAAATTTGAATTGACGGGCATAGACGCTAACAGGAATGCCAGGGAAATTGCCGAAAAAAACCTGTCTTCTTATCCCGAGGTTTCTTTCAAAGGCATGGATGTTTTTTCTGAAGAATTTAAACCTCTGGAAGCCGATATAATTTTATGTACCTTAACCCTGCACCACTTTTCTAATGAAGAGATCAAAAAGCTGATGAAGGTTTTCGTTCAGAAAGCGAAAATAGGGGTCGTCATAAATGATCTCAAGAGAAGCCGGCGTGCCTATTATCTTTTTAAGGTCTTTTGCCTGGCCTTTGGGATTCGGGAGATCAACCGTAAAGATGGGCTCACCTCGATCTTGAGAAGTTTTAAAAAGGAGGAACTGCAGGCATTGGGAAAAGATCTCGAGCCGAGCCGCCAGGAGATCAATGAAAAATGGGCATTTAGATATCAATGGATCTTATACAAATAAAAACATGAGCGTAAAAATAGCCACAGTAGCAAAACAACTTCCGCCTTACTCACGTGAAACCGCAGAGGTAATTCCCTTTGTGGAAACCTGGCTCGACGGGCAGGAGGAGCGGTTCAAAAGAAAAGTGGTTAAGATCTTTGAAGGTGCTGCTGTAGATAAACGATATTCTATCATGGATCCTTCCGAAGTTTTTACGGCGACTTCTTTTGAAGATAAGAACCGTATTTACAGTAGGGAAGTTAAAAAACTGGGCGCCAAAGTATTAAAAAAGGCTCTGGAACAAGCCGGTTGGGAAGCCAATTCTGTAGATTATATCATCAGCGTGAGCTGCACCGGCATCATGATCCCTTCTTTAGACGCTTTTCTCATCAACGAACTGCAAATGAAGCAGGATATTACCAGGTTGCCGGTCACCGAAATGGGTTGTGCCGCCGGGATTTCGGGGATGATCTACGCCAATAATTTTTTAAAAGCCAACCCGGGGAAGAGAGCTGCTGTTATTGCCGTTGAAAGCCCTACGGCTACTTTTCAGCTTGATGATTTCTCGATGGCCAACATGGTGAGTGCTGCAATTTTTGGAGATGGCGCAGCCTGTGTGTTAATGTCTTCGGAAGAAGATGCCCCCGGGCCAAAAATACTGGGGGATGATATGTACCATTTTTTTGACGCCACCCACATGATGGGTTTTGATTTGACCAATTCCGGTCTCAAAATGCTGCTTGATCAGGAAGTGCCACAAACCATTGCCGATCATTTTCCAGAGATCATCCATCCGTTCCTCAAAAAGCACAATTCTTCCATTGAAAAAGTAGACCATCTAATTTTTCATCCCGGCGGAAAAAAAATTGTGCAAACGGTTGAAGATCTTTTTGGTAAATTAGGTAAGAATATAGATGACACCAAAGAAGTGTTGCGGCTTTACGGCAATATGAGCAGCGCAACCGTACTCTATGTCCTGGAAAGGTTTTTAAACCGGCCAAAAGAGAAAGGGGAACAGGGCCTTATGCTAAGCTTTGGCCCCGGCTTTTCGGCTCAAAAAATACTTTTAGAATGGTAAAGGAATTTGAAGGAAAGAATTACTGGGCCCTGGTACTTGGCGGAAGCAGTGGCCTGGGTTTTGCTTCGGCCAAAAAACTGGCCCGGCACGGTATGAACATCCTGGTGGTGCACCGGGACCGGAAAGATGATTTGCCCGAGATAAAATCGGCTTTTAACGAGATTCGCGGGCTGGGGGTACAGCTGCATTCCTTTAATCGCGATGCCACCCGCAAAGACCGAAGGGAAGAGATCAAACAGGAAATGCAGGAAATTCTTGGGGAATCGGGGAAAGTCCGTACCATGTTGCACAGCATTTCCAAGGGAAACCTGAAGTCTATGCTGGGAAAAGAACCCACCTTAAAAAATGACGATTTTCAACAGACCATAGATGCCATGGCGATTAGCCTGTACGACTGGACGAGGCTTATTTTTGATGCGGGTTTGTTTGCAAAAGATGCAAGGATACTCTCTTTCACCAGCGAAGGCAATATCAAGGCCTGGAAAGATTATGCGGCAGTTTCGGCAGCCAAGGTGGCTTTGGAAGCCATAACCCGAAGCATTGCGCTCGAGTTTGCCCCCGAAGGCATTCGGGCAAACTGCATTCAGGCCGGGGTTACGGTAACGCGGTCTCTTGAATTGATTCCGGGTTATGAAAGCCTGCGGCAGCATGCTTTAAAGCGAAATCCTTTCAAAAGGCTCACCACACCGGCCGATGTTGCCAATGCTGTTTATTTGTTGAGCAAAGATGAAGCCAGCTGGATCACAGGTACCATAATTCCGGTTAACGGTGGGGAACACCTTAAATAAAGTGGGCAGTGATCAGTTATAAGTGGGCAGTGATCAGTTATAAGTTGGCAGTTTTTAATCTTGAATTTTGAACCTTGAATTTTGAATCTCTAATAAATTTACTTCCCTATTCAGAACCTTTCCTCTTTGTAGATGAACTAAAAGAGGTGTCTGAAAATGGCATTTCAGGCACCTATACTTTTAAGGAAGAAGCTGATTTTTACCGGGGACATTTTAAAGATAATCCGGTGACGCCGGGAGTAATTCTCACAGAATGTATGGCGCAAATTGGCGTGGTTTGCCTCGGAATTTTTCTGCTGAAGAATGAAGAATTAAAAAATTTTGGTGTGGCTTTGTCAAATGAATCAATAGATTATTTTTTACCGGTGCTGCCGGGGGAAAAAGTGACTGTGGTTTCAGAAAAGGTTTATTTCAGGTTCAATAAGTTGAAATGCAAGGTACACATGTTTAATGCTGAAGAAAAGCTCGTATGCAGAGGGGAAATTTCAGGAATGATAAAAGCGGAATGAACAGAAGAGTGGTGATTACAGGAATGGGCGTGGCCGCTCCAAACGGCGTAGGCTTAACTCCATTTTCTGAAGCCCTCAAAAAAGGCAAAAGCGGAATAAAATTTCAGCCAGAACTCGAGCGCCTTAAGTTCAGGTGCCAGATTGCCGGAAAACCTGAAATCCCGGAGGAAATGCTGAAAGATTATTTTACTAACCTGGAGCTGCGCGGGCTAAACAGCAGCGGCATTGTTTACGGAGTGATCTCGGGTGTTGATGCCTGGAAAGACGCAGGCTTGCCGCTAGGCCCCGAAGCAGAAACAGACTGGGATAACGGGATCATATTTGGCACCGGGATATTGGGCGTGGATAAATTCCGCGAAGCCATTCATTTAATTGACGACAAAAACACCCGCAGGCTTGGAAGCACGAGCGTAATTCAAACCATGGCCAGCGGGGTTAGTGCCTATCTCAACAGCAAGCTCGCCTGCGGCAACCAGGTCACCACCAATTCCTCGGCCTGCACTACTGGTACAGAAGCTATACTAATGGCAGCCGACAGAATACGGGCCGGGAAGGCCGAACGTATCCTAGCAGGCAGTTGTAGTGACAGCGGGCCTTACGTGTGGGGCGGTTTTGATGCCATGCGAATCCTTCCGCATAAATACAACGCTGATCCTGAAGCCGGATCGAGACCCATGAGCGGGTCGGCCGCGGGTTTTGTTCCCGGGAGTGGGGCAGGGGCGGTGGTAGTTGAAGACCTGGAATCGGCGCTCGAAAGGGGCGCGAAGATCTATGCTGAAGTTCTTGGAGGCCATATAAACAGCGGCGGACAAAGAAATAAGGGTTCCATGACCGCTCCAAATTCTGAAGGGGTGAAAAGATGTATCAAAAATGCCATTTTTGACGCCGGGGTCCATCCCGAAGAACTCGATGCCATTAATGGCCACCTTACCGCAACCTCCATGGATGCTACAGAAGTTAAGAACTGGAGGGAAGCTCTTGAGTTAAAAGGAAAAGATTTCCCGTATATCAATAGTTTGAAAAGCCTCACAGGACATTGCCTTAGCGCTGCCGGAAGTGTTGAAAGCGTAGCGAGTATTCTCCAGGTATCTGAAGATTTTCTCTTCGGAAATATTAATTCTGAAGACCTGCATCCGGAAATTGAAGAGATTGCCGGCCGGGAAAAAGTTCCGCAGAAATCCATTTTTAGAGAGGTAAATCTGGTAGCCAAAGCAAGTTTCGGGTTTGGAGATGTGAATGCCGTGGCAATTTTTAGTAAATTCAGATGATGTAAAAATTCCAAGAATAGAACGAAGTGGTCAGAAAACTTTGAACATTAAACTTTAAACTTTGAACCAAAAGAATGGAAACAAAAGAAATAATTTACTGCCTTAAAAAGATCGTGAAACCTTATGTTCAGAATGATCTGGCTTTTCAGGACTTTGGCAAAGACACGAATTTCGTGAAAGACCTGGAGATCAATTCGGCCAACCTGGTAGATATTGTACTTGATGTGGAAGATGAATTCAATATTGCCATAGACAATGATGCTATGGACAATATGCTCACCGTAGATGATGCCGTAAAGATCATAAAGACCAAGCAGCACGAGCAGTGATAGGCAATGATGTGGTAGATTTGGAACTGGCGGCGCGGCAAAGTAACTGGCGCCGAAAAGGCTTTTTAGACAGGGTCTTTTCTCCCGCAGAACAAAGCTGCATTCTCACATCAACCCGGCCCGGTCTTATGGTGTGGCTTTTATGGAGCATGAAAGAAGCTGCCTACAAGGCGCATCAGCGGGAACACAATTTAGCACCCCGCCTCAACTGGCTGGCGCAGAGGTGTGAACTAACGGAATTTACTTCCACTTCAGCTTTTGGCCGGGTGAAGGTCGAAAATTCGGCTTATTTCACTTCTTCGGAAATTACTTCAGGGTTTGTGCATACTTCCGCAGAAAAAAATCGAGGTTCGGGTGTCAAAAATGCCATTTTTGAAGCCTCTCCTTCCGAAGTGAAAGCGCAGCTTAAACAGCTGGTTTCAGAAGGTTTTAAAATGAAACCGGAACAGCTTCAGCTTAAAAAAGACCGCTTTGGAATGCCTTTTTTGACAGGGAAAAAGGGCTTTTGCTTCAGGCATTTTTCCCTTAGCGGCCACGGCAAATTCTACGCCTACAGCCTGTCGTTAATTAACTGTGAAACCACAGTTAAACACTCTTAAGGCCTTTGGACGATTTTGGGTGCGGTTGTATCTTTAATTGAATCCAAAAAACAATAATAAATGAAGAGTGTAGATAAGAAGGAAGTTATTAGCAGCCAGTCGGCTGAATTCATTGAACAGGCCGAAGCGGGAAAATTCCACAAAATGATTCCCGATACCTTTATTATTAAAATGGAAAATGGGGCACAGGGTTATGCCATAAGGCATTTGAACCGGCAGGATATGCTCTTAATCGATACTACTGCACCGGGGGCTCAAAAAGGGATTAAACACCTGGTTGAGGAAGGTTACAAGATCAAAGGAATTCTTGTGACCCATAAAGACGCCCTTCAAAATACTTACGCACCCCTCAAAGAAATTTCTGAAGATGCAGGCGGGGCGCCAATTTTCAGCCATCCGGTGAACAATGCAAACCTCGATTTCAATGTGCGCGATATCAATTCCAAAAATGACATTTTTAAGCACTTTTCTATACATTTAACCGATTTTCCTTCAAAAAGTGGAGAAACGGCAGTGATTTATTCTGATATCAATGAGGGCATGATCTTCGCCGGAAATACGGTAGAGGCCACCGCTTATGACCAGGAAGGTGACGATATTAAGCGGGCCGATACCGGAAGTGAGAACAAAAACCGCGGCATGGGAGAAACCTGGAGGACTTATATGAGAGAGTTCAGGTATTTTTTCCCTTATAAAGGAAAACCGAAATTCAACCTTTCTGAAGGGCAGCAAAAAGACCTTATCGTGAAATTAGGGAACACAGGAGAAGGCGGAAATAATCCAAATCTCTAACAAACAGCAAATAATAAAATAGTTGCCGCCACCGGTCTTTTATAAAAGTCTTGTGGCGGTTTTTAATTGCAGAACGGGACTACTCCCTGAAGTATTTTCGCGTTGGCTTCAATTTTTAAGATCTAATGAGCCTTAGAAGTTCCGGCAAACGTATATGGAAGGTGCTTTTCGGATAGTCCTTTTTCTGTTTTCGAAAGGGGCGGGAACATCCTGCTACCTATAAGATATTGTTAAAGGAACCGCCGTTTCGCGGGATTTTTGATAATTTAAAAGGAATTAAATCTTCACAAAATGTCAAAATACAACGTTACCCAAAAATTGATCAAAGAACACCTTCTCAAGGGGGAAATGACTCCGGGTAAGGAGATAGGAATAAAAATTGACCAGGCTTTGTTACAGGATGCCACAGGTACGCTGGTGCAGCTTGAACTCGAAGCCATGGGGCTCGATAAGGCAAAAACTGAAGTTGCCGTACAATATGTAGACCACAACCTTTTACAAACCGATTTTAAGAATGCCGATGACCATGCGTTCTTACTTTCGGCTTCCCAGAAATTTGGCATCTGGTACAGCAGGCCGGGTAATGGCGTGAGCCACCCAGTACATATGGAGCGTTTTGGAAAACCGGGAAAAACCATGGTGGGATCAGATTCTCACACTCCCGCAGCCGGATCTCTGGGCATGCTGGCCATAGGG
This sequence comes from Salinimicrobium tongyeongense, assembly GCF_026109735.1. Lineage (NCBI taxonomy): Bacteria > Pseudomonadati > Bacteroidota > Flavobacteriia > Flavobacteriales > Flavobacteriaceae > Salinimicrobium > Salinimicrobium tongyeongense. Next base: position 3,317,128 of record NZ_CP069620.1, on the reverse strand, counting down.
ACCGGAGGGCTGGATGTGGCTGCAGCCATTGCCGGGCAGCCTTATTTCGTAAAAATGCCACAGGTAATGGGGGTGAAGCTTACCGGAAAAATGCCCGATTGGGTGAGTGCAAAAGATGTGATTTTGGAAATGCTGCGCCGTTACGATGTGAAAGGCGGAGTGGGAAAAGTAATTGAATACTACGGCCCAGGGCTTAAAGAACTAAGCGCGATGGACAGGCATGTGATTGCCAATATGGGGGCCGAACTTGGCGCTACCACCACGGTGTTCCCCAGTGACGAAATGACCCGGAAATTTTTGAAGAGTCAGGGCAGGGAAGAAGACTGGACTGAACTTATAGCCGATGAGGGCTGTACTTACGACCTGGAAGACGAGATCGTGCTCGATGAGCTTATTCCGTTAATTGCAAAGCCTACCAGCCCCGGAAATGTGGTGCCGGTAAGAGAGGTGGAAGGCATGGACATTGGCCAGGTGGTGATTGGTTCTTCGGCAAATCCCGGGGTGAGGGATTTTTGGGTTGCAGGTGCCATTGTAGATGGAAAAGCCACGCGAGAAGAAGTCTCTTTTGACATTAACCCGACTTCCCGGCAGGTCATTCAGAATTTGATTGCTAATAAGGGATTTGAAAAACTGATTGCAGCCGGAGCCCGTTTTCACCAATCGGGTTGTATGGGATGTATTGGGATGGGCCAGGCACCGGCTTCTGACACCATTAGCCTGAGAACCATGCCGCGCAATTTCCCGAGCCGCTCGGGAACTGAAGATGACCAGGTGTATTTGTGTAGCCCCGAAACGGCGGCAGCTTCGGCTTTAACCGGAAAAATCACCGATCCGCGTGACCTTGAGAAGCTCTACGATATGAAGTACCCCAAATATGAATATCCCGAAAAGGAACTTATTAATACCATGATGCTGGTGGCACCACCAGAAGACGGCTCAAATATTGAACTGAAAAAAGGCCCTAATATTAAGTCCCTGCCATATATTGAGCCTTTAAGAGAGGCTTGTGATGTGCCGGTTTTACTGAAAATGGGTGACAATATTTCTACCGATGAGATCTTAAGGGCAGGGGCCGAGGTACTTCCTTTCCGAAGTAATTTGCCAGAGATCAGTAAGTTTTCTTATTCGGTTATTGACGATAGTTTTTATGACCGGGCCCAGGAAGCAAAAGATCATTACGGAGGCCATGTAGTGGTTGCCAAAGACAATTATGCACAGGGTTCGAGCAGGGAACATGCGGCACTTGCACCAAAATACCTGGGGCAAATTGCAGTGATTGCCAACTCTTATGCCCGTATAGCCTGGCAGAACCTGGTGAACTTCGGAATATTACCCCTGGAGTTTATAGACATTGCCGATTATGACAAAATTGAACAGGGAGACCAGGTAAACCTCCTTAATTTGAGGGAAGATGTGAAAAACCGAAATAACATCAAAGTGGTAATTGATAAAGCCAACGGGGAGAAGGTAGAGATAGAAACCAAACACAGCATGAGTGACCGGCAAATCCAGGTACTTCTAAAAGGAGGTATCATTAATGAATTCAAGGAGCAGCTCAAGAATAAGGAAGTGAATGCTGTTAAGGAAAATACCGTTACCGATAACGCCCGGAAACAGGTAAAATAGCACACACCAAGTACATTTATATAAATCCAACAGAAGCTAGGACAAAAAATTTACGAGTAATTTAGTCCATATGGGTTGAGTAAAGTCTTGGTTTCTGCTGCCGGACAAGAATGAATTTTAAAAAAAGTCCTGTGAATGCAGGGCTTTTTTCGCTTATCCTTATGGAATTGCTGAATCATTTTTATCTTCGGAAAACTACTTAAAACACTTGTTTTTAGTAAATTAGATCAAATAAAACTAATGATGAAAAGGTATTTTGAAACACTGAAGCTGCCGGCAATAGTAGTGTATTTTGCGCTAGTTATCAGTGCATGCGGAAGTGCAGGAAAAAACATGGCCAATGAACCTGAATATAGGGAATTGGTGGAAGATATCAGGGACCTGGAATTTGAGATTGAAAACGATTGGGCCAATCCTTCACAATACAGCAGGGTAAACCTGATTGGCAACCCCAACCGCATCAAATTTGAGGAAGATACAGTAGAAGTTATTCTTCCGTTTTTTGGTGAGAGATATGCCGGAGGCGGTTATAATGCCGATGGCGCAATACAATTTAAAGGCATTCCCAAAGAGCTGAAGATAAAGGAAAAACCGGAAAAAGGTGCTGTGGAACTTTCTTTTGAAGGAAACAGGAACACAGAGAACCTGGATTTCCAAATCACTATTTTTAGCAATGGCGTAGCCCGAACATCAGTAACTTCGTCACAGAGGGAACATATTTCATATGATGGCAAACTTGTGGAACGCTAACGGAATCTGGATTAAAATAGATTGACCTTAATTAATGAAAATCTGTTTTCCTGAGAATCCTGAAATTGAATTGCATAAAGAAGTTTTTGCGCCTTGTTATAGAATCCAGCCTGCACTAAAGGCGCTATTTTTTACAGGTATAGAATATTTAATTGGGTTAATGAGATTGTGAAGAGGCCAAAGAGGATGAGAAATTATAAGGTTACGAATTATTCTATTTTACATAATATAAATTATAGTGCAAATATATTAATATGCTTGTTATTAAAATATAAGCATCCCCGTCAAAAGCTGAATCTTCTTATTTTGACCAGAATTCAAAGGTCTGCCTGCCGCCTTGTGCATTTAAAAACTTTCTTTCACCTCCTAAAATTGGAAATTACTTGGTTATTTTTCCGCAGCAATTGAAGAAGATTCAGTTTGGTTACAGGGGAAAATTATCACCGGCAAAATATAAAAGATCAGTTTTCTCATGCTTATTGGCCAGTCACATCCTGGTAACTCGAATTTAAATATTTCTGTAATAATTTAATCAAAGCATTTTTATCTATGGGTTTTGGGATATAATCGCTAAAACCCATCTCAAGATATCTTTCCCGGTCGCCCGGCATTGCAAAGGCTGTTTGGGCAATAATTGGGAGAGCCTGGTTGAATTCCTTTATTTTTAAAGTTGCTTCTTCCCCACTCATTTCGGGCATCTTTATGTCCATGAGCACCAAAGAAATATCAGGGTTGTTTTTTACCATTTCAACGGCTTCTGCGCCGTTAACTGCATGTAAAATCTCAGAAATTCCAATATTTTCTACTATCTTTTTCAGAATGAGATAATTCAGCTTATCATCTTCAGCAATAAGGATTTTTTGATCTGGCAGCAGTTTTGCATCACTTTCTTCTTGGTCTGTGTCGGTTTCCGAAAGGTAAACTTCATCCTTTGGAATATTAAAATAGAAGGTGCTGCCTTTTCCTTCTTCAGATTCTACCCAAATGCTGCCGCCAAGCATTTCGGCATAAGCCAGGGCTATAGATAACCCCAGGCCCGAACCTTCATGCGACCGACTCAAACTGGAATCGGCCTGCACAAACCTGTCGAAAATTACCTCAAGGCGATTTTCGGGGATCCCAATCCCGTTATCTTTAACATAGAAAACTATATCGCCGTGCTCGTCATAACTGCCAATTTCTATAGTACCATTTGAAGTAAACTTATTGGCATTGCTTATTAAATTGATAAAAATGCTGTTGAGCATATTCCGGTCTGTATACAAAAATGTATTGCTTTGAAGATATTTGCTGGTACATATAATCTTATTAGCTTTTTTTTCGGCTATGGGGCCGGCAACATTTACGTGATTGGTCAATACCTTAGAAAGACTGAATTTGGACTTGTTTACTTTTATCTGCTGGGTTTCCACCTGTGAGATATCAATGAGGTCGTTTACTGTAGCGAGCAGTCTAGCACCACTTATTCGCAGGACTTCATAATATTTTTCACGCATCTGTTGATCTGCCGAAGGTAGTTTTAAAAGGCTTATGGCCCCCATAATGGCATTTAAAGGAGTCCGTATTTCGTGACTTATATTTTGAAGGAAAACACTCTTTAAACGGTTGCTCTCTTCTGCTTTTTTCTTTGCTTCCCTTAAGCTGTCAAAAGTGGCTTTTTTCTCGGTAATATTTTCCCCAAGGCTGGCTATACCAGCAATTTTTCCGTAATCATCAAAAACTACAGAGTTGTACCAGGAGATATATAGTTCCCTGTTATTTTTTGTGAGGATCTTGCTTTCAAAACGATGCAGGTTCCGGTTGTTGTCAAACAGTTCATTAAGCCCCTGCTCTGTAATTTCCCGCTCTTCTTGTGGCACAAAAATATCTATAGACCTTTTCCCCACCAGTTCTTCCTGGGTATACCCGGTAATATCTAGCAGGTATTTATTGCAAAAAATAATCTTTCGGTCTTTATCCAGGTTGATGAACACCATATTGATATCGAGCATCATTTGCGTAAACCGCTGCTCAGATTCGAATAACCTGTCTTTGGCTTTTCGGTTTCTCCAGATTTCCAGCTGCCGGTTCATAAGAACCCCAAGCAGTACGGTGATGACGGGGTATATGACAAGAATGGGCACAGCCATGAATTTCACCATAGCCACAGAACCTTCTGAAGGTAAAACTATAGGTAACAGCAACATAAAAATATGCACTATCAGTCCGAAAAAATACAGCGATAAAATGCTGTTTTTGCCGCCTTTTTTTTGCTGAAAATACCTCCAGGCTATACCCGTTAAACCTGAAATTACGATAAGGCAAACCCCAACCAAAACAAAATTTCCTCCCAGGAACAACCTGTAAGTTGCGGTAATTACAATGGCGATTATGGTGGGAATAGCCCCTAGGTATAAGCCTGCTATGGCCAGAAGAATTGTTCGCAGGTCAAAGTAGTGCCCGGGCTGGTAGGTCCACGGGGTAAACATGAGTAAAATGCCAATGCCGCCCACAATGATACCCGCAAAAACATTGGGCCATAACTTTTTGGAATAGGTAGAATTAATCCACCGGGTAGCATACAAAAAGCTGAATACCAGCAGCAGCGCAACGTTTTGTATCAGTCCCGAAAAGTAAGAGTAATCCATATTTTTAAGCGGAGTTTGGAAAAAAGACTGTGAGTTGTGAAAATCTTACTACTATAAAACCAGCTTCTGGCCAAATTGATTTTCAATCACTAGATTAGTTTTACCCGGGTGTTTTAATGCTACATCTTTTGATTTACCTGAATATTAAATATAAGAATTTTTGCTTAAGTACACCTACTGAGGCAAATATGAGCACCAGCTTCACAAACAAATAGGATGGCTAAAATAATAGTGGATAAAAAATGCTCTCAAAAATGGCATTTTTGACATGAAATCTTCTGCAGTTCCCGGCTTAGTATAGACGCCGGAAATATTTTCAGGCCCTGCTATCCATAATTTCCCTGATGATCTTAAGGTGATGCTCGGTGTGTATGACCAGGAATTTTGCAGTTTCATCTCTTTTTATATGCCCGAAGTATGGGTGTTCAAAAAAGGCATTTTTGGGGAGCTTTGGTATCCCGGTCATCTTGCGGCTTATTTTTTCGATCTGTTCCTCAAGTGCTTCTTCGGAAATATTTTCTTCCGGAATCGTCTTTTTTGGGGCTCTGGCCTTGCCCCTCGGAATTTTTCCCGTGAGGTACACCAGCTCCTTTTTCCAGCTGAAGCTTCGGCGGTATTGTGCAGGATCTGAGATATCAAGGGCACCTAGAATAGATTGCATGACCTTTAAACTGTGCGCGAGGTGCCAGCCTACCGGCACCTTTGAGATTTGGGGGTTGCGCCTGGCCTTAAATTCGATGTAAGCTTTTAATTCCTGTAATTGCCCTTGCAATTCTTCAGATTTCATGGGTTTGAATGTTTTCTTCTTAAAGGTAGAAAAAAATAACTGAGGCTGCTTCAAATGCTTCATTTTCTGAAATATCCTGTTCAGGTATCAACTTCAGCTTAGTTTCTCTTCCAAAATTTATTATTTTCAGCCTTCAGAATTAAGACAGGATGATCCTGATTTTTTCAGTTTCAAAAATGTCATTTTTCCGAAGAAATTAAATTGAACAGTTACTACAATTGCCCTCTGTTTGTAACGTTTCACTAAAGAACCAGTCTTATTTAAAAACAAACTTTTTAATGAAAAAAATAATCTATGCTCTGGCGTTCACCGCCACCGCCTTTGGGTGTAAAACTTCACAGTCTACTATTGCTGAAAAAGAACCTGTTATTGCCACTTTAGACCTGGTAAACGTTAAAGATGACAAGGTGATGGTCACTGTAGACCCCGGAAAGATCAATACTGAAACCATTATTTTCTACATTCCAAAAACAGTACCCGGCACCTACTCTACTTCAAATTATGGCGCCTATGCCGAAGGCCTGAAGGCTTATGACCACAAGGGAAACGAACTGCCTGTAACTGCTTATGACGAGAACAGCTGGGGAATTTCAAATGCCACCAGGCTCGACAAAGTGACCTACTGGATGAATGATACCTTTGATGTGGATGGCGAAGGAGGCATATATTCTATGGCCGGAACAAATATCAGGGAAGGAAAAAACTTTCTCTTGAACCTTCACGGCTTTGTTGGCTATTTCAACGATCTAACAGAAGAGCCTTATCAACTCGAGATCATTAGGGCAAATGATCTTTATGCGGGAAGTGCTTTTGACCTGGCGCAGTCTTCAGAAATCAGGGCCGGGGTGACCAAAGATATTTTTCGTGCCAACAGATATTTTGAGGTGACCGATAATCCCATTATGTATGCGGCACCCGATACCGTGAGCTTTAAGGTCGATAAAATGGATGTGCTGCTGCACGTCTACTCTCCTATCCAAAAGTTCAATGCGCAGGATTTTAAACCTGCAATGGAAAAGATGATCACCGCTCAAAAAGACTTTTTGGGAGCGATAGACAATACCGATAAATACGCGATTCTTCTTTACCTTTCGGCCACGCCCGGAGAAGGTGATGCGGCCCGCTTTGGCGCACTTGAGCACCACACCTCTACTGTTGTGGTCATGCCCGAAGAAATGGAGAAAGAACGCCTCAATGAATCGCTTACCGATATTGTTTCCCATGAGTTCTTCCATATTTTGACCCCGCTGGGAGTACATTCCAAAGAAGTTCATTACTTTGATTACAACGATCCGCAAATGTCGCGGCACCTGTGGCTTTACGAAGGTGTGACCGAGTATTTTGCAAATCTTTTTCAGGTGAACCAGGGGCTTATCTCCAATCAGGATTTCTATGACAGGATTCAGGAGAAAATTGCGGTTTCACAGCGTTTTGACGATAGCATGTCGTTTACAGAAATGAGCCGTAACATCCTAGAAGATGAGTACAAAGACAGCTATTATAATGTCTACCAGAAAGGGGCACTTATAGGAATGGCATTAGATATAAGGTTGCGTGAATTGAGCAATGGCGAGATGGGGCTGCTCGATCTTATGAAACAGCTTAGCGAAATGTACGGGAAAAACAAACCTTTTGAAGATGAAGAGCTTTTCGCGGTCATTACAGAACTTACCTATCCCGAAATTGGAGAATTCCTGAATACCTACGTTAGCGGCACCACACCCATTCCGTATAACCAGTTCTTCAAAAAAGTGGGGCTTGAAATGCGGGAAGGCCAATTGCCTGTAGATTACTTTTTGAAAGACCCATCCACCCCCTTTATCACCATTGGTGAAACAGGAGAAATTGTGTTGCGGGATGATGTGGAGCTAAGCACCTTTTTCAAGGAATTAGGCCTGCAGGGCGGCGATGTGATCAAATCTGTCAACGGCAAGACCTACAATGTTCAGAATGTGTACGACCTCATTGGAGATTCTGCAAAATGGACTGTGGGTGACGCCATAGCCTTCACTGTAGAACGTAACGCTGAAGAATTGCAGATAAGCGGAGAGGTCGTTGAACCCATGTCTACCGGCAAACGCCTCGTTGAGATCATGAACCCCAATGGCGAACAAATGGAGTTGCGCCACAGCTGGTTAAAATCCTAAAACAAAAAGAGCGGCAGTAACTTTGTTACTGCCGCTCACTTTTTATACCTTCCAAAAAAGGGATTTTAGAGCTTCTTTACTCTTACAGCATTCATCCCTCTTGGGCCTTTTTCAAGTTCAAAAGTTACCTTGTCATTTTCTTCGATCTCATCTATAAGACCGGTAACATGTACAAAATATTTTTCCTGGCTGGTGCTGTCAAGTATAAAGCCAAAGCCTTTTGAGTGGTCAAAGAAGGAAACTTTTCCTTCCTTACTAAAGTCATTTTCCTCGGCTGAATCTTCTTTCTTCGGAATTCCAATTTCAATGCTTTCAGCGTCAACTTCGATTTTCTGGGAAGGATCTGGCGGCGTCTCGGTGAGGTTGCCAAATTCATCTACATAAGCAAATTCAGAGACAGATTCTCCACTTGCCTTTCTCTCTTCCTTCTTTTTCTTTTTCTCTTCGCGCTTTTTCAAGCGTTTCTTTTCTTTTTCAATCTTGTTGTACGTCTGTTGTGATTTTGCCATTAGCGGTTTAATTGGATTTTTGTTTAATATAATTTTTTTAGCTGAAGTTTAAAAAGATAAATTGGAAAAATTGGAGAAGAAGATTTACCAGAATAATTCAAAACTTGCACTAGAACACAAAGTTATCAATTCTTTTTGTTTTATGAGCATAAGAAGTAATTCTAGGGCCTATATTTCTCATTCTCCCTTTCTGTTTTTCACCGGCACCAGGTAAACCGGGATATTTGTCTTTTCCAGGATCTTTTCAGCCACGGTTCCCAAAAATAGCTTTTCGAGCACCGAGTGGCTGTGAGTACCCATTACCAGCAGGTTTGCTCCCCATTCTTCGGCATAATTCAGTATGCTTTTAGCGGTTGGGCCTTCGGCCAGGTAAGTCTTTACGTTGGGATCGTTCAGGTGATTTTTGGCACTTTGCATGAATTCCTTGGCTATATTTTGCATCTCCATCGCCACATCAAGATCTGGCCCCATGCCCGAATAGCCGTCGTATCCCATAAAAGTAGGATATTGGGCTCCGTAAAATCCTACATCATCAAGTACGTGCATAAGGCATACTTCAGCATTGAGGTTTTTTGCCAGCTCATAGCCCTTTTGCGCTACTTTTTCTGAAACCGGGTTATAATCTATCGCAATTAGTACTTTTTTCATAATGGTTGATTTTCTCCTCAATTTACAAAAAACTACCGACTCTTTTAGCCATGTTTTCTTCGGAAAAAGCCCGGTATAGCTCTGCTTCAGCTTAAAAATTGTTAGGTTTTTCTTTAGTTCATGTTAAACTTGAAGGTTAATAGGAGTGAAAATTTATATTAAGTACAACCTGAAATAAAATAGAAAAATAGATGGCAAAAAAAGAACTAAAGAGAAGTCTGGGATTTTGGGATGTACTCATGTTTGGTGTGGGAGGAATTGTTGGTGCCGGGATCTACGCGATTATAGGAAAAGCCGCCGGCTTTAGCGGCAATATGTTGTGGTTGAGCTTTGTAATAGCTGCTACCGTTGCCCTGCTCACGGGGCTCTCGTATGCCGAATTTGTAAGCCGTTACCCCGACTCTGGCGGAAGTTTTGAATATATTAAACAGGGCTTCAACGAAAAAACTGCCTTGTTCATGTCGGTCTTCATGGCTTTCACCGGCATAGTGGCTGCAGCAGCAATATCCATAAGTTTTGCCGATTATTTGAGTCGCTTGGTTAATATACCTTCCTGGGTCATTATCATTTCTGTAATTTCCTTAATGGCATTTTTCAACATCATAGGGGCAAAATACAGTTCGTATTACAACTCTTTTGCCACTATAGTCACTCTAATAGGCCTGGCAGCTGTGGTGGTGGTGAGTATTCCCGAAATTGGAACTACCCCGCTTCTTGAGACCAATGACGCAGGCTGGACGGGGCTATTCGCCGGCGGGGCATTGATCTTCTTCAGCTATATTGGTTTTGAAGACCTGGTGAAAATGGCCGAAGAAACAAAGAATCCGAAGGTGAATATGCCAAAGGCCATTATAATGAGTGGGATCATTGTCTTGCTTATCTATGTATTGATCGCCATAAGTGCAGTAAGTGTGCTCGACTGGAAGCAGCTATCAAACTCCAACGGGCCATTGGCTGCGGTAATAGAAGCAAAACTGGGGGCCTGGGGAGCTACCTCGCTGGTGATCATTGCCCTGTTTGCCACGAGTAAAACCATATTGAGCAACATCCTTGGTACTTCCAGGCTTCTTTATGACGTGGCGCGCGACAGTGAAAAAACCTGGCTCAAAAAATTCACAACCATCTCGGGAATTGGAAATGCCCCAAACTTTGCCATTATAGCCATAAGCCTGGTAGCCATTGGTTTTGGATTAATAGGAAACCTTAAGCTGGTAGCCAGCCTGAGCAATATTTTTATTTTTATAGTTTTCGGGATGGTAAACCTGGCCCTTTTAAACCTGCGCCACCGAAAAAGAAAGGAAAAGAACAAAAAGCCGCCTTTTTACATTAGGCTTAATGTTAACAACATTCCGATACCCACAATTATAGCGCTAATAACAATATTACTTATGTTCGGGTTTAATGTTTACAACCTGTTTCAGGGGAATGCGTAAGACATTTACTGTTTTACCACTACCAGACTGGCTTTTGAACCTGTGAGAAGGTTCCACTCCTTTCTAGCCACTTCCCTGCCCTGGTCGTCATAAACCCGGAGCTCGGCTGTGTTGGGACCCGATGTTCCCTGGTTAAGGGCTTCAAATTCAATATTGTTGAGTCCGCTGTCGAGTTTCACCATTATGGGTGTGAAAGTGCCGCCCAGTGACATATTCCTGTCAATCACCACGCCGTTCACAGTGACCTTTACCTTATCGCCATCAACATATTCATGGTCGCGGCAGTACAGTTCAACAAAAACCCCTGTGGTCTTAAAATCTCCTAAGTACTGATCTCTTCGGAATTCTTCCCGGGCCTCTTTGTCTTTGGTGAAAGCTTTGGGAGTAAAATCCTTGCCTTTAAAAGTCATAAGCCCATTTTGATCTGTTCTCATGCTGAAGGATTTTTCTTCTTTTTCCCCCAGTTTCATTGATTCGCTCTGGGTGCCCAAAATGCCCTTTTTGGTACTCAGGCTGTGATTGCCCGAAGTTTTTTTGAAAGATGATGATTCACTTCCGGTTTTGGGGGCCATGAGTTCTCCCGGAGCTTTTGTGGGAGCTGTAGGATTATCGATTTGCGCCTGACTCACATAAATGTTCAGGCAAAAAACAAGTAAAATCAGTTTTTTCATCACCAGTAATATTCTTCAGCATTCAAATATCAAAAACTTAACCAAAAATAAGGTCGCTGTAAACTTTCTTTAAATGTAGCATTTAAAATTTAACTGCATTTTAACCGCTAAAGATGGGGTAAAAATAAGATAATCTGTAATTTAAAATAAAATCAAAATTATGACAAAGAAAGAAGAGCAACCAAAAAATAACAGGGAAGATATGACCCGCGGAAAAGGGAATAATTACAATTCGGATATTACTCCTGAAGATAAGGCCACCCTGAACAACCAGAGCCAGGACGAGAAAAAAGGCGAATATTTTAAAGAACGGGAAGAGCCAATTGACTATGCAGGTGCAGATCTTGACCTGCCCGGTGAGGACGACCGAAAATTCAACCCCACTACCAATAAACCACAATATGTGGAGCAGGAAAGAAGACCCAAAGAATCGGCTAATTCAAATGACAACATAGAATCTCAAACCAATACCGTTTACAAAGGGGAAAAAGCCGAAAAATACCGCGATCCTTCCAACAAAACCCGCAAGGATTCAGATAAATAAAGTCAATAAATACAGAAAAAAAGCTGTTTAGAAGTTCCTATTATTTCTTCGGAAGTTATTTCAGAAGAAAGCCTGTTCCTGGAAAATGAATTTATTCCCAAGAATTTTCCAGATGAAAAACAGGATTTTTAAGCAGCTTTTTCTATGCTATTTCAGACTTGTGCTGATTCAAAAAATTAATCGAGAGCTAAGGCTAGGAATTTTTAATGCTACAGCCCATTTAAAGGAATGCAAGATGAGTTTTCAGGTTCTGGACAAAAAGTGAATTAAATTTAAAAAATAGAGTAGAAATTTACTGTTCATCTGCTTGTTGGGCTAATCCTGGCTCCTGCCTCCTGCAGGCAAAGATCAAGATTCTTATCCCTGCCAACACTGATTTATTTATACTGAACATGCCTGCTTATGTCAATCACATAGGAGGTAATGCCCGAAAGCCTAAGTTTTTCTCCCTCCGCGAATTTGTAGATATCGCAAAAGCCGAAGTGTTTTTTCTGGCCCAGCCTGTTCCTGCTCACCACCACTCCCCTTACCACGCCCTGCCGGTCGTCAAAAATGACATTTTCAACCTGTATTTCTACGGGAGGCATTTCTTTCATTCTATCGAGCACTTCCTTGAATTCAGTTTTGCCAGAAATCTCTTTTTCGCCCACAATTTCCCAGCAGATATCATCTGTAATGTGCTCCATGAAAAATTGTTCATCCCCTTTTTCATAAGCTCTGTTCACCTCCCTTAAAAACTTCTCTTTATCGGTCATTTCAGTCAGGGTTTGTTCAAAATTGTTGTGATTCAGCAGAATAGAATTCTAAATATACAATAAAAAACAATAATCTGCCCCAAGTAAATCTGGTGCAGGGCAAAAAAATGCTTCCGGAAAATTTTCAGGATAAAAGAGGAAGTAAGCCAGAAAAAAGCTTTCGTAAAATGGCATTTTTGAAAGCTTGTAAAATAAAGGGATTTGCTGTAAAAATTTATAACTTTGGCTTCCTTCATAGACATTACAAATTATGCACGTTCACCACCTACTTGAAAAGAATTCTATAGCCAATACATTTGTTGCTCAACTTCGGAATGTGAATATTCAAACCGACAGGCTTCGCTTCAGAAGAAATATTGAAAGACTGGGAGAGATCCTTGGTTATGAGCTGAGCAAGAACTTGAGTTTTGAAAATGTGGAGATTGACACTCCCCTTGGAAAAGCCAATGTGCCCCTGCAAAAGGAAGAGCTGGTGATATGCTCAATCCTTAGGGCCGGATTGCCCCTGCACACCGGACTTTTGAATTATTTTGATGCGGCCGACAATTCGTTTATTTCTGCATATCGCCATCATCCCAATAATGATGAGGAATTTGAGATCCTGGTTGAATACCTCGCTTCCCCTTCACTTGAAGGAAAAACCCTGATCCTGGCCGACCCCATGCTGGCCACCGGCCGATCTTTTGTCAATGTTTTACAGGCCCTGGAACAGATGGGAAAACCAAAACAGATTCACCTGGTGTCGGTTATCGCTGCAAAAGAAGGAATTGAATACCTGCAAAGCTTTTGCCCCGAAAATTCTCATTTATGGGTAGCCACCATTGACGAAAAGCTGGACGAAAAAGGGTACATAGTTCCCGGTCTTGGAGATGCGGGAGACCTGTGTTTTGGTTCAAAAAAGCAGCATTAAAAAGGATATCCTACCGCAAAGTTGAATACCGGGTCGCTTATCCTGAAGTCCCAGCGTTCTCCTTCTTCGAGCCATGGGGTATGTAAAGGTGCGGCCAGGTCAAACCTGATCACGAAATTCTGGATATCTATTCTCAAACCGAACCCGGTACCTATACCCAGTTCGCTGATAAAATCCTTTTCAAAAACGCCATTTTTGAGCAGCAAGGTTTGCTGTTTGGAGGGATTCTCATCCAGCTCCACATAATTGTCTTTGGTGTTCCAAACATTACCGGCGTCCATAAACACGGCCCCTTTCAGGAATTTATAAACCGGGAAACGATACTCTACATTAGCTTCGAGCCTTATATTTCCCATCCTGTCATAATAGGGAACCCCGTCTCCCTCCGGATCGTAAGACCCGGGACCCAGACCCCTGATCTGGAAAGCCCTCACGCTGTATGGCCCTCCTGCATAGAACTGCCTGCTAAAAGGCATCACTTCCGAATTTCCATAGGGAATACCTAAACCGCCATACAGCCTTGCAGCGAGGGTTTGTTCTGGCGCAAAGTTGAAATGGTATCTCAGGTCGGCATCTACGCGGGAAAACTGGGCAAATTCCATTCCCAGGAATTCTTTTGGGGTGGCACCACTACTTAGCAGATCAAGGATATTTCCGGCGAGTTCTATATTAGAATTGAGGTAAAACTGGTGGGTCTCCAGCTCATCGATCATCCCGTTGTAAGTAAAAGAATAGGTTAGCCCCGCAATAAACTGCTGGTCAAAGCTACTCTCCAAAAAAGGGTTTTCAGCAAGTATATCCCTAAAGGTTTGGGTGGTATTGCTAAGCTTGGAATAGTTCACCGATAAAGGGTTAAATTCATGGGTTATAAACCGGTTGGCCTTCCATACATAACCAAAATTCCCGGTGACCGAGAACAGGCTGAAAAGCTGACTCCTGTTAAGGTACTCAAAGCCAAAGCTGAGCCTGGTCTTGGGGATGCTATAATCAAACCAGTTACTCCTGATATTGATGAACGGAAACAGCATTCGCGGACTAATAAGCGCGGTTTCAAGGCCCAGCACGGTACTGCTGTTGCCAATGTCATTTTGTTTGGAAAGCTGCCACTCATAGCCTCCTTTGGCTGTCACATTTAGGATTTCCCCACCTTTAAAGAGGTTTCGGTTCGTGTAGCTCACGGCCAGATGTGGGCCAGCAAAATTATTTGATTTGGTCACCGCCTGTAGCTCGGCACGTATCGCCCTTTTGTTCATTGGCGAGAGGTAAATATTTGCAGTTAAATAGCCTACACTGTCTACGGAAATGGAATCTATTTCATCATACTGAATATTCACAAATTTGTAGGTGCCCAGGGAAGTGAGCCTTCTGCTTGTTTTTCCGGAAAGCTGGGGAGAATAGCGTTCGCCTTCATTTATGAGAATGAAAGGATCGAGTTTTTCGGGTTCAAAAAATATCTTTTCCTGAATGTAATTCCTTTCGTTAAACCTGATGGTGTCCCGTTCCAGCGAATCTGTACCAATTACATAGTTAGGGTAAATATTGACATTTTTGATGATGTAGGGTTTGGTACCTGCCGGCGGAACTTCTTCTTTCAGCCTTAAAAAAAGATCAAATTTTTTGCGGTCGTATTGATTGGTATCGGCTTCAAAAATGAGGAAATTAGGACTGAAATTATAGTAGCCCTGCCTCTTTAGAGCCCCGTCAATGCGTTCCCTTTCAGCTTTAAGAAGGGCCAGATTAAATTTTTCTCCAGATTGTAGAAGGGATTCCGATAAGGTTTTTTTGATCTCCCTGTAAATTTCGAGGCTGTCATTATCCATCCTGTAATTCTCCAGAATGTATGGGTTTTCTGGAAGTACAGCGGTATATTGTATGTGAGCGAATTTGTCTTCTTCATTTTCGTCTACTGAATGGTTTACCCGGCTGTAAAAGTAGCCGCGGTTCTCGAGCCTGTTCTTTAGCAGCTTTTCTGTTTGAAAGGGATCTACATCTGATAGGTATACCGGTTCCTGCCCCAGTCGTTTGCTGAGAAACCTGTTGATGAACCCTGGATTTTCCTGTTCCCCTTTGTAATAAAAATAAAGGCCAAAACGCGATCCCAGGAATTTTGAATTAGGTTCGGGGCCTATCAAGGCCTGGAGTTGGTTCTTAAGGTCTTTTTTATTCTCTATAGGATCATCAGATTTCAGTTCAAGATCGGCGCCGGTATATAATAGCTCGTCTTCCGGAATGTATTTCTTTACACTACAAGCCTGCAGCAATAGCATTGCAGAGAGGCTGATAATGATTTCTATCCTGTATTTCATTTTTATTCCTGAGGTTGAGTTTCTTCTGAATTTCCTTCTGCGGAATTTTCTTCTTCTATTTTGCCTTTTCCGGAAGTTTTCTCTTCTGAAGTTCCATTTCCGGATTCTTCTTTTTTAGCTTTGTCCCCCTTCGCCACCTCGTTCCAGAGTTCCCTGAACTTGTTGAATTCCTGAGTAAAGATCAAAGCCAGGCCGCTTACAATCAACTGCCCGTCAATCACATTTTCGTAACTACTCCTCCTAAAGGCCATTAACCTGTACCTTCCGTTAGGGGAAAGCAGGTATTCCAGGCTCACGTTGCCAATAAGCGGCGTACTTTCTTCCACCGGGCTGCTTCCTTGAACATCAACCTCGCTTCCCACGCTTACCACCAGCCTGTCATCTAAAAAGCTTTTTTGAGCGGTAATATCGAGCTGTGTCCTTTCCTGCGGGTTTTCCCCCTGATAATCGGTAAAGGTGTCAAGTCCAAAATTTAGGTCTACCCCGGTTTCCCCCAACAGCCGGTCAGAAAAGATGTTGAGCTGGTCAGAAAGGGCTTCGTTAAGATTGTCGCGGGCAAAAGAAAGTGTTCCTCCACCAGAGCCGTCGCTACCTGTGGTGGGAAAGAACCTGTTGAGGACCAGGAGTGAAAAGACCTGCTTGTTAAGCTCGTTCTCCTGTTGGTTTATTTGCTGCACCCTGCCATAAACCTGGCCTCCCAGGGAGCCCTGTTCCCCTTCGGGCATATCGAGGCCAAAAGACAGTTTTGGGGCAGAGATCTCCCCTCCTATTTTTAGGTATACCAAAAAATCAAGTTCCTGCCGGTACGGGTCTTTATCGCTCAAATCGGCACCCTGTAGTTGTGAAGCCATAAGGCCGGCCGCGGCTGCTTCAACCTCATAAACCGCCGTAATATTGAGATCGGCATCAAGAGGGTTTCCGGCCCAAACAATGCTGCTGCCGTCCATAATATCAAACCTTCGGGTAACCAGGTTGTAAAGGCTCATTTCGTAGTAACCGTCGCTTAATTCTACCCTTCCGGTCATCGTGGTTCTGCCGTTGGGAGAAATGTCGTAAAGAATATCCCCATCGCCGGTGGCCTGGAAGTGATCTCCCGTCTCTTCGTTGATCACGATATTAAAAGTAGCTCCTTCCTGGAGGGAAATATAGGAGTTTAGTGCAAAGCCAGATAAGGCCACAACTTCTTCATCTTTAGAGCGGCGGGTGAGAATGCGGTTAGGGTCTTCCCTGTTCACAAAGACCACTACCCCTTCCCTTTCCTCAATTTCTACGCTGGCTTCAGGAATTACGTAAGTAATATTCGTCTCATCCAGAATTTCGAGATCAAGCTCAACCTGGGGAAGCTCAAGATTTCCGGTGACCGAACCTGAGGCATCAAAAACAAATTTTCCGTAGAAAAGGTCGAAATCTTCTTCGGTAGAATTGAGGGCAGTGAAATTATTCGCAGTGAAACTGAGGTCAAATTCAGGATTGATAAGAGACTCGGTAAGCACGGCCCCGTTGAGTACAAAAGCATTGTTGTTTACGTCCCTAATCTCAAAATTGTCCATATACACGCCGGTAGTGTCAACCCGCAGGGTTTCGTCCCTTAAGCTAAAAGGAGTATCTAAAATAGCCACTCTAAATTGCGCGTCATTAAAATTTAGGGCACCGTCATAATTGGGTGCCAAAGGATCGCCGGTCACTGTAAATTCACCAGATAAACTACCGCTGGTACTGTTGATCTCTCCAAAAGAAAAGCCTTCTACCACTTCCATGGGAATCCTCTCGAGGTCGAGGAACATGTCGAGGTTTCCGCCCTGGGCGTCTGCAGTATACGATCCGGTAAGTTGCAGGTTGGCATTGCCTGTAACGGCCATATCGAGCTCATAGGTATTAAAGCCAGCCGCCTCGGCATCAAGGGAAAGTTGGCCAAGAGGCACATCCATCACCCCAAAATCGTTGATGGTAAGATCGGCCAGCAGGCCTGTATCTTCAAAAGGTTCTTCAATAATAAAATCGCCATTGATGTTTCCTGAAGCCAGCACTGCTTCCGGATTTAAATAAGAAAATAACGCGGCCAGGTTAAAATTCTGGAATTCTATTCCAATATGCTCTTTTTGAACCTCCGGAAGATCATTGGTTATGGCCAGTTGCTGATTGTCACGGGAAAGCCTGAAGTTGTTGAAAATGTATGAACTATCGCCAATAAGCACTTCATTTTCGGGAGCTATTTGCCATTGGTGGGAATTGAGAATGAGACTGTCTGGAGCAATTTCTAGCCTTATAATGCCATCATTCCTGGTGATGGAAGATTCGATCTTCATCAAAGGTTCCTCTTCATAGACCGAAAGAAAATCGAGCTTGAGCTCTTCGTCTATTAACAGCCCGTCAAGGCTGGTTTTCTTAATAGCCAGAGGCCCGGCATCCAGGCTTTCCAGCCCAAAGCTGAAAAACAGCTCTTCGGGGTTTGAATCTATTTCAAAGTCAAGGCTGTCAATTTCACTTCCGAAGTAATTGAGGTAAGGGATTTCCACGCTTCCCACCAAAGTCTTTTCCCGCTCGCTAAAATCTACTTTTACGGCTATAGTGTCAAAAGCTTCAAGTTGTGGCAGGAATACTTCCTCGAGTATAGGTGACGGGGCCACTGTGGCAGCTAGCTCAATGTTCACCGGGTTTGCGACGGTATCGAGAACCTCTTCGCTGGTAAAGTAACTGTCGTAATGCCTGTCTAGTGCCTGAATGAAATCCTGCGGACCTGCATTGGAAAACAACTTGAGATCGAGCATCCTGTTCTCAATTTGAAGCGAAGTGGTATCGGGGGTCACGTGTGCCAGCAAATCGAGATCGCCCAACAGGTAAGATTCATTGTCGTACACAAATACGCCCTTGTCAACAGTTGCAGTGGCATCAAATTTCTCGGCATTGCCTTCAAAAGTGCCTTTTACTTCCATGGCTGCATTCACAGGATTTGCAGAAAGGCCCAGAGCCTGCAGGTCGGCACCAATAATGTTGAGGGTCAGGTTGATCTCGGGGGCTACAGAATCGAGTACCACAAAGCTCTCCAGTTCCATATTGAGGTTGTCATCTTTGTAGGCTACGTTGGCAAAACCCTGCCCGTCTTCCATTTCAGCAAAAAGGTTGATGTTGTTAAACACGTATTGATTGTACTCAAAACGCCCAATAGTACCATCAACCACCGCGTTAAGAGAGTTCACGTCATCTCCACTTCCCCTGGCCTGTATGTCAAGGCTAAGCGAACCTAAAGCTTTATTTTGCAAAATTTGCCCTACTTCCAGTTCGGTTACTTTAAGATCTGTGCTGAATGCTATTTTTGGAGCGGTGACAAAACGCCCTTCTACGTTCACTTTTCCTGCGGAAGAGTTGAGGATCGCATCTACAGAAATATCTTCGGGGCTACCCCTGAAGCTTCCTGCCAGGTTCAATTTTTCGGGAAGTTCTATTCCCAGGTTCTGTTCCTCGATAAAGGCATGAAGGTCGGCCCTTGAAGAGCGAAGCCTTAGCTGCGGAATGTCGAATCTCAGGTTTTCGGCGTCGGTTGCATTGTAAATGGTTCCGGTGGCGGCAAGGGAGGTACTGCCGCCCCAGTCAATATTTGCGCGCTCAATGTTAACTGCCGAAAGTTCCCCTTCAGCAGAAAGGCTGCCTGAAATGCCCTTTTTGGCAAGTGCAGCGAAATAAGTGTTCTGCCGCAAATCGGGTTGAAACCTGTAAAGATCCTGCAGGTCTACATTGAACTGCGGAAGGTTTACATCTACTGTAGCGGTTTCGGGATTATTGATGAATGAATCCAGGGACTCATAATCTACCAGCAAGTTCCCTTCCACCAGATTTCCGTTTACCCGAAGCAGGAGATCTTCTAAAGCCGCCCTGTCTTTGTTCACAGAGAGTGTAAATTGTGTTTTGTTAAGCAAAATGCCCGAAGCTTCCCTGAAATTAAGGGCTGCCACCTCGGCCTGCAATGTTTCATTCTCAAGGATAAGTTCGGGGATTTGAAGGTCGAAATCCTGCAAGCCCACGGCTTCAGGATCAAAAGTGCCTTTAGTAGCAGCCTTATTATTTACCCAATACCTAAAATGGTTATTCTCCAGGCTTAACTGTGCTGCTTTTACCGTCCACTGCGGCCATTCAAAAGCTTCACTTTTTTCAGCAACAGCAGTGGTATCGGGCGTTTTGGAGGTTGCAGAAGCAGTATTTTGCACATAAAGCCTGGAATTGTTCAGGGAGAGCCGGTCTACAACCACAGCATTATTTTGAAGGTCGGCTTCAGGAAGTTCCAGGATAAATTCCGGAAGTTCTATATCGGCTATAATACCCCCGGGAACAGATGTGTACGAACCGGCAACATTGGTGACTTCAAGGTTTTCAGCAGAAAGTCGGGGCATTGGGGCTTCACTTTCCTCTTCCGATTCGGGTGCCGGTTTGGTTTGCGCATATTTGAATCGGGTGTTTTCCAGGATGAGATCCCCTGCGCCAAATTCAATGCTGTCAAGGTTGAACTTCTGCATTTCCAGGGCGAGCTTTCCCAGTTTGATTTTGGCATCTATACCTAAATATTGATCGTTGTAGCTAAGGCGTAAATCCTGAAGGTCTATATTGCCAAGCTTAATCTCCATGGCTGATGCCGAAGTATCTGCCGGTTTTGTGGCAGCCGTAGTATCGGCCGAAGTAAAAGCTTCAGCAAGAAAACTGAAATTAAAACCCTGGATGGTATCTGTACGGCTAATATTGGCTACGCCCCCGTTCCAGTCAAGGCTGTTGAGGTAAAATCCATTTCCGTTAATAAGGGGCATCAGGGAAATATCGGCTTCAAGCTCGCGGGAATATAATAAGGTATCGCCTTTTTCATCTTCTAAAAAAAGGCCTTCCACGCTAAGGTCGCCGCCAAAAGTGATAAAAAGCCGGTCTACCTCTACCCTGGTATTGGTTTTGTTCTCAATATAGTTTACAAGTTTGTCTACAATAATACCCTGGCCCCAGGGACTGCGGATGAAGAGTAGCAAAAGGATAATGAAGATAAAGATGCCCAGGATGATCTTAAAGAACAACCTGATGCCCGAGCCTTTTTGTTTCTTTTCCTTTTTATTTTTGTTTGCTTCCAAGTATTGACGGTCTACACTCTAATTTATCCCTTTTATTCTGAATTCTGAAATCCTTTAGGAGCAAATCGCTGTAAAACAACAGCTTCCAAAAATGCCATTTTTGACAAATCTTTCAGCCGGGGATTTCTACGCGAAAAAGATAAAAATTTCTTCGGAAGTGGCTGTTTTATTAGGAATACTTTAGCAACCACAGCCACCGACTAATAATTTTTCGTTAAAACCGAACACCTCAAATAGCCTTTTCTATAATTTCGGCAGCAATAACCCGTTTGAAGTTTCGAAGCTCTAAAATAAACTTGAACTTTAAACAAAAAACCAGAAATTATGAAAAAAGCTCTTACCGTAACGGTACTTGCAGCGACAGTGCTGACTTCTTGTGTTTCAAAAAAGAAGTATGTGGCCCTTGAGGAAGATTATAATAACACCCGAAGTAATCTTCAGCAAACTCAGGTAGAAAAAGAAAGACTTGAGGAAAAATTAAATGCCATTGAAGCAAGAGTGGCAGATTACAATTCAAAGATCAATTCCCTCACCGAAGAAAACGACCAGAAGCTTGAAATGAATGAGCTTACGGCCATGTCTACTGCCAACAAGCGCAAAATGCGGGAAACCCTTAAAAATGTAGATCCTGAGAAGCTTGCAGGAGCCGAAACTTTAGAAGATTCCATTAACCTGGCGGTAGCTCACAACCTGGAGAGCCAGATAAGCAGTGGAAGTTCAGAAGATATTGACATTACTGTAGACAAAACCGTAGTGATGATTAACGTGTCTGACAAACTGCTTTTTAGAAGCGGAAGCCACAGGGTGAGCAGGGATGCATATCCCCTTTTGGAAAAACTTGCCGAAGTGATCAAATCTGAACCTGCTATGGAAGTAATGATTGAAGGTCACACGGATTCTCAAACAATGGTCGAAAATTCCTACATCCAGGATAACTGGGAATTAAGTGTGAGACGTGCTACCGCAATTGTTAGGGTTTTGCAGGATCGTTTTAATGTAGAGCCTGATAAATTAATTGCCGCCGGGCGTAGTAGTTACAAACCTGTAGCCGGAAACGAGACCAAAGAAGATAGAGCCCTTAACAGAAGGACAAGGATCGTGATCTTGCCAAATCTGGATAAATTCCTTGCTTTATTAGATTCTGAACAATCGGCCGCACAGCCAATTAATGCATCCAATAATTAGGAGAAATTTTTTAAAATTAATGAAAAGGGGCCGGCAGGCCTCTTTTTTTATGCCCGAAAAATGATGGATACTACCTTAATTCACTTAGCACTCATGCACAGGCAATACATTTATATATGAAAGATACTAATAGACCAGGTTCCGACTGGTAAGGGAATTCTTCTATAAAATATGAAGTGTGATTAGCACATCAATTTTACAGGCGGGTAAGTAAAAGTTGGAAGAATTTTTTACAATTTCCGGTGACTAGAATTAAAAATTTTTGATGGTAATTTTGAATTATTGCCCTTAAATTCTTTTCAGCCCGCATAAATAATTGGATTCTAACGACATCGTTGTAGTAAGGCGAGTTGTGTATTTCATCGATATTTTATGTCGTTTTATCTGACTAATTCGGAAACTTTTCTTAATATTGAATTTAGAAAAAAGCGCAGTGAAAAATTTAATGGTTTTCATAGTATTATCCTTGATTGGGGCATCGGCATTTGCACAGGCGAGTGCCACTGCTTCTTTTACTGCATCGGCTACCATTATACAGCCTATTGGAATTACTACTACTTCAAACATGAATTTTGCTAATGTTGATGCAGGTGAGGGCGGGGAAGTGATCCTTACTCCCAGCAATACCAGGCTTACCACCGGGAATGTACTGCTAGACAGTGAAGAAAATGTGTCTGCTGCTGCTTTTGAAGTAACCGGAGAAGAAGGCTTTGCTTTTTCCCTTAGCCTTCCCGAAGGAGAATATGTGTTAGCGAATGGTTCTGAGAGCATGATCATTAAAGATTTTACCAGCAGTTTGGCTGAAGGGGAAACTCTTGCAGGTGGAACCAAGGTCATTACTGTGGGGGCTACCTTGGCCGTTAATCCGCATCAAACTCCCGGGACCTACAACAGCATGACCCCTATGAATGTTACGGTGAACTACAATTAGGTCATACTTTATGGCCTTTGCATAGGAGTTCATATCATAACAATTTCTTAAAATGAGTAGTTTGACGTTTTTTTTCTTCAGCTACCGATTAATCTTTTTTACCTCCCCTATTTCCTGCATCTTTGCAAAGAATTTACAGTGAACTGCTGTAAGTTTCTATCCCTACTTATATAATCCCTACATATTATTGAAGCCACCCAGGACTTTAGTTTTTATGCTATTGTTCCAAAAAAGAGATCATTAAGTAAAAATCCACAAAAAAGTTGAAACATTTATCCAAACATTCTGTAGAGAATATTGTCAAAACAGTTTTCTATACTCTTATTATAGTAGTGACCGTAGTTTTGGTCCAGGTAGTAATCGACATGACCTATGCAAGCCAGTTATAAAGCTGTTGTGGAAATTTCCAATGAAAGCCTGAATTTTCCGGAGATTGTAGTTTAATTGATTATAAGGTATTGAAAATCAAATTTATACTAACAGTAAAGCCGCTAATTTCCCGCATTTCAGGATTCTTCTCAAAATATGATCAGGATCATACCTGGTGTATTTCAACGAATTTCTGTCGCTGTCATCGAGTTTTTTTGTAGGAGCTTTCCTTAGGGAGTAAGTTTGTACCGTTAATTAATAAAAACCCAAATTTAAATAACAATACCCCAAAACCTACATCATGAAAAAGATTACTTTTATTTTATTCGCTCTTATTACAGGAACTACTTTTGCACAGGAGACTGCTACCGCAACTGCTAATGCTGCTGCAGAAATTGTTAGTCCAATTGAAATTAATGCTCAACAAAATCTAGATTTTGGTAAAGTAGCGAACAATACTGCTGGTACTGTAGTTGTGGCCTCAGACGGTACCTTTTCAGAATCTACATTGACCCAGATTGGTACAACAACACCTTCTGCTGCATCTTTTAACGTTACAGCTGCCGAAGGTTTTAGCTATAAGATTACATTGCCAGGTGATGTTAACCTTTCAAGTGGAGAAAATAATATCGTAGTTAACAATTTCGCTCACAATGCCGGAACAGATCAAGTAGGTACCGGTGGGATTCAAACCGTTGGTGTTGGTGCAACATTAAATGTAGAAGAAGGTCAACCTACAGGTGAGTATTCTGGTACTTTTGATGTAACTGTTACTTACGAATAGAACAAACAAATTTAGTTTATAAAAAACGCCGCCCTTTGTGGCGGCGTTTTTTATTAGAAATATTAACCTTAGTCAGCAGGTATCTCTACTTATAGACAAATGAATAGAATAATCTTCATATTATTTCTTTTACTGTCTTCCCAGGCTTTTAGTCAGGCATCGGCTTCTGCGAAGGTTACAAGCAGGGCGACGATTATTGATCCTATCCGAATCGATAAGACTTTAGATCTGGACTTTGGGAACGTAATTAGTTCTTATAACCCCGGAAGTGTCATTTTGTCTCCCGATGGTTCACGAACGGCCCAGGGGGTACAGATATCCACTAATTTTCCGGGTACCGTGAATCCTGCAGAGGCTGTGGTTATACATGGTAATAATAATTATGCCATCACCTTACCGGAATCTTTTGTTCTATATAACAGTCAGAACCCCGATCAACAATTAAGGGTGAATAATTTCACTGTTCTCCCCGAAGAAGGCACCATCTCAGATATTATAAAAGTTGGCGCAACCCTGCACCTGAAAGCCAATCAGGCTTCGGGTTTTTACACTAATTCTGCCGGGTTTAATGTTACGGTCTCATATAATTAAAATTAGGAAATCCTTAACTTTCTTGTCTTCTTTTACTTACATTTGTTGCAGGTAAAATTTTCAATAGAATTCAACCCGCATGAAGATAAAATTACATTCCACTTTACTCTTAATTTCTCTTTTTTTTATTCCTCAAAACTTTTTTGCACAGGGAGATCTAATGATCATGCCAAAAAGGCTGGTTTTTGACGGTTCTCAAAGATCACAGGAGATCAATCTAGCGAATACAGGAAGTGATACTGCTGTTTATGCGGTTTCTTTCGTTAACTACAACATGACTGAAAGTGGTAGCTTTGAGCAGGTGGAAACGCCTACAGAAGGTCAGCGTTTTGCTGAAGGTTTCCTTAGGTATTTCCCACGACAAATCACTTTGGCTCCCAACGAAGCCCAAACTATACGAGTGCAGCTCACCCGCACCGGAAACCTGGAACAGGGAGAATATCGTTCTCACATGTATTTTAGAGCAGTAGAAGAGCAAACTGCCCTGGGAACAGAAGAAGATGCAGAGAGCGAAGGGATCTCCATTAATATCAAAACCGTCTTTGGAATTAGTATACCAATAATAATTCAGCAGGGAGAATCTACCACTCAACTTGATATTACCAATATTCAATTTGAAAAAGACGCTGAAACTCCACAGCTATCATTGGTGTTAAACCGCAGCGGAAATATGTCGGTTTACGGCAATATAAAAGTCGATCATATTTCCCCAAAAGGAAAGACTACAGAGATAGGAATGGTAAAAGGCGTCTCTGTCTATACGCCTAATGCTAAAAGGAATTTTTCTTTTGAATTACGAAATGCAAGAGAAGTTGATTTGAGCCAGGGAAAACTGGAAGTTTCCTATTTTGAAGAAGATGGGGAAATACTCGCAAAAAAGGAATATGAGTTATAAAATAACTTTGACACTTCTCTAAAAAAAAAATTTTCTCTGCTATAATGAATACATTGGCTCCCCCTGTTCGCATTCTGTTCTTATGCCTGTTCATGATGGGAAGTTATTTGATGCAGGGGCAGAGTTTGAGCACACCTGCAGTTACTGGGGATTTTTGCCCGGGTTCTTCACTAACTGTTCAATTTACTGCTACCAGAGGTTTATTCTCGTTGGAGGATTTTAATGAAGATTCGAGATATACAATCAGGTTAAAAAGGTCTTCAGAAATTTTGAATTTTGAAATCTTTAGTTCTACTGAGAGTACTGTTTTTTTATTCAAACGAACAATTTCTTTAAAGGGTTTTATACAAATTCCTGTTAATGTAATGGGAAACTCAGGATACACCATAGAAGTAAGCTCCACAAATCCTGACGTACCTTCAGTAGCTTCTGATCCTTTCACTATTTATGCCGGGCCTATATCTCCTGCCATTGGCAGCATTTCACAACCAACATGTTCAACATCAACAGGAAGTGTTATATTGAATGGCTTACCGGCGACAGGAAGCTGGACCATAAATGAATTTCCAGGGGGACGAACAAAGACAGGAATTGGTACCAGCACAACTTTCACAGGACTTACTCCCGGTACCCATACCTTTAATGTTATGAATGCTAATGGGTGTACCTCTTCTGCTTCGGCTAATGTTGTTATTAATCCGCCACCTACAGTACCTGCTGCACCAATTATTGAAAATATCTCTCAACCCATCTGCACAAAACCTACAGGGAGTGTAACATTGAACGGATTACCTGCAGGAAATTGGACAATAACCGAATCGCCGGGTGGTTTAACAAAGACCGGAACCGGTACAAACACAAATTTTACCGGACTTAGTGCCGGCACCCATACATTTACAGTGACTAATGAAACCGGGTGTACTTCTCCGGCTTCAGTAAATGTGACTATTGATACACCTCCCAACCCTCCTGCACCAATAGTGTCCTCTGTAATTCAGCCTACGTGTACAACGGCCACAGGTAGCGTAACCCTAAGCGGTTTGCCTGCAGGAAACTGGACTATTAATCCTGGAGGAATTACAGGATCGGGTTCTACCAAAACCATTACCGGCCTTAGCCCCGGGAATTACACTTATACTGTTGATATACCAAAAACCACAACTGGTTTAAAAGCAGAATATTTTAATAATCAAGATCTCTCAGGCACTCCTTCTCTAATCCGTACAGATGCCACTGTTAATTTTGACTGGGGAAGTGGGAATCCAGGTTCACCAATTAATAGCGATAATTTTTCGGTAAAGTGGTCGGGGCAAATTCAACCATTATACAGCGAAAATTATACCTTTAAAACAAGAAGTGATGACGGAATCATATTAAAGGTAAATGGTGAATTAATCTTTGAAAATTGGACAGATCATTCAGCCACTTTTAATGAGGGTACAATAAGACTTACTGCTGGTGTAAAATATGACATAGTTCTGGAGTACTATGAAAATGCTGGGGATGCGGTAGCTCAACTTTACTGGTCCAGTAGAAGCCAGAGAGAACAAATCGTACCACAATCCCAATTGTTTTCTGATACTGGAAAATGCACCTCCTTTTCTTCAGAACCTGTTGTAATTAACCCACAACCAGCAACCCCCTCTGCACCTGTAGTAGGATCTGTTACCCAACCCACCTGTACCACAGCTACAGGTAGTGTAAGCCTAAGCGGTTTACCTGCAGGTAGCTGGACCCTTAATCCGGGAGGAATTTCGGGTTCGGGAACTAATAAAACAATAACCGGACTCGTACCCGGTAACTATAAGTATACCGTTACAAATTCAAGTGGATGTGTGTCTTCTGCTACAGCAAATGTTGTTATTAATCCACAACCTTTAAGTATATCTAATAATAGCATTAATTATTCAGGAGAAACACGTAATATTTGTTCAGCCAGTACTGCTTCTCAAATACATGGTTCACAACCTACAGGAGGAAGTGGCACTTTTTCCTATTCATGGCAAAGCAGTACCACAGGACCCGATAGTGGTTTTTTTCCGGCTAACGGCACTAACAACACTTTAGATTACAATCCAGGAACTCTAACACAAACTACCTGGTTTAGAAGAATTGTAAATTCCGGGGTATGTGGGGCAAGTACCTCAAATGTTATAAAAGTAAGTGTTAATCCGCTTCCCAAATTAATTCCTGCCACTGGAGACACCAGCATTTGTTTGGGTCAAACTGTAAACCTGAGCGGAACCCTTTCAGGAACAGCGCCATGGATGGTAAGAGGAACAATGAATGGTACTGCTTTTTCTGTTAGTTCGGCATCTGAATCTCTATCCTACTCCTTTTCCCCTACTGTCAACACTACAGTAAAAATTACCAGCGTCACCGATACCAATGGCTGTACCAATAACGAGGTTCACTCCATTACCATAAACGTATTACAGGAAAATGTGTGGACTGGCGCAGTAGATACCAACTGGAACAATAAAGCAAACTGGAGCTGTAATACGCTCCCCACACTGGCCACAGATGTTCTTATTCCCGGTGGCTTACAAAATTACCCTCAGGTAACACTGGGGCAAAATGCCTTGGCCAGGAAACTCACAATTGAGACCGGAGCTTCAGTCTTGGTTAGCAATAACTGGATTAGAATGGCCGGAAACCTGATGAACGCCGGGGTTTTTAACGTAGAGAATGGCAGTGTTTCGTTTGAAGGCACTACTGCTCAGCAGATTTCTTCAGGAGCTTTCAAAAATGACAGGGTTCTCAATTTGAACATCAATAATCTTTCCGGAGTAAACTCTCAGGCCAGCATTAAAGTTCTCAATTCTTTAAAAGTGGAAAACGGAAACTTAAATACTGGTAATTCCCTGTTACTGGTTTCCAATGAAGCAAGAACAGCATTTATTGATGGCAGTGGTGCAGGTTCTGTTACGGGTAGCGTTACCATGCAGCGTTATCTTGCCAATGCGTTTGGCTATAAATACTTCAGCAGCCCTTTTCAAAACTCTTTTGTAGAAGATTTGGCTGCCAATTTTGAGCTTCAGGAACCCACAACCGGCTTTCCTCACCTGTACCGATATCTGGAAAACAGGAAAACTTCAGCCGGTAAGGATCTCACTGGCTGGGAAAAATATTTAGACCTCACAAATTCGCTACAACCTGGTCATGGGTATGCAATTAACCCACATGGAGAACCGCGCACCTTGACACTGGAACTTTCGGGAAAGGTTAATAATGGAGCTGTAACTGTAGCACTTGAAAATAATAACGGCACCTACACCAACGGCTTTAATCTGGTTGGCAATCCCTACCCTTCTCCTATCGACTGGAATTTGATGCTAAGCAGCCTCCAGGGTATAGACAATGCCGTCTACTTTTTTACAGCAGGCAGTGAAGACAGGTATACCGGTACTTACACGTCTTATATTGACGGGGTTTCTACAGATGGCCGCTCCTCGAGCATTATTCCATCCATGCAGGGTTTTTTTGTGAGGGTGAGTGATCCGGCAAATGGGGTTTACCCTTCAACAGCAAGCCTGGAGTTCAAAAATGCCTTTAGAGTGGGCAACGCGTATGGACAGCAGTATTACATGACGCGGAATAAAGCTGAAATTCCTCAAATAAGGTTAACGGCCGGTTTTGCCGGAGAGGAAATGGCCGATGCCACAGTGATCTACTTCCGTACCGGGGCCACCACCCAGTTCGAAAAGGAGATGGACGCCCAAAAACTGCTGAATACCGCTGTTAACGTGCCAAGTTTTTATAGCCTCAGCTCGCAACAGGAAAAACTTTCTATCAATGCAATTTCGGCCACTTCTTTTGAAACTATCGAAATCCCGCTGGGAATTTCAGCCGAAAGATCTGGAGAAATGAAGATTTCCCTTGCCGAGACCACCGCATTTTTCCCTTCGCTTTACATTTACCTTAAAGACAGGAAGAAGAACCTGCTCAAAGACCTCGACAAAGACCGTGTGTACAGCTTTACCTCTCAAAAAGGGCAAATCAACGACCGCTTTGTTTTACTCTTTTCTTCGGAAAGATTATCGCCAGCACAAATGGCTCTGGCTATGGAAGATTTTACCGTGTACACCAAAAACGATGAGATTTGGGTAAAACTGAACCTGCCAAACCATGCCCAAGGCAGGCTTATTCTTAGCAGTATGTCTGGCCAGGTACTTCAAACCAAATCGGGTTCGGGGAAAGAAGAGCTTAATTTTAGTGGTATGGCAGCCGGAATTTACCTTGTAACCCTACAAACTGAAAAAGAAAGCCAAACCAAAAAAGTAATTTTTAAAGAGTAGAAAATGTCGGGAAAAAGCCTCTTTCTATTTATCAGCTTCAGCCTCCTATTGATCCCTTTTTCAAAAGTGGCAGCCCAGGAGAACCCGCCTATTCCCGTAACTGTAGAGGTTAGAAATGCGCAGGGCCTTAATTTTGGAGCTTTTATAGTAGGAAATGCAGGAGGAAATGTCATTCTCACTCCAAATGGAGACCGCTCGGGAGATACCAGTGTGCATCTGCTCAATTTGGGAAGCACCCCTCATTATGCCATTTTTGACATCTATGCCAACCCGGGGACCCTTTTGCAAATTCAGCCGGTGAGTGATATTATCCTTGACGGCCCTTCGGGGAGCAGGGTGACCCTGAGCATTGATCCGTTTTTTGACATCAGCACCGGCCAGACCTTTATTACAACCAGCAATCCTCATGAAGTTTTTGTGGGCGGCAAATTATACATTCCCAGCGGAGACGCCGGCCCTGCAGGTAACTATAACGGCACTTTCTCCCTAACCTTTATTCACGAATAGCAAGCCAGCCACAATGCTTTCCCTTTTTCGTCCCCCTTTTTCTGAAATTCTGAAGTGCTGGGTTACACTCATCCTGTGCCTTAGTGTGACAGGCGCGTTCGCCCAGACAGATTTTCCCGATTACGACGAACTGGCGGTTGAAATGAACATTCCACGGCTGGGAACTTATGAAATCCCCATTGCCATAAAAGGAGAAGATGCCTTTGTGCCGGTAACCGTGCTATTTGACATCCTCAAGATCAAACACGAAACCAATGGCGAGATTTTAAGCGGCTTCATCATCCACCCCGACTCCACCTATACCATCAACTGGAGCACACCACAAATTACCTATAAAGGGGAAAACTTCAGCCTCTCCAAAAATGACATTTTGATCACTCCTTCCGGGAGGTATCTCAAATCAAATTACTTCGGAAGTATTTTTGAACTCGATACCCGGTTTTCCTTCCGAAGCCTTTCCCTGAAACTCGAAACCGACAAGGAACTTCCGGTAATAAAAGAAATGCGGCTTCAAAGAATGCGCGAAAACCTCGATCGCGTGAAAGGCGTTGAAGTTCCCGATACGCTCATCCCGGCCCGCTACCCGTTCTTTAAACCCGGAACGCTCGACTGGGGTGTGATTACCACACAGCAAACCAATTTTGAAGATGATAACCGGCTAAGCCTGGGCCTGGGAAGCATGTTTCTGGGAGGGGAAACTAATTTGATGCTGAATTATTCCAGCAGGCTGCCTTTTTCTTCCCGCAACCAGTTTTACCAGTGGCGGTATGTGAATACCGACAGCCGAAAGCTCTCACAGGTTACCGCCGGAAGGATTTTTACCCGTGCCACTTCTTCCCTATTTGCGCCGGTTTCCGGGGTGCAAATAACTAATAGTCCGCTTCAAAACCGAAGGTCTTTTGGCACCTATTTGCTCAGCGATTACACCCAGCCCCGCTGGACGGTTGAGCTGTATGTGAATAACATCCTGGTGGCATTTACAGAGGCCGATGCCTCGGGGTTTTACAGTTTTGAAGTTCCGCTCATGTACGGGAATACGGCAGTAAGCCTCAGGTTTTACGGTCCCTGGGGAGAAGAACAGTCGGAAGACCGGGTCATAAACATTCCGTATAATTTTGTGCCTAAAAATGAACTGGAATACACCTTTAGCGCCGGAATTGTAGAAAATGAAGATATGAACCGTTTTAGCCGCCTCAATTTAAATTACGGATTGAATAATGCCATTACTATTGGTGGTGGGGTAGAATATCTTTCGGAAGTTGAAAGCGGCGAAGTGATGCCCTTCGTGAATTCATCTGCCAGGATAGCTTCGGGCCTGCTTTTTTCAGGAGAATATATGTACGGAGTAAAGGGCGAGGCGCTTTTGAGCTACCGTTCACCGCGCAACCTTCAGGTAGACCTCAATTATATCAATTATGACGAAGATCAAACGGCAGTGAATTTTAATTACCTGGAAGAGAGGAAGCTGAGTATTTCTGCGCCTATTCGCACAAGGAATTTATCGATGTTCAGCCGCTTCAGCCTTAACCAGATCATTATGCCCACTTCCGAATTCACTACTGCACAGCTCTTGTTATCGGGTTCGGTTTTCGGCATAAATACCAACTTTACCACTTACGGTTTGTACAATGACAGGATGGATGAGCCCACGCTCTACAGTTCTTTGTCGCAAACCTACCGCATGCCGTACAAATTCCTGTTTTCGCCTCAAATTCAGTTCGATTTTAGCCGCGACAGGTTCAACAACCTAATCCTGGAACTGGAAAGGCCTTTGTTCAAACAGGGGTTTCTTAACCTGGCCTATGAAAATAACTTCCTGCGCGAAGCCCACATCTTTGAAGTGGGATTGCGCTATGCCTTTAATTTTGCCCAAACTTCGGCTACTTCGCGTATTGGGAACAGGAATTCCTCTTTTGTACAATCGGCCAGGGGTAGCCTCATGCTCGATGACAATACCGGCTATATCGCGGCCGGCAACCGCACGGCTATGTCGCGTGCGGCGCTTACCATCATTCCTTTCCTCGATTACAATCAAAACGGGATAAAAGATCCTATGGAACCGGGGGTTACCGGGCTTAAACTTAAGAACCGCAGCGGACGGGTGAGCTACAACGAAGACCAGACCATTCTCAGGATCACCGAGCTGCAGCCTTACATTGACCTCATGGTGGAGCTTGATCCTCTTAGCCTCGACAATATCGCCTGGAAAATCCCGAATCCGAAGATCCTGGTCAAAACACAGCCCAACCATTTTAAAGAGATCATGGTGCCGGTAGAAGTTATGGGGGAAGTCGCCGGAATGGTCTATTTCAAAGATGGGAATGCGCTTAGGGGGCAGGGCCGAATTCTTGTAAACATCCTGGATGAAAACGGAAATAAAGCTGCGGAATTGCTGAGTGAAGGCGACGGCTACTTTAGTTACCTGGGGCTTGCTCCCGGAAAATATACTGCTGAAATAGACCCGATACAACTCGAGAACCTCAATTATAAAGCCGCTCCCGGAAAAATAAACTTCGAGATCGAAATAGATGAATACGGCGATATTGAAGATACGCTCGAATTCACCCTCTCCCCGGCCGAATAATCAATTCTTCTGGAAAGCCGGATCTTCAGGTGACAAAAATGGCATTTTAGGAGGGGATTTTAGCGCCAGTTTTCTGGATAAACATTCCGAAAAAATTGAGTTACTCGTACCTGATGTTTATGATCTCAAGCTCCTGCATGGCGCCGCCCATTTGTACCCGGGCCGTCTCCCCTACTTTTTTCCCTGTAAGCGCTCGTGCAAGAGGTGCCAAAAATGCTATTTTTCGCTGTTTGATATCGGCTTCATCTACTCCCACAATGCTAAAGACCTGTTCTTTGGCCTTTAGCGGCCCAGAGAGCCCTTTAAAAGTAACTGTTGCACCAAACCTCACCTCGTTTTCAGGTTGATCTTTAGACTGCAGGATCCTGGCCGAAGCAAGCCGCTCGTTCAGCAGGTTTAATTTACCATCAAGTACCGCGATGGCGTGGCGTCGCTCTTTCTCGCTGCTTATATCCAGGTTTTTCCTGTCATTTTCAAGCATTTCCCGCTCGTCCAAAAGCTGTTTGTGGCCGGTTGGGGTCACATAATTGGTCACTCCTGTAGGCAAAGACGCCCGTGGCGGTATAAATGGTGCTTCTTCCTGGTCTTCTTCTTTTACAAATCCGCGGCTCATGCTTCAGTTTTTTTAAAGGTCACAAATTAGCGGCACAATTCAAAAAGTCTATTAAATCCTGTTAATTTTGGCACATGTCTCAAAAGAACCTTTTAGTCATTGGCTACGTTTGGCCCGAACCAAAATCTTCGGCTGCCGGCGCGAGAATGATGCAGCTGCTGGAATTCTTTCTTGCAGAAGGTTATGCTGTAACCTTTGCTACCACGGCCACAAAAACCGGATTTATGGCCGATCTTTCTTCCTTCGGAATTGCTTCGGAAAAGATCGAGCTCAACAACAAGAGCTTCGACGCATTTATTTCAAAAATATCTCCTAAAATTGTCATTTTTGACAGGTTTATGATGGAAGAACAGTTTGGCTGGCGGGTGGCCGAAGTATGCCCTGAAGCCATCAGGATCTTAGATACCGAAGATCTGCACTTTTTGCGCAAGGCAAGGCAGGAGGCTGTAAAAGCCGGAAAAGAACTCTCCACTTCAGCTTTGTTCACCGATCTGACAAAAAGGGAGGTCGCCAGTATCTACAGGTGTGATTTGAGCCTTATTATTTCTGAAGCCGAGGCAGAATTACTCAGCAGCAGCTTTGGTGTTCCTGAAAAGCTTCTGTTCTACCTCCCATTTATGCTGAAGAACATTTCCGAAGAAAAGAAAGCTGCACTCCGTACTTTTGAAGCACGAAAGGACTTTATAAGTATAGGGAATTTTTTACATGAACCTAACCGGGATGCCGTAATTCGTTTAAAAACCGTGATCTGGCCACTCATCAGGCAGGAAATGAAGGAGGCAAAAATCCACATTTTTGGGGCTTATATTCCGCAGCAAATCCTGGAATTCCACAATGAGCAGGAAGGTTTTATGGTACACGGGCGGGCAGCTTCAGCAAAGACAGAAATCGCCAAAGCACGGGTTCTTCTGGCTCCTATCAGGTTTGGGGCGGGTATTAAAGGGAAATTTACCGATGCCATGCAGGTGGGGACGCCTGCGGTAACCACCTCTGTTGGCGCAGAGAGCATGGCCCGAGATCTTCCCTGGAACGGATTTATAAGCGATGCCCCTTCAGAATTTGCCAGTGCGGCTGTAAGGCTTCATGATAACGAAGCTGTTTGGCAGGAAACGCAGGAAAATGGCTTCAGGATCCTGAAGGAGATCTTTTCCGAAGAAAAACACCGGAAAAGATTTCAGAATATACTTAAAACCTTGGACAGCGGACTTCAGCAACACAGAAATTCAAATTTCACCGGACTCATGTTACAGCACCATGCTTTGAACAGCACCAAATACCTGTCAAAATACATAGAGGCGAAAAATAGGAATCGCCCATAACAGGCGATTCCTTCCAAACAAATAAACTAACAACTCAAAGTGAGCAACTAGGTTACTTTCAATGTCTTTTCTTCAAAAAGTTTTTGGTGTAAAAGCTGCAGTGCCCTTACTTTATTTTGAGTGTCTACCAGCAGCGAAATATTGTTGCTGCTGCCACCGTAAGATATCATCCTTACGGGCAGGTCGTTAAGCAGCTCAAACAACCTGAAGGTCTCATGGTCATTGATCACGCCTTCGCCTACCACGCAAATAATCGTGTGGTTGGAATCTACCGTGATCTCGCCGTATTCATCTAGTTCGGCAAGAATTTTATCTAGGTTCCCGGTATTGTCTATAGTGAGGGAGATCGCAATCTCTGAGGTCGTGATCATATCTATAGAAGTCTCGTGTTTGTCAAAAACATCAAAGATCTTTCTAAGAAAACCATGGGCCATGAGCATGCGGTTCGACTTGATCTTGATAGCCGTGATACCGTCTTTTGCCGAAATAGCCTTGAGACCCTCTGTATGGTATTTATCTGATATACAGGTTCCGGGAGCATCTGGAGTAAAGGTGTTCTTCAGGTAGATAGGAATGCCTTTTTCCTTGACCGGCGACACGGTTTGCGGATGAAGTATTTTGGCGCCAAAGTAGGCCAGCTCGGCAGCTTCTTCAAAAGTGAGGTGCGTAAGCGCCGAAGTCTGGGCCACATAACGCGGATCGTTGTTGTGGAAGCCGTCAATATCGGTCCATATCTGCACTTCGGTGGCATTCACTGCCGCGCCAATGATGGTGGCCGTATAATCGCTTCCGCCGCGCTTAAGGGTGTTGATGTTTCGGTTGCGGTCAATCCGTATAAAGCCCTGCGTTACGTATACCTCATTGGTAACTTCCCTTTGCAGGCTGTGGTGAAGGAGTTTTTGGACACTGCCAACCTCAGGATTTTCAACATTTGAAACATGCATGAAATTCTTCGCGTCCAGCAGCGTGTTAGAAACGCCTTCCTGCTCTAGGAAATGCGAGAAAATCAGGCTCAGGAACGATTCTCCAAAGGTGATGATGACGGCTTCTGAAAGAGGTTTTTGCTGCAGTGCTTCTTCCAGCTGCTCATACAATTCGAGGAACTGGTTTTCGGCCATACGTTTGGCCTCAGGAGAAACAATTAGCTCTTCAATAAGCTGAAGGTGCTTCAGTTTTAATTCCAGCATCAGGCCATCTGCCTGTTGAGATTTCCCCAATCTTGCGGCCTCGTAGAGCTCCACGAGCTTATTGGTAACCCCAGACATGGCTGAGACCACCACGATCTTACGGTCTTTTTGACCCTGAATAATATTTTTTACATTGCGAATGCTTTCCGCAGAGCCGACAGATGTACCTCCAAATTTTAAAACTTTCATATCCCAAATTGAAGTTGCATAATTACAAGATGAAAAAGGCAGATTAAAAAAAATGACTTCTTTTTCATACCTTTGTACAAATTGTATATTATTTAACAATGAAAACGATAAGTACCTGCGTCCATGATATTATTAAACATCAGCCTTTCCTGGATGATGCCCTTGCCCGCAACATCATTAACTTTAGTTCCCTGGCGGCCGATTTGCAACCGCAGGTGGAAAAAGAAATGAGGAAGCCGGTAAAACAGGGATCTATTATTATGGCGCTGCGCCGGTACCATCCAAAAAGGAGCAAATTCACCTCCAAAAATTTCAGGGAACTGGGAGATATGATCGTGAGATCGGGTATTACCGAATACACCTATTTAAACTCTCAGAACATTATTGCCAGGAAAGCCGAACTTTTGCACGCCATAAAGTACCAGACCGGGATCTTCTTAAATTATTCCAGCAACTTCCAGGAGAGCAACTTCCTGGTCTCTACCAGCCTGCAACCCATGATTGAAAAGATCTTTAAAGAGGAACAACTGGTGAGTATTTCTGAAGAACTTTCGTCTATCACCATTGCCCTGCCCGAGAAAAACACCAAAACCGTCGGCCTCTATTTTTACATTTTTAAGCTGCTGGCCTATGAAGGCATCCCGGTCTACGAAATTATTTCAACCTCCAATTATTTCACGCTTTTCCTTGAGAAGGAGTATGTTAACCAGGCATTTTTGCTGATGAACGAGATCAAAACATCCTGATCATTTCAGGGTGTAGATCCAGACTTCGTTCTGTCGGTTCATGGGTACGTAAAGTTTTTGATCTTTGTTGTCATAGTAGATATCTCCAGAGCTTTTTGCGGTGGTAAGCACTTCTTCAAGCGTTCCCTCCAGGCTTATTTTGTAGATCTTTCCCGAGGCCCAGTCAGAAATATAGTACTCTCCCTCCTCTATTTGCTGAAGCCCGTCGAGGTTCCCTATACCTTTCGAGATTTGGCCGATCTCTTTGGTTTGCCTGTCTACCTGCAAAAAATGCCCGGGTTCTTCTTTTCCCCAGGCCGCAACCAGCAAGTAATCGCGGGTCATTAAAAGCCCGTTAGGATTTTCAAGTTGGTCGCTGTTCAGCCATTCTTCAATTTCTCCCGAAGGTTTCAGAACATAGATGCTGCTTTTGGCCAGGTCTGAAAAATATATGTTTCCGGCTTCGTCTTTTGTAAGGTCGTTCAGGGATTTTGAACCTTGTACAGGAATTTCAGAAATAATTTTTCCGCTTTCCATATCCATTTTCACCAGCCGGTTCACATCGCTAACATATAGGTGGTTACCCGCAATGAGGAGCCCTTTTGGATCGTTTAGCCCGGTAATCCAAGAATGGTCTGTTTTTTTGCCATTTTTGGATACCTTCGAGATAAAACCATCTCCTTCCTGTTTGTCGCCAATGTTGGAAACATAATATTCCTGCCTTTGCTCATCATAGACCACAGATTCGGGGTGACTGAAGCCCTCAAGTTTAAAATCGGGTTCTTTTTGTTGGGCATAGGAGACGCTTCCGAAGAAAATTAAAAGAATTAATACTGGTTTCATGGTTTTTGTTTTCAAGATACTCAAAAATGGCATTTTAATAAAGGTTTATGGGTTTTGATTAAACATATGCTAAACCTGATGGTGGTGGCCTGGCTTCCAATTATTTTTGAAGGAAAGAAAAATTGCTATGAAAAAGATCATTAGAGCACTTTTAGCGGGATGGGGAGCCAAGAAACTGGGAGGAAAAACCGGTTGTGGTTGCCTGGGCACCATCGTGGTTTTTATTATTTTATGGTGGCTCCTGTCAAACCTGGGGATCTAGTGATCTATTTTTCACTGAAAAAAGTAGCCAAAACCTATGGTAAACATAATGAGGCCATACAAATAATGCTCCAGGCTCACATTGAGCAGGCTCCTTGTTTGGTAATAATTGTAAATAAAGATCCAGCCGGCCAGGAAAGTGGCGATTGGCGCTACCCAGTTGGCGTAGATAAAATGTGCCAGGCCAAATACGATGGCGTTACTCAGCATTAAAAGATATTTTTCGGGGACTACCTCATGATACCTGTGAAAAAAATACACCCTGTAAATAATCTCCTGCGGAAAAACGGAAGCCAGCGGGTACAAAAAGAAAGTGACCAAATAACTTTGCAAATTCTCTACAGGATACATAAAAAACAGATCGGGGAATATCCAGAAGGTGAACCACACGAGCAGGATGGTAATTACGATCATTCGGCCTATACTCCTGCCAAGGTATTTCCTGTTAAACCTTGTGAGCACCTGCCGGTCAAAGGCAGGGTCTTTTAGCAGCAGAAAAAGGAAAAGTAGTGCGATGAGCACCAGGGGAATGATCTTGTACCAGCCGTCTAGAAAGGCGGTGGCCAAAAAAGGAAAAAAGACGTAAAAAAGAATGAATTCCACTACCATGTAGGTTGTAGAATTATATATGATCTTTGGGCTCATTTATTACTTTGGTAAAAGATAGAGAAACTGGGGCAGAGATTTTACGGCTCTAAAAAAATTTAAATTGATCAACCGGTTTCCAGGTTTTCTTCCTCTTCAGCTTGGTTCTTCCTCATCTTTTTTTGGCGCAGGAGGTCTATAATATTGAACAAAATGATACAGAAAGCTATCCAGATAAGTCCGGCAGCAAAGCCTCCAATCACATCGGAAGGGAAGTGAACCCCCAGGTAAATCCGGCTTAAGCCAATGAGGAAAATGAGGGATATGAAAACAAGGGTCAAAAAAGTGCGCAACAACCTGCTCATCTTAATCTGGAACACCAGGTAGGTAAGAAACCCGTAAAAGGCCATGGCACTCATGGCGTGGCCGCTGGGATAGCTTAAGGTTTCTACCACCACCAAATGATCTATGGTTGGGCGGGCACGGTTAAAAGCTTCTTTAAGGGCGAGGTTGGCCAGGGCCGAAAGAATTAATACCCCCAGCAGTTGCAGGATGAATTTCTTGTTGCGGAGTTTAAAAAAGAAGAAAATCGCGGCAAGAGTAGTGGCTACGATGTACGCATACACATCCCCAGGTCTGTAACAAACTGGAAAAAATGATTAAGGGCAGGTGTCCTGAAAGAGGTGACATAACTGGTCACACTGTCGTCAAAGGCCGTGATGGTATCTCCCTGAACTTCTTCGGTTAATTCAACGAAAAGGTTCATTCCCAGTGCAAAGACCAGAAAAGCAATAAAGATTAAAAGATAAAAAGGAAAATCAGGATGTTTTCTGGTAACATGGGTTTTAATAAATTCAACAAATTCATCAATGTACTTCTTTGTTACCTGTACCATTAGGTTTATTTTTTATCCTCCCGGCTCAATTTTGGCGGGAAAAGCTATTTCTACTTTTCTTCTACCCCATTTTAGGGCTTTCTCTTTGTTGGCTCCCATATAGATATCGATCTTGTTCTTCCATCTTGGGTGCATTTTGTCGTTCACTATAAACACTCCTTCAAAGCCTTCAATTTTCACAGGTGTCTGGTAGGTAAGTCCTTTTTTTAAAAGGTCTCGCGACACGGCTATAGATTGTACTTCAGGGTTTAAAGTGTCGCCCCAGGCAGTAATCAAAGGGTTACCTTCCCCCTGGTGCTTTGACGAATTGTAGGCCGAAGCGGTTACCGTAATCTTTTGCCAGTCTTCAAAATCCAGCTTTTCACCATCTGTTTCTTCACAACCTGTAAACGCAATTATCATGGTCACAGGCATAAATATAAACTTTAAAATAAGCTTTCCAGAGAACATAATTACCAACATAACAAAAATTAAGGCGTTTTACAATATTCAGCTTCAGTCTTAACCCTACTTTAAGAGAGTTTTAAAATTAGGGATGTAAACTCAATTTTTTGCTGATTAT
This sequence comes from Salinimicrobium tongyeongense, assembly GCF_026109735.1. Classification (NCBI taxonomy): domain Bacteria; kingdom Pseudomonadati; phylum Bacteroidota; class Flavobacteriia; order Flavobacteriales; family Flavobacteriaceae; genus Salinimicrobium; species Salinimicrobium tongyeongense. The sequence continues at coordinate 3,276,990 of NZ_CP069620.1, read as the reverse complement.
TTTCAGCTGTGCTACATTTTTTCCGAAGAAATAGACTAAAAGCCTGTTTCTTTGGTCGTCCATCTTATTAATGGTATCTTTGCACTTTCGAAATGAGTTATTACTCAGCGCTGTTAAGGTCCTTCCTTTTTATTTTCTGTTTAATTTCCATTTCCCGAATATTTAATTGATAAACAAACATTTATTATGAGTCAGGTTAAAGCAAATGACACTGTAAGAGTACACTACACCGGAAAACTTACCGATGGCCAGGTTTTCGACAGTTCTTTGGAAAGAGAACCAATCGAATTCACTATGGGACAGGGGCAGTTAATTCCCGGGTTTGAAAAAGGTTTGCTCTATATGAAAGTGAATGAAAAGAAAACTATTGAAATTCCTTCTGAAGAAGCCTATGGCGCCCCAAGGGAAGAATTGATACAGGAAGTTGACAAAAGCCAGTTGCCCGACGAAATTAAGCCGGAACCGGGAATGGGCCTTGTGTCTAAAAGCCCCGACGGTCGTGAAATGAACCTTGTGGTAAAAGAAGTAAAAGAGAACTCTATTGTTGTTGATGGTAATCATCCATTAGCAGGAAAAGATCTCATCTTTGATCTTGAAGTAGTAGAGATCAAATAGTTATATTTTCTATATAATAAAAAAAAGCCTGCAAATTTTGCAGGCTTTTTTTATTTGCGTGAAATAATCCAGAATCTTAGATCCCGGATACTGAATTCATTAATCGTGGTGCATAAATTTTTGCTTTGCCGTAAGCTGCTCCTGTGATTCTTCATTGGCAGGATCGGGTACACAACAATCTACCGGGCACACAGCCGCGCACTGGGGTTCATCGTGAAAACCAACACATTCGGTACATTTATCGGGTACTATATAATATATCTCATCGCTAAGCGGTTCATTTGCTTCGTTGGCGTTTGCTGCCTTACCGCTGGGTAATACCACGTCGCCGTTAAGATCTGTTCCGTCTGCATACCTCCAGTCATCTGCTCCTTCATAAATAGCCGTGTTTGGACATTCAGGTTCACAAGCGCCGCAGTTAATGCATTCGTCGGTTATAATAATTGCCATAGCTTATTTTTGTTCTAAATTTGCACAAATTTAAAGCCAAATCAGTTCTTAAACAAATAAGGAGATGACAATCGAGCAGCGTAGAGAAAAGTTGGAAAGCCTGGGACGTTTTTTAAGCCAGTTCAAGAGACAGGGAATTGAGAAAAATGAAAGCCTGCCACACAACGATCCTTATTTTGAAATCCTGAAAGAAAAAATAGAAAGTGCAGTGCACCACAACGGCTGGTTCAGCCTTGAAAATGTGCTTTTTAGCCTTGAGCAATGGAGCGGGGCACTCACTTCTGATAACCTTCAAAAATGGCTTTCGGGCTATGATTTTTCTGAAGTGGAACCAAAAACCGTGGGCATTATTATGGCCGGGAACATCCCGCTGGTAGGTTTTCACGATTTTATTTCGGTGCTGGTGAGTGGCCACAGGGTGCTGGTGAAGCAATCGTCTAACGATAAGCTGCTTTTGCCCGTAATAGCCGATTACCTAAAGGCAGTTGCTCCCGAGTGGCAAAATAAGATCGAACTCCTCCCCGATTCGACTGATGGGGCCTCAAAAATGACAAATTTCGATGCCGTTATTGCTACAGGAAGTAACAATACTGCCCGCTATTTCGAATATTATTTCTCCGGAAAGCCTTCCATCATCAGGAAGAACCGAAATTCGGTAGCTGTACTTACTGGAAATGAGACTTCCGAAGAACTTTTGGCCCTGGCTGAAGATATTTTCAGGTATTATGGCCTGGGCTGCAGAAATGTTTCCAAATTATATGTTCCAAAAAACTATGATTTTAATGCCTTTTTTGAGGCCGTATACCCCTGGAACCCTATTATAAATCAGGCGAAATACGCTAATAACTACGACTATAACAAGGCGGTGTATTTGATGAGCCAGTTTAAATTGCTGGAAAATGGCTTTCTCATTCTCAAAGAAGACAAATCGCTGAATTCCCCCATAGCGACCCTCTTTTATGAAACTTATGAAGATATGGACGCCCTTCAACAGGAGCTTGACAGCAGGAAAGAGGAAATACAGTGTGTGGTTGGGAAGCATGTTGTTGAAAATGAGGTGAGTTTTGGACAAACGCAGCATCCGCAACTCTGGGATTATGCAGATGATGTTGACACCCTTGCTTTTTTAAGCCAAAAAGTCTGAAAAACGGCATTTTTCCGCAGTAAAATTCCCTAAATTATCATTTCAATAACAAGAAAATGCTTTTGATTTTCTCATATTTGTAACTGTTAAAAAACAAGTATGAAAAAACATAATTATAGTGCCGGACCCTGCATACTTCCACAGGAAGTGTTTGAGGAGGCATCACAGGCAATATTAAATTTCAATAATTCAGGCTTATCTATCCTGGAGATCTCTCACCGCAGTAAAGATTTTGTAGATGTTATGGAAGAGGCCCGCAGCCTTGCCCTCGAACTGTTAGGGCTTGAAGGCAAAGGCTATAAAGCCCTTTTTCTGCAGGGCGGCGCAAGCACGCAGTTTCTCATGACGCCATACAACCTGCTCAAAACCAAAGCTGCTTACCTCAATACGGGTACCTGGAGCACAAAAGCCATTAAAGAAGCTAAGTTCTTTGGGGAGGTTGCCGAAGTGGCATCATCGGCCGACAGGGATTTTAAGTATATCCCCAAAGGTTATTTTATACCTTCAGATGTAGATTATTTTCATTGTACCAGCAACAACACGATCTACGGAACCCAAATAAAGGAATTTCCGAACACGCCCAAACCTATGGTGTGCGATATGAGTAGTGATATATTCTCTCGCCAGTTGGATTTTTCAAAATTTGACCTCATTTATGCCGGTGCCCAAAAGAACATGGGGCCTGCAGGTACTACTCTGGTGGTCATAAAAGAAGATATTTTAGGGAAAGTAGAGCGTTCGGTTCCTTCAATGATGGATTACCGCGTGCACCTCAATAAAGCCAGCATGTTCAACACCCCTGCTGTTTATGCCGTGTATGTGTCTATGCTCACTTTAAGGTGGCTTAAAAAGAACGGCGGGATTGCAGGAGTTGAAGAAAAAAATGAGAAAAAAGCCAACCTCCTTTATTCGGAAATTGATATAAACCCGCTTTTTGAAGGCTATGCAGATAAGGAAGATCGATCTACCATGAACGTTACTTTTAACCTGGTGAACGACGATCTTAAGGAAACTTTTGACACCATGTGGAAGGAAGCCGGAATTAATGGCCTTAACGGGCACCGCAGTGTGGGAGGTTATCGTGCTTCCATCTACAATGCCTTGCCGCTGGAAAGTGTTCAGGTGCTGGTAGACGTGATGAGCGAACTGGAAAGAAAAGCTTAAAAAACAGAACTTTTAAATGAAAATTTTAGCAAACGACGGTATTGCTTCGGGTGGAAAAAAACAACTCGAAGCAGCCGGATTTGAAGTGATAACTACCAAAGTAGCCCAGGAACAACTGGCTAATTTCCTCAAGGAGAATGAGATTTCGGGTTTAATAGTACGCAGTGGCACCAAAGTGCGCAAAGATATCATCAACGCCTGCCCTCAGTTAAAAATAATTGGTCGTGCTGGTGTGGGAATGGACAATATTGATGTGGAATATGCCCGCAGCAAAGGCATACATGTTTTTAATACGCCAGCAGCTTCATCGGCTTCTGTAGCCGAACTTGTTTTCGCCCACCTTTACGGCGGAGTGCGGTTTTTGCACGACTCTAACCGGAATATGCCTCTTGAAGGAGATTCCCGCTTTAAGGAACTAAAAAAGAGTTACGCAGGGGGCCGTGAATTGCGCGGAAAAACCCTTGGAATTATTGGCTTTGGGCGTATAGGCCGGGAGGTTGCAAAGATCGCCCTGGGAGTGGGCATGAAGGTGATTGCCAGCGACAGTACCGAAGGGGAAGCAGAGATCACTTTAGAATTTTATAACCATCAGGAAATAAAAATCCCCATAAAAACTGAGCCTGTAGAACAGCTGATAGAAGATTCCGATTTTATCACACTCCATGTGCCTGCTCAAAAAGAACCCATTTTAGGAAGGGAAGAAATTGAGAAGATGAAAGACGGGGTGGGAATCATTAATGCCTCCCGTGGCGGCGTAGTAGACGAAGTTGCCCTTGTGGAAGCATTAGACAGCGGGAAGGTTGCTTTTGCTGGCCTCGATACTTTTGAAGAGGAACCCAGCCCGGCAATTAAAGTACTCATGAACGGAAAGATCTCTTTAAGTCCTCACATTGGTGCGGCTACAAATGAAGCCCAGGAAAGGATTGGCTATGAACTGGCCGATGAGATCATAAAGGTGCTCAAGTAACTAATAATTAGGTGTAAATATTTAAAATGCTTCTGTTAAAGGAAGCATTTTTTTTGGTTAAAACTCAATTTCCGTTTAGGAGCGCATCTTATTTTTCGTAAATTAAAAAGAAAAAGATGGCTTCAATATTAGATTTTTTAGACACTGAAAAAGGAAAGGAATTTATTCAGAAATCAAGTGAAGAAGTAAACGAGTCGCCCAATAAGGTGAAATCGGTGCTGGGGATGGCACTTCCCATGATCATGGGGGCACTTAAAAAAAACACCGATTCTCCCGAAGGTGCCCAAAACCTGAAAAAGGAACTGGACAAAGATAAACATGACGGCTCTGTCCTCGAAAAGATTGGCAGTGGCAGACTTTCAGGTTTGTTGGGAGAAGGTTCGGGGATCTTAGGCCATGTTTTGGGCGGCAGCCAGTCAAAAATAGCGTCGGCAGTGGGTTCGGCAACAGGAATGGACCCGGCTAAAGTGAACAAACTTCTCCAGATGGCCGCACCCGTAGTTATGGGGCTGCTGGGCAGGCAAAAAAGAAAAGAAAACATTGAAAGCAGTAGCGGCATATCAAGCCTTGTAGGTTCTGTGCTGGGAACAAATTCTTCACATGATCAATCTATGCTCGAGACTTTTATGAATTCAGATAAAGGCGGAAAAATTGCAAAAGATGTAGCTGGCAAGATCTTTGGTGATAAAGATAAGCCTAAAGGATTAGGCGATTTCTTTAAAGGATAAGATATGAAAAACCTGCTGTACATAGTTTTTTTAGGACTGGCTATTTATAGCTGCTCTTCTACCAAAGAGCGGAATTTTGATACACAAGCAGCTACAGTTCAGAATGATACCGTTCGAATTGCCAATGACAGCCTTGAGTATGAGATCATTATAATTGATCCCGGCTATTCCTATTTTCTCAATGCCGTGGCACGGCCCGAAGGTTACCACTCGCTGAGTTACCTCGAAAATAAGAACCGGTTTCTGGTTACCGATTACAATAACAGGGTGAGGAGCCCCCAGCTTTACAACCCGAATATTTACGAGATGGAGATCAATTATGACCCCGACATCAACTACGGTTACGACGTGAATTACAAGCTGTACAATTACTTTGTTTACCTCTCCCAAAAATACAATCAGCGGTTTTCGGTACCTACGAGATTGTGAGTCAGAAATGTATAAACCTGAGAGCGGGACGTACTTATTAATATTCTTTTTTATATTTGCCGCATGAACAAATTGAAGCAACGCTGGGGGATTTCTTCCAACTGGCAAATTTTCATTATTTTCATCGTCTTCGGTCTTACAGGTTCCTCATCCCTGTTTGTGGCAAGGCCGGTGTTGGAGTTCATAGGGCTCAATCGCATGAGCTTTTCCGCAGACATTTTAGGGGCAATAAGTTATTACGCTTTACGCCTGCTCATGATATTCCCGGTCTACCAGGTTCTTCTGGTGCTGTATGGCTGGCTCTTTGGACAGTTCAGGTTTTTTTGGCAATTCGAAAAAAACATGCTTTCCCGAATGGGCTTAGGCAGAATTTTGAAGTAATATGAAGCTGTGGCAAAAAATAACCCTGGTGCTGTTTACAGGTTTGATCCTGTTTCCTTCGGCAGTAGACCTTGCGCATATTTTTGCGGGCCACAAACATTACACCTGTAACCATTACGCCGAATCTCATATACATCAGGATAGCGTAGACTGTGATATCTTTCACTTTCAGCAAAATCCTTTCTCATTTCCATCTCCAGCTTCGTGGTCTTTATATGAACCCGAAGTAAGAAGCCTTCACCTAAAGAAGGAATACCTCTATTTGAGTACGTTTCAAAAACTTCATTTTTCGCTGCGAGCACCCCCTGCCCTGGCTTAAAACCTATTGAAGACTTTTTGAATTATAAACGTATTTAAAAATACCCATGAAAAATATCATTTTTGGGCTGCTATTATTAGTGGCCACAACTACCTATAGCCAGTATTCAGCCAGCGGCACAGTCATAGATACCAACACAGGCGGACCCATTGTTGGAGCTGCCATTCAGCTTCAAAAGCCGGAACGCAGTACCATTACCGACCTCTCAGGAAATTTTTCCCTGGATAATTTATCTGAAGGCACTTATTCCATCGTCATCTCTTCGCTGGGTTACGGCACCCGAACCTTTAAGTTTCAACTTCCCGGGGCTACAGGGCTTCAAATCGAACTTGAGCCCACCGCCATAGAGATGGAAGAAATCATTGTCTCTACCCCTTTTCATCAACTGCAAAGCGAGAACGTCATGAAAGTGGAAAGAATGACTGTGGAAAGCCTGGAGCGCGGCGGAGTTAATGGCCTTACCGACGGTTTGAGCCAGATTGCAGGAGTAGAAAGCATAACCACAGGAACTTCTATCGGGAAACCCGTTATTAGGGGTTTAAGTTCTAATCGCGTGCTGGTATATGCCCAGGGTGTTCGTTTGGAGAACCAGCAGTTTGGAGACGAACACGGGCTGGGATTGAGCAGTTCTGGTGTAGAAAGCGTAGAAGTAATTAAAGGCCCTGCTTCCCTTCTCTACGGAAGCGATGCCCTGGGCGGGGTTTTATACCTTAACCCCGAACGTTTTGCACCAGGCGGTGAAACCATTGTTGATGCTCAAACTGCCTATTACTCCAATACTGAAGGTTTTGAAGCAAACGCCGGGGTGAAAACATCTGGCGAAAAATTCAAATACCTGCTTCGCGCTAACCTTGCCACGCACAGCGACTATGAGACCGGCGACGAAAGAAGAGTGACCAACACCCGCTTCACCGAATACGATCTTAAGGGCGGTATAGGATACCGGGATGAAAACTACAAAGGAGACCTGCGCTACAACCTTAACAGTAGCCGCTCGGGCATTCCGGAAGAAATTGGGGTACAGAGCACTTCCAAAAGTAAAATGCTGCCTTACCAGCAGGTAGACAATCATATTTTGAGCCTTGACAATTCTTTTTACTTCAATGAATCCAGCCTTGATGTAAAGATTGGTTACCTCTTTAACAACCGGAAAGAATTTGAAGATGCTCACCATGAAGAGCACGAAGAAGAACATGAGCAAGAAGAAGAGCATGAACATGAGGGGCATGATGAACACGAAGAGCACCCAGAAGGTGAGCCTGCTCTCGAAATGCACCTGGAAACCATAAATTATGATGTAAAATACCATTTTCCGGCCCGTGGTAAATTTTCTACGATTGTTGGAGTACAGGGAATGTTCCAGACTAATGAGAATATGGCCGAAGAGATCCTCATCCCCAATGCCCGCACCACCGATGCAGGTGTTTTGGCCACCACTCATTACCATCTTGACAAAATCGACTTTCAGGCCGGGCTGCGCTATGACTTCAGGAGAATTTCTTCGGAAGCTTATGAAAATCACGATACCGAAACTGAAGTTGCAGCTCTAGAAAGGGATTTTAACAGCTATAACGGTGCTTTAGGTGTAAAAGTTGACCTTACCCCCAACCTTACCTCCAGGCTTAACCTCGCTACCGGATTTAGGGCGCCTAACCTTGCCGAACTCACTTCTTACGGAAGTCACCATGGGACCAACAGGTTTGAAATTGGAAACCGCGATCTGGAAAATGAACAGAATTATCAGTTAGACCTGGCTCTCGAATACAGGAATCAGCATTTCGAGCTTTCTGCCAATGCGTTTTACAACTCCATAAACAATTATATCTTCCTTAATCCTACCGGGGAATTTATGGATGAAAATCCTGTTTTTGAGTACCTGCAAAATAATGCGAAGCTCTATGGTGGGGAAGTTGGATTGCATATACACCCTCATCCTTTAGACTGGTTACACTTTGAAAGCAACTATGAACTGGTTATTGGGGAACAGGACAATGGAGATTACCTTCCTTTAATCCCTGCACAATCTGTCCTGAACACTATTTGGGTGGAACTGGCTGACAAAGAAACATTAAAAGACACATATGTAAGCCTTAGCTTGAAATCGGTTTTTGATCAGAACAACACCGGATTTTTTGAAACCGAGACTCCCGGCTATTCCCTTTTAAACGCCGGAATAGGAACTTCTATAGCTATGGGTACAGCCCGGGTGCAAGTGAAACTTGCCGGAACCAACCTGCTCAACAAGACCTACATTTCACATCTTTCAAGATTAAAACCCGACGGAATTCCCAATATGGGAAGAAATATATCTTTTGGTTTGGGAGTGAAGTTCTAAATTGTGAAGCAAATACAAAAAAGCCGGTTGTTCAAAAACAACCGGCTTTTTCAATTTATAAAAATTCAACTACTTTACTCTAACTTCAATAGGACGCAGTTCTCCAAATTCCTCGTCATTTTGCCATAAGAAAGTATAAAGCCACATAAGTGTAAATGTGGGAATGATATCACTAAATGGCAGTATCTCTTCAATAAAAACCAGAGCAGAGGCTAATTTCCCCTTTTTGCCCGGGTACATGGCCGACATTTTCTTTGCGGCGTAAGGAGCCCACAAAAGATCAAGAAATCCTCCAACTAACGGCACTGCCCCACTTGCCATACCAATAGCGTCGTAAACCAGTCCTTTGATCAATAACTTCTTTTTATTGGTGTTCATCTGTATTTTGCTTTTTACGATCTAATACAAGAAAGGTGCCATTTTTAAGCCTCGGTTTTTACCTTTTGGGAAAAGGTATGCCTGAGTTTCTGCACTTTTGGGTCAATGATCACCCGGCAATAAGGCTGATTCCGGTTTTGGTTGTAATAATCGTGATGTTCCTGCTCGGCCACATAAAATTCTTTGGCGGGGGCGATTTCAGTTACTATGGGATCTTTAAAAGTTTCTTCTTCCTCCAGTTTTTTCACCACTTTTTCAGCAGTTTCTTTTTGAGCTTCAGAATGGTAAAAAATAGCGCTTCGGTAATGGGTGCCCACATCGTTCTGCTGCCGGTTTAAGGTGGTGGGATCATGTGTGGCAAAGAACATATACAGTAGTTCCTCAAAAGTGACAACTTCGGGATCAAATTTTATCTCTATAGATTCGGCGTGCCCGGTTCTTCCGGTAACCACTTCCCGGTATGGCGGGTTTTTAATATGCCCGCCGGTAAAGCCCGAAGTCACCTGTTTCACACCTTCTATCCTTTGAAAGACAGCTTCGGTACACCAAAAACATCCTCCGGCCAAAGTTGCCTTTTCCAATTGTTTTTCTTCCATGTTTTGTTTTTCCAAAAAATAGGGAAAAACAACGAACCTTACAATTATAAAATTTCAGGATTTCGTAACATTGCAATTGCGGTATAAATTTGCCTTTAATAACACCCTATGCTCTGTAAATATCTGCTGTTACCATTATTTCTTTTGATTACAGGCTCCCTTTTTGGCCAACAAACTGAACTTCCGAAGAAAAAAACCTACACCGCTACAAGAATTGCAACCAAACCTCAGGTTGATGGTATTTTGAATGATGAAGTCTGGGAAGATGTTCCCGGTGCGGGTAATTTTGTGATGTACGAACCTGGCGATGGCACACCCTCCCGCAGCACACATCCCACAAAGGTCAAAATAGCTTATACTAATGAAGCCATTTACCTGGCCGCTTTTCTCTACGACCATGAACCTGCAAAAATAAGGCGTGAATTTGCCCAGCGAGATAATTTGCCAACTGCCGATTATTTCTTTTTTGATCTCAACACCTATAATGATGGCGAGAACCAGACGCGCTTTTACGTGACTGCCGCCGGGACACTTGCCGATGCAAAAATGAAAAGGGAGAACGAAGATTTTGCCTTTAACGCGGTTTGGGAAGCCAGGGTATCTACAGATGCCAATGGCTGGTACGTAGAAATGCAGATCCCCTACTCGGCCATTCGGTTTCCGGGAGGTAAAGATCAGTTGTGGAGCATGCAGCTGGGAAGGCATATTAGCCACCTCAATGAGACCTACGTTTGGAATTACATCAACAAGTCGGTTGGCGAAAGCACCCACTATAATGGCATTTTAGAGGGGGTAGAAAATATAGATGCGCCCGTTAGGCTCAGTTTTTATCCCTACATTTCGGGAGAAGTAGACCATATTGACAATGAGACCAGCACGGCTTTTAATGCCGGGATGGACCTAAAATACGGAATTAACGATGCCTTTACCCTGGATGCCACTTTGATCCCCGATTTTGGCCAAACGGCTTATGATGAAGTGGAATTGAATCTTGGCCCCTTCGAGCAGACGTTTGGTGAGAACAGGGCCTTTTTTACTGAAGGAACAGAACTCTTTACCAAAGGAGATCTTTTTTATTCCCGCCGAATAGGCGACACGCCTTTGGGTTTTAATGATGCGCAGGATGCCCGTCTGGAAAATGAAGAAATCCTCGAAAATCCTGAAACCACCAACCTTCTCAACGCCCTGAAGATCTCCGGAAGAACTAAAGGCGGCCTGGGCATTGGATTTTTTAACGCCATCACCGAACGCCAGAAGGCAGTTTACTACAACCAGATTACCGGCGAACAAAGAGAACTAATTACCGAGCCCCTGGCCAACTACAATATTTTTGTGCTCGACCAGCAGTTTGACCAGAAATCTTCTGTTTCCCTCATCAATACCAACGTAATTCGCGAAGGCCATTTTAGGGATGCCAATGTGACCGGCTTTTTGTTTGATGTGTACAACCGCGGCAGTTCCTTTAATTTTTCGGGGGAAGCCAAGATGAGCCGCATCAATTATGCTGAAAGTAACAAGACAGGATTTGCCTCCCAACTGGCTTTTTCAAGGACAAAAGGAAAATTCAGGTATGGGATCTCTCACGAATTTGCCAATAAAACCTACGATATCAACGACCTTGGGGTGAATTTTGTGAACAACTACAGCAACTTCAACTGGGAAGCCTCTTACCGCATTTTTGAGCCCCGCGGGATATTTAACGAGTACAATATCCAGTTTTACGGCGACCACCAGCGCCGCTATGATCCCGATATTGCCGTTACCAATAATTTCGGATCAAGTTTCTTCGGAATGACCCGCGAAAGGTTTGCTTTTGGAGGAAATGTTAACTACAGCACTCCTTTTAAAGACTTTTTTGAACCCCGTCGCGATAATACTTTTATAAAATATCCTGAAAATGCTCTGGCTGAAGCCTGGATCTCTTCAGATTACCGAAAAAGGATCGCCATAGATTCCCGCCTTGGGTACAACAAGTACCTGGGAAGCCCGCACGGGCAGCTCAACTTCAGTTTTAGCCCCCGTTTGAGGATTAGCAACCGGTTTATGCTCATTTATTCCTTCGAGTTCATGGAAGAAAATAACCGGGAAAGTTTTGTAGGATTACTTCCCAAAAATGTCATTTTTGGCACCCGGGATATGAAGAGTATCGAAAATTCCCTGCAGGGCAGCTACAACTTCACCAACAGGCAGGCGTTGAACCTGAGCTTCAGGAACTTCTGGTCTTCAGCAAATTTTGCCGATGACAGTTTTAGTCGATTGCAGGATAACGGCGAATTGGTTTCTTACGATGGTAACCTGAGCGAAGAAAATAATCCCGATGCCAACTTCAACATCTGGAACCTCGATCTTAGCTACCAGTGGCGTTTTGCCCCCGGCAGCGAAATGATCCTGCTTTATAGAAATTCTCTATTTAATGTAGATAAACAGAGCGAACTGGCTTATTTAGAAAGTGTAGACAACCTGTTTAAACAACCCGCAAGACATAATCTTTCGTTAAGACTTGTATATTACCTGGATTACAATAGCATAAACAGTATAATTTAAACCTAATATTGTAACAACAAACACCATGATAGAAGCAAAAAACATCCATAAAAGTTACAATGACCTGCACGTGCTAAAAGGCGTGGATCTGCACATTCCAAAGAGCGAAATTGTCTCTATTGTAGGGGCCTCGGGCGCGGGAAAGACCACTTTGCTTCAAATTCTTGGAACCCTTGAAAAACCCGATCGCAACACCAGCAGTGTTCTTAAGGTAAATGGGGTTGATGTGTACTCGCTCAACGCAAAGGATTTGGCGAAGTTCAGAAATGAGAATATTGGGTTCATATTTCAGTTTCACCAGCTGCTGCCTGAATTCACAGCCCTTGAAAATGTTTGTATCCCGGCGTTTATAGGCAATAAAAATAAGGCTGAAACAGAAAAGAGGGCGAAAGAACTCCTTGGTTTTCTGGGGCTTTCCCAAAGGGCCGGTCACAAGCCGGCCGAAATGAGTGGCGGGGAGCAACAGCGCGTGGCGGTGGCCCGGTCGCTTATCAATAATCCGGGCGTGATCTTTGCCGATGAACCTTCCGGAAACCTCGACTCTGAGTCGGCTGAAAATTTACACCGGCTCTTCTTCGATCTTCGGGAAGAATTCGGGCAAACCTTTGTGATCGTTACCCACAATGAAGAGCTGGCCGACATGGCCGACAAAAAACTGACCATGGTAGACGGTAAGATCATTTAAGTTCAAGGTTCAATCCTCAAATCTCAAATCTTACGTCTCACGTCTCACATCTCACATCTCACGTCTAACATCTCACGTCTAACACCTGGCAAATGAATTCAACAGAACTTAAAGAATTTCTTGACTTCAAGGTTGACCAGTACAACACTTCAGAATTTATAGCAACAGATCCAGTACAAATCCCGCATATGTTCAGCAGGAAGGAAGACATGGAAATTTCGGGATTTTTGACTGCCACAATTTCCTGGGGCAACCGCAAGAGTATATTGAAAAATGCCAATTATTTGATGGAATTGCTGGAATTTGCGCCCTATGATTTTGTGCAGAATCATTCCGAAGCAGAACTGGAAAAGCTTCAAAAATTCGTACACCGTACCTTCAACGGCGGCGACCTTATCTATTTCATAAGGGCGTTTCAGCATATTTACAGGACGCACCAGGGGCTGGAAAATATCTTCAGTAAACATTCAGGTAAATACAGCTTACAGACTGCAATCCATGAGTTTAAGAAAATATTTTTTGAGCTGCCTCACGAGACAAGGACTGAAAAACACGTTAGCGATCCGTTGAAGAATTCCGCAGCAAAAAGGATCAATATGTTTTTGCGCTGGATGGTGAGAAAAGACAGCAGGAATGTTGATCTTGGAATTTGGAACAGCATTTCGCCGGCCCAATTGAGTTGCCCTTTAGACGTACATTCGGGCAACGTGGCCAGGAAACTCGGGCTTTTAAAACGCAAACAGAATGATGCCAAAGCCTTGCTGGAGCTTGATAACAGCCTTAAAAAATTAGACCCGCATGATCCCGTGAAGTACGATTTCGCGTTGTTTGGACTCGGGGTTTTTGAAAATTACTGACCAAAACAGCAGGAAATTCAAAAATCTGGTTCCCTTTGGAAGTTTTAAGGCATAAATAAAAAGCTCTTGCTGCAGCCTTTTTATATATTTGACAAAAGAATGCCTACGCATGTACTTTAAACACCCTGAACTGCTTTACGCCCTGGCTGTACTGGTGATCCCAATCCTGGTGCACCTGTTTCAGTTAAGAAAATTCAGGAGCACGCCTTTTACCAATGTGAGGTTTCTCAAAAAGGCCGTTTTACAGACCCGAAAAAGTTCACGCTTAAAGAAATTTCTGGTACTCTGTACGCGGCTGCTTATGCTCGCATGCCTGGTTCTGGCTTTTGCGCAGCCCTACTTCCCTCCTGCTTCGGGGGCCGTTGAGGAGACCAAAACCCTTATCTATCTCGATAATTCTTATAGCATGCAGGCGCGTGGCAGCAACGGAATCCTCTTAAAGCGAAGCGTGCAGGACCTGCTTGAGAATATTCCTGAAAACGAAGAGGTCACTTTGTTTACCAACACCGAAGAATATCGCGATATTACTGCAGGTTTGCTGCGCCAAAAACTTCAGGAAACCGAATTTTCCCCTTCAGAACTTTCATGGGAAGCGGTAAGTTTAAAAGCCCAAAACCTTTTGGGTGCCCGGAACAACCTTCAGAAAAATTTCATCGCAATTTCCGATTTTCAACATCTTCAGGATTCTGTTGTTCCTCTCAAAAATGGCATTTTGACGCATCTTGTTCAGCTAAGCCCTGAACAGATCGATAACGTGACCATCGACACTGCCTGGATTACCAATGCGGGACTCAACAAAACCAGCCTTGAAATTACTTTATCGGTCATTGGAGACAGGCAGGAAGAAGTTGCCGTGGGAATATACAATGCTAACCGCATGCTTGCACGGAAAACGGTGGATTTGCAGGGGGAAAATACCGGAAAGACCACATTCAACCTGGATACCGATGTAATTCCCTACGGAAGGATTGAAATTGAAGACAACGGCCTTCAGTTTGACAACCGGCTGTATTTCAGTATTAATGAAGTTGCGCCGGTAAAAGTAGTGGTAGTTGGAGATAAAGAAAGTGAGTACCTGCAAAGGATCTTTGGCCCTTCAGAATTTGAACTCAGTATACTTCCGGAAAATAATCTTGATTATAACGCCCTTTCCCGCGCAAACCTGGTTTTCCTGAATGAACCTGAAGAGCTCCCTTTTTCGCTGGTGAGCAGCCTGGAGCAGTTAATGGAAGATCGTGCAGTGATTGTGATCATCCCGCCTGCAGAAGGAGAAATCGAAGATTACAACCTGCTGTTGCGCAAGCTTGATCTACCCCTTTTTGGCAGCTTAAGTAAAGCTGAAAACCTCATTACAGATATTAGTTTTGAACATCCGCTTTACCGGAGTGTTTTCAATGAAAAAGTCTCTAATTTTGAATATCCGGCCGTTCAAACTTCTTATGATTTGAAGCGAAGCCTGCCCGGCATTCTGGAATATCAAAACGGAGCTGCTTTTTTGTTGCAGCAGGACAATATTTTTGTGTTCACGGCAGCCCTCAACCGCGAAAATTCCAATTTTAAGAATTCTCCGCTAATCGTTCCCACTTTTTACAACATTGGGAATACTGCCATTTCCCGCCCGCAACTCTACAACGAGCTGGGCAAACTTCAGAAGATTTCACTTCAGGCCGAACTTCAGAAAGATGAGATCCTGAAATTGTCTTCTTCTGAAAGTACTTTTATTCCGCAGCAGCAAAGCTTCAGCAATAAAGTTGAACTCAGGCTTGAAGAACTGCCGAAAAATCCCGGGCATTACGACCTGCTGCAGGACAAAAAAATTCTGAGAAGCCTTAGTTTCAACGTACCCAGAACAGAAAGCGACCTTGTAGATACAAGGCTGAAGGAACAGGAGGGCATTTTAGTTCACACCTCTGTTCCCAATGCAATTTCCTACATTAAATCGGTCAATGAAGTCAACAACCTTTGGAAATGGTTTGTTATTTTTACCCTTGTTTTCCTACTTGCTGAAATACTAATTCTAAAATTCCTCAAATGAAAATACTTATCAAATCTGCCCGGATCATTGATAATGAAAGTCCGTACAACAACAAAGTGATGGACCTCCTGGTAGAGAACGGGCTCATTGCAGAAATTGCGCCGGTGATCAAGGTCAAAAACCCAGATCTTGAGATAAAATTTGAAAACCTTCATGTTTCGCAAGGCTGGTTTGACAGTAGTGTATCTTTTGGGGAGCCGGGATTTGAAGAAAGGGAAAACCTGAAAAACGGGTTGAGAACGGCTGCTTTGAGCGGGTTTACTGCCATAGCCCTTAACCCCGGAAACGACCCCGTGACCGATAATACCGGGGCGGTAACTTACTTAAAGAACAAAGCTGAACAACAGCCGGTAAGTGTACTTCCCATTGGCGCTCTTACCCGTAAAAGTGAAGGCCGGGATATGGCCGAGCTTTACGATATGCAGCAGGCCGGCGCGGTAGCTTTCGGGGATTTCAAAAAAGCGGTTTCCAATCCCAATCTCTTAAAACTGGCGCTTCAGTATTCCCAGAATTTTGACGGACTGGTAATGTCTTTTCCGCAGGAAGACAGAATAGCACTTAACGGGCAGGTTAACGAGCACGAGAACAGTACGCAGCTGGGCCTTAAAGGAATTCCGGCACTGGCTGAAGAATTACAAATCACCCGCGATCTTTATATCCTCGAATACACGGGCGGGAAACTGCATATTCCTACCATTTCAACCGCAAGATCGGTAGAATTGATACGCGATGCCAAAGAAAGAGGCCTGGATGTGTCGTGCAGCGTGGCCATCCACAACCTTTTCTTTACAGATGACATGCTGCATGAATTTGACACCAATGCCAAGGTGCTGCCGCCTTTACGCACAAAAAACGACGTTAAAGCACTAATTGCAGGCTTAAAAGACGAGACCATAGATATGGTGACCTGCGACCACACCCCTATAGATTCTGAGCACAAAAAAGTGGAGTTTGATAATGCCCTTTTTGGCAGCCTGGGGCTGGAATCGGCTTTGGGAGCTTTGCTTCAGTTGTTCTCGGTGAAGACGGCAGTTAAGCTGCTTACATCGGGCAAATGGAGGTTTGGGCTTGGGGAAGGCGTTATAGATGAGGGCCAGCCGGCAAATTTCAGTTTCTTCAATCCCGAGGGAGAATACACCTTTCAAAAAGAGCATATTTTGAGCACCTCTAAAAACAGCCTGTTCCTGGGGAAACAGTTAAAAGGAAAGGTCTACGGGATCATGGTGGGCCAGGAATATTTGACCATTAAGGGCCTGTAAACAGGCGGGAAATTTGTAATTTTACACAATAAATTATCTCTTATGGACAGTGTAGCCAACCAGGGGAAAGCAGCAGCAATTTGGGCCTATCTTACCATTATAGGCACCATTATTGCATACTTTCTCAACAACGATTCAAAGAACCCGTTTGCCTCATTTCACATCAGGCAGGGGCTGGGAATTCATATTACCTTTTATTTACTCGGAATAATCGTTTCCTGGTTCGATACCTGGCTTATTTCGGCACCGTTTTACCTCTTTATCATCATTTTATGGGGATATGGCTTACTTGCTGCCATACAGGGCGAAAGAAACGAAGTTCCTATTCTGGGAAAGCAATTTCAAAAATGGTTTAGCACAATTAATTAATGGAAGCAGAAACATTCACTTTACATCACTTAGTCAGAAAACCCAAAAAACCTGTAGACAAGGCCCCTTTGCTTATCATGCTTCACGGCTACGGAAGCAATGAAGAAGATCTTTTCTCTTTTGCAGACGAATTGCCCGATGAGTTTTTTATCATTTCGGTGAGAGCACCTTATCCCCTGCCTCCCTACGGAAATGCATGGTATGCGATTCATTGGGATGGCAGTAACAACGGAAAGTTCAGTGATGATGACCAGGCGGTGATCTCAAGGGAAAAGATTGTCCAGTTTTTAAATGAAGTAACCGAAAATTACCCTGTAGATCCCAAAAATGTCACTTTGCTCGGCTTTAGCCAGGGGTGTATCCTCAGCTTTAGTGTGGCGCTTTCATATCCCGAAAAGATTAAAAATGTAGTTGGCCTTAGTGGATATATCAATCAGGAAATCCTGAAAAAAGGCTATGAAAACAATGATTTTTCAAATCTTTCAGTTTATAGTTCTCACGGCACGGCAGACCAGGTGATTCCGGTGGCATGGGCACGAAAGACAGCACCGTTCTTGGATGCATTAAATGTTGACAATACTTATTCAGAATTTCCAGTTGGGCATGGCGTTGCGCCACAAAATTTAATGGAAATTAAAGCATGGCTGAGCAAGCACCTCTAATTTTTGGGGTACAGCACAGCTTTTTCTGAAAACACCTCTACTGTCCCGGCCTCGTCAATTTCAAAACTAACAAAGAGGTCACCCCAGTAAAGACCATCGGTGAAACTTGCGATCGCCCATTTGTGGTTAAGCAGTTTCACCTTATTTATCCTGAAAGGCCCATTCATGCCTTCATAAGGTATGAGGTCATTATCGGCATCTGCAGCATTTCTGCTTATAAGTGCTTCTTCTACCCTGCTTATAACTTTTTGAGGCTCAAGTCCCCTTTCTTCAAGGTAAGAAAGGGCTTCCTCGTTTGAAACCAGCGAAAAGGCACTTTCCTGAGAGTGATTGGTGAGAGCTTCAGCATTAGCCTTTTGCTCTTCCAGCTCCTTTTGCAAGTGAGCAATCTCTTTTTCTTTAGCTGCCAAAACCTTAGAACCATTCATGTAAAAGACCACTGCGAGTAAAGCGGTGAAAACAAACAGGTACATTAAAAAACTCTTGCGCATTAAATTTCTATTTGAAGATTATCGTAGGCCAAAAATACGTTTTCAGGAAGTGTGGCCTGTACTTCTTCATGAAAGCCCAGCAGGTGACTTATATGGGTGAGGTAAGCTTTTTCGGGTTTTATTTTCTCAATGAAATCTAAGGCTTCCTGCAGGTTAAAATGTGAATGGTGAGGTTCCTTCCGCAGTGCATTTAGCACCAGCACATCTACTCCTTTGAGTTTTTCGGCTTCTTCATCTTCTATGGTCTTCGCATCGGTGATATAAGCGAAATCCCTGATCCTGAACCCAAAAACCTGCACGCGGTTATGCATCACATTAACAGGCACAACATTGACCCCTTGTACCGTGAAGGTTTTATTTTCAATAACATGCTCCTGCACACTGGGCGCGCCGGGGTATTTATTTTCTGAAGCAAAAATATATTCAAAGCGCTTGCTCAAAGAAGCCATTACCCTTTTATGGGCATAGATGGGAATGTCTCCCTGCCTGAAGAAATACGGCCTAATGTCATCGAGGCCTATAGTATGGTCACTGTGTTCGTGAGTGTAAAGTATGGCATCAATGCGCTGCACGTTGTTTGAAAGCATTTGCTGCCTAAAGTCGGGCCCGCAATCAATGAGAATATTACGCTGGTCTACCTCTACAAGAACCGATACCCGCAGCCTTTTATCTTTGGGATCTTCGCTTTTACAAACCGGGTGGTCACTGCCTATTACGGGCACTCCCTGCGATGTTCCAGTACCTAAAAAAGTAACTCTCAATGCTCTTAATTTTACCACAAAACTAAGTATTATTTTTTTGTTTAGCCCTCCATTTTAGTACCTTTGACTACAAACTGAGCCATTCCTAGACAGGAATTCATTTGTACAAAAAAACAGCTATGCCAATAACCATAATGGGTGACAGGGAATTTGAAAATGTCCCGTCAATTAAGAGTAAAGCTCTGCGCATCAACCTGAACGAAAATATCTACGGAACTTTTTCTGAAATAGGTGCCGGGCAGGAAACTGTCCGAAACTTCTTTAGGGCCGGTGGAGCCTCAGGAACTATTGCGAAAGCGATGAGTGCCTACGACAAAGACTTTAGTGATGCCATTTACGGTATTGAAGATGACAGAAGGTATGTTACCGAAGAGCGCCTTAAAAAAATGCTCACCCACGAAACCAATCTCATAGAGCAAAGAATATCCCGCGAAAAACACCCCAATAAATTATTTTTCACCTACGCCAATACCGTTGCCACCATAGATTTTGCAAAAAAATACAAAGGCCATGGCTGGGTAGGGATAAAATATCAGGTGCACCCGGAAGAAGATTACAATGAAATCATCCTTCATGTGCGTTTTCACGAAAACGATGCTCGCTTGCAGCAAAACACCCTAGGGATCCTGGGAGTGAACCTGATCTACGGCGCTTATTACAAATATGATAACCCAAAAAAGTTACTCCGCTATCTTTACGATCATATAGATAAAGATCAGATAGAAATTGACACCATAAATTTCTCCGGCCCAAGGTTTGAAAGGGTAGATAACCGCCTGATGAGTTTACAACTGGTTAAAAACGGAATGACCGAGGCGGTAATGTTTGCGCCCGACGGGAATAACGTGCTGCCGGCCAAGATCCTTTACAAAAAGAACATCCTTGCCCTGCGCGGTAGCTTTAGGCCTGTGACCAAGGTGAACATGGACATGTACAAACGCTCACTGGAGCTTTTCCTAAATGAGAACAGGGTTTCAGAAGAGAATACTGAAGTTATTTTCGAGATCACCCTTTCCAACCTTCGGGCCGAAGGGGAAATAGATGAAAGGGATTTTATGGACCGGGCAGAACTGCTTTGTTCCCTAGGCCAAACCGTGATGATCTCAAACTTCCAGGAATACTATAAAGTGGTGGAATATTTCTCTCGTTATACGAAAGAACGCATGGGTCTTGCCATGGGTGTAAACAACCTGGTAGACATATTTGACGAGAAGTACTACAGGCACCTTAGCGGCGGAATTCTTGAAGCTTTTGGTAAATTGTTCTTCAAGGACCTCAAGGTTTACCTGTATCCGTTTAAAGATCGCGAGACCGGAGAGATCACCACCAGTGACAACCTCAAAGTACATCCAAGAATGAAAGAGCTGTACAAGTTCTTCAAGTACAACGGAAAAGTTGTCGATATCACCAACTACGATCCCGAAATCCTTGATATTTTCTCCAGGGAAGTGCTGCAGTTAATTGCTGAAGGTAAAGGTGGATGGGAAGATATGTTGCCCGAAAAGACCACCGCTATGATCAAGGAGCACGATCTATTCAGCCATTATAAGCAGAAATCGGCTCAAAAGATCCAGTCTTAAATAAAGATTTAATAAACTGTAAAAGAACCGTTTAAAATGCGCATTACTTCTCGGGCAGAAGTGTTAAAAATGGCATTTTAGGCGGTTTCTTTTTTGTAGCTGCCAAAAAGTTCTACAAGTTTTTTTCTTCTGAAGTTGAAGATTTCCTCAAGTTTAGGCCTTACCATGAGAGGGTGCACCGCCTGCCCCAGTATTCCGAAGGGCAGCTTGTAATCTACAATATCTTCCATCTCTACGCCCCCTTCTATTTCCCTGAAGAAGTGTTTGTGGTGCCACAGAGCATAAGGTCCAAACCGCTGTTCATCCACAAAATAATAAGGTTCTTTTACATGGGTGATTTCCGTGACCCATTTGGTTTTAATTCCGGCTACAGGAGTTACCATATACTGAATAATTTGTCCGGCATACATGGGCTCATTTCCTCCCGAAGTGATGTCAAAGCCCATATAAGAAGGTGTGATCACTTTCAGGTTTGCAGGACTGGAAAAGAACTTCCAGGCTTCGTCTAAAGACACAGGCAATTTCTGAATGGTATGCAGCTGATATAATTTCATAGTTTTTTAATCAAAAATAATTATTTGTTTCAATTTTATAGCAATTATTTAAACAAATAATTTACCTGCAAATTTCAGAATGCAAGGAATTACATAAATAAAAAATTTGTTGATCAGAGCGGGGAATACCCCGGGAGCCGGAAAATTCAACAGTTGGCATACCGGGTTAAGACCTGCCATATTTTGAGTCATTTTTTCTCAAAATTTTCTGAAAAGCCTTGCTACCACTCTTATAATTGCGTTAATGCTTCAGGTTGTAAGGAGCAAAAATCCGAGATTTGATCAAAACTCCCAAAAGATGAAGAAATCAATTGTTGTCTTAATTTTACTTTTTTGTTTTACTTTTTCTACTTACTCCCAATCATATACAAATTATAATAACGACACCTCCAGATCTCCATACAAGATAAGCTGGAAGCTTGACGCTCCCTGGGTGGGCGTGGGTTTAGGCCTAAACGTACTGGGATTAAAACTGATTCAGGATAAAGATGACCTGAGCCTTGAAGAGTTAAACGACCTTTCTAAAGATGATGTGCCGGGAATAGACCGGTTTCTGGCAGGAAACTATAGTGAAAATGCCGATAAAGTAAGCTACTACCCTTTTTATGGTTCATTCGCTGTTCCTGTAATTATGATGGTAGCAGATAAAAATATGCGCTCCAACGCCGGCCAGATTTCTGTGATGTTTGTAGAAAGTATGGCTACCACCGGAGCTCTTTTTACCATCACTGCCGGTGTGGTAGACAGGGCAAGGCCTCTGGCTTATAACAGCTCTGTACCCGAAGGGGAACGCAGGGAAGCCGGGGCCCAGCGCTCCTTTTTTGCAGGCCATACTGCGGCTACTGCTTCAGCTTCCTTTTTTGCAGCGAAAATTTACCACGACTTTTATCCCGATTCTGCAGCAAAGCCCTACGTTTGGACTGCAGCGGCTTTAGTGCCCGCCTGGGTGGCATATTTAAGAGCCGAAGCCGGAAAACACTTTTTGACCGACAATATTGTAGGTTATGCTGTAGGAGCCGCAAGTGGAATACTCATTCCGGAACTGCACAAAAAGAAAGATCGCAGTATTGATGTAGCACCTACTATGGGAATAGATATAGAGGGCAATGAATACCAGGGACTTTCCCTCCAGTATTCTTTCTAAACCGCCATTCTGAAGGAAATTTTCTATTTTAGGCCTTTAATTATAACCTAAGATGAAAAAAATTTCTTTTTTGGCGGTTCTTCTCGCTTTATTACATGCTGAAGTTAATGCACAAAATGTAAAGATTCCGGTTGATACTACGGTAGTTACTTCCCACAGGGTCAATATTAAGGGGCAAAGAATTGACTATACTGCGACCACTGGAATGCAACCTGTTTGGAATAATGACGGGGAACCCATTGCAAGTCTTTTCTACACCTATTATCAAAGAGAAGGAATAAAGGATGTAAAAAATCGTCCCTTGGTGATCTCTTTTAATGGAGGACCGGGGTCTGCTTCGGTATGGATGCACATTGCCTACACCGGCCCCCGTGTTCTTGAAATTGATCCCGAAGGTTTTCCCATTCAGCCATATGGAACCAAGGAGAATCCACATTCCATTCTCGACATCGCCGATATTGTTTACGTGAACCCGGTAAACACTGGTTATTCCAGGATCATTGAGCCAAAAGGAGAAAAGAAAAGAGACAGGGATCAATTCTTTGGCGTGAATGCCGATGTAAGTTATCTCGCAAAATGGATCAACACCTTTGTTACCCGCAACAATAGGTGGTTATCACCAAAATATTTAATTGGAGAAAGTTATGGAACCACAAGAGTTTCTGGCTTGGCGCTGGAGCTTCAGAATTCCCAGTGGATGTATCTAAACGGGGTGATCCTGGTTTCTCCCACAGATATTGGGATAGATCGTGATGGCCCCGTAGAAGTTGCGAACCGTCTCCCCTATTTCACCGCCGCTGCCTGGTATCACAACCTTCTTCCGCAAGACCTTCAAAAAAGGGATTTGGAAGAGCTGCTTCCGGAAGTTGAGCAATACGCAATAAATGAATTGCTTCCTGCTCTTGCCAAAGGAGGATTCCTGGAGCAAGATAAAAAGGAAGAAGTAGCTTCAACCATGGCCCGTTATTCCGGGATTTCCAGGGAAGAAATCCTTCAGCATAATTTGGAAGTACCATACAGTTACTTCTGGAAAGATTTGCTGAGAGATCAAAAAGGGATGACCGTGGGAAGGCTCGATTCCCGCTATGTGGGCTTAGACCGAAAAGAAGCCGGAGATTCCCCCGATTACAACGCTGAACTTACCTCCTGGCTGCACTCCTTTACCCCGGCAATCAATCATTATCTTAGGAATGATCTTAATTTTAAAACCGATCTTACCTATTATATGTTCGGACCCGTACACCCATGGGACCGAAGCCGCGATAATACCGGAGAAAACCTGCGCCAGGCCATGGCTCAGAACCCTAATTTGGATGTGCTTATTCAGAGCGGGTATTTTGATGGGGCAACCACTTATTTTGATGCGAAATATACCATGTGGCAGCTTGACCCAAGCGGAAAAATGCGCGACAGGTTGAGCTTTAAAGGCTACCGCAGCGGGCACATGATGTATCTTCGAAATGAAGATCTTAAAAAGGCCAATGATGACCTGCGCCAATTTATTGAAAGCTCATTGCCAAAGCCGGGGGCACCCGCAACATATTAGCCGGTTTACTTCTGCTGAAAAGATCGCCTAAAAAGCCATTTTTGACACTCTGGAACACTTACCGGGTGTGCTAAAGCTTTTTAGGCGATTTTTTTATTCTGAAATAATACACAAAAAATAGCAGCAACAGCAATTTCTATTCTTATGAATAATAGCTGAAACTATCAGTAAAACCTATTTCGCAGCTTTGAGCCCATCGAGGAGCTCTTCCAGTACTTTTTCCACACCCAGCTCGTCATTGCTGCCGGCATGATGTGTAGCCACAGCTTTCACTTCTTTGTGAGCATTTTGCATGGCGTAACTGTAACCCGAATGTTCGAATAGCTCCAGGTCGTTCAAATAATCGCCAAAAGCCACAGTTTCTCCTTTTTGAATCTCCATTTGTTCCTGCACGGCAATTAGCGCATTGCCTTTTTGAGCCTCTTTGTGATTAAAATCTATCCAAATTTCTCCGGAAAGTTTCACCTGCAGGCGATCTTCAAAATGCTTTAAATGTGGCAGGGAGTTTTCTTCGGCCCCAGAAAGGTCACAAATCGTGAATTTGAGGAACAGGTCGTCTTCTACCTCCATCAGGTCATCAACTACTTTGTATTTTGCGTAATGATTGAGAAAGGGTTCCATAAATTCGGGCGCTGTACTTTCAATGTAGGCTTGTTCCCTTCCGCAGAGAATGAGGTACTTATTGTCAAGTTTTCGCACTTCGCGAATAAGTTCATGCACTACTTCTTTTTGCATGGGCACAACGTGCAATTCTTTCTCATGCTGCATTACAATTGCCCCGTTTTCGGCTATGTAAATAAGCTCATCCTTAATGGGGTCCATGCGTTCCCTGAGACTGTAGTATTGCCTGCCGCTGGCTACGGCAAATTTTATATCCTGTTCCCTGAGCTCTTTGAAAATTTTTAAAAACTGCGGACTCACCTCGTGTTTGCTGTTCAGCAAAGTCCCGTCCATGTCGCTCACCACGAGCTTTATCTTTGAATAATCCATATTTTACTTCTTGAAAAAGGCAAAAATAAGGGAAGTTTCAGCTAACGCAGAATACCACGCGTTAATTTGTGGTAAAGAGCTTCAGTTTTCTATGGAAATTGGACGGTAAGGCAGGTTTTTTGCCATTTTTAGCAGATTTTTTCAGCAGAAACACTTCCTGAAGAGTATTTTAAAGTCAGTTTCAACATACAAACAGCTTCGGAAATACGGAAAACAGACCGGTTTTTTCAGCGGAAATAAATGATCTCTAAAAGCACATTTTTGGGACCTGATTTTAAAGCCACTATATTTATAACCTGATAATAATCATACTTTATTGGTATCTATGGTCTTACCTTTAAACAGGTAAATTTAAGATCATGAAAAAGATAATCTACGCAACCGATTTTTCGAGCAACTCTGTGGCAGCCCTTAAGTATGCTGCCGAACTGGCCCGGATCATGGGAGACGACCTAATTGCTCTTCATGTTTATCCTTCTTATGAAGTAGATAGACCTAAAGGGGATTTTTTAAAAGATCACCAAAAAGAGCTTCAGGAGTTTTGCAAGCTGCATCTAAAAGAAAACTATCAGCCCCAAGCCATTTCCCCTGCTGTGGTTTCTGGCTCCAGTATAGCCGAAGAGATCCTGAAATTTACCAAAGACCTTCAGGTAAGAATGATCGTTATGGGGGCTTGTGGCGCCAGTAAACTAAAGGATAAACTTGTGGGCACCACCACCAGCGAAATGATTGGAAAATCTTCTTTGCCTGTGCTGGCCGTACCGCCACAATACCGTTTTAAACAGCCTCAAAAGATCCTTTTTGCCAGCACTTTAGACGATCAGGAACTTATTTATCTCAAGGAATTGATCCCTATGGCCCAATCTTTAGAGGCCAATATTGAAGTTGTTCACATTACCCACCGCAAGGAAGATGAGGCACTTCAAAAACTTCAGGATTTCCAGGAAAAAGTGGAACAGGAAATCCCCTATCCTAAAATTTCCTACAGAACGCTTTATTCTTCGGAAGTTTTTGACACCCTGCGAAAAGCCATAGAAAAAGAAGAGCCCGATATCGTCCTAATGCCCGAAAAACGGAATATGAACCTCTTTAAAAGAGGAATTGTAAGGGACAGGATTAAAAGAATGCAATCTTGCAGTCCTTCTCCCCTGCTCACATTCCCGGCCACCGTATAAAAATTATTTGAAATTGAGTTTAAAGGAAAAAGGGGTTAAACCAACAGGTTTAACCCCTTTTTTTGTCTTTGTGATCGCGAGAGGATTCGAACCTCTGACCGTCTGCTTAGAAGGCAGATGCTCTATCCAACTGAGCTACGCGACCATTAAAGCGGTGCAAATATAATGAGCTTTTTAAAAAACACAAGCAAAAATATTATTTAATTCTGCCTTTTTATTTAAGTAAAAGAGCTTCAGCATCTTATTTCAGAAGGTATTTTTTTGCTCCTTCTGTATTTTCCAATTATTTCTTTCAAAAATGGCATTTCAGAAGCTTTGTCCCCCTTTCAGGAATATCTAAAAGTACTACTAAATCTTTGCTAAACTTCAGCTAAACCAAAGGCTTTTATTCTTCAAAAACTCATGAATCGGTTAAATTTACCTGTAAGGCATTTTACCGGGAGATAGAGGACTCAATTTTTTTTGCTCCCAATAAAAGCAAACACAAATTATGGAAGTAAGCACATCTAAAGAAACACAAGCATTTGATGAAAACTCCATTCAAAAAATAATTCAGGAACTTGAGGAAGAATGCGAAATTGAGAAGCATTTACCCGGGGGCGGCTACCTTCATATGAGCGACGAACTTCCTTACCTGGTAATTTACCGGGATCTTGATAAGGATGACGGGGAAAGAGACCAGGCGACCGTTCGCTTAATTCTTAGTGAAGCTTCTTTTCTGGTTATTGGCAATAAAGATTTTGAAGGTTACCAGCGGCTCATGTTTAGCCTGAGTGAAGCTATGTCTTCAAAATTCAAGTCTTTCCTTCTCATTGAGATCTATGCAGGAGAATCTGGCAGCCGCGGATTCAAAATCAAGGGCCCTGCTCAAAAATTATCGACCACTATAAAAGAATTTAAAGAAGAACTGGATGAAATGAATGCGGGTTACCGCGCTTTGAATTTCACCGACACCCAGGTGGAGGATACCCTGGAGCGGCAACCTCCCGGGCAGCAACCTCTTTTGAGCCTGGAACAGTTAAAAGATGCCGGGTGTTTGCTCATAGGGCTTGAAGTGCCACCCGTGTACCGCAGTCGTGAAGGGGAAGAGTACCCCGTTTTCTTTAGAAGTTTTAAAGATAATTTTGTAGTGGCGCTTCATAAGACCATTTACCATTTTATCAGGATTCAAACTTCCAGTGGCGTGAAGAGCTACAGGGCACTGGGACAAAAAAACCTTCAGGAAAAAGTTATTGAAATTGATCGCGAGTTAGCCGAAATAGAATCTTCCTATCAATTTCTATGGCTGGTTTCCCCTTCCAACATCCGGAACATCAAAGACACTTTTTTTAAAAGCGACTATAAAAAAGTACTCAACTACCACTACAGGCTTTTACCTTTTGATCCCGACGTGCTCAAGAGAAAGCTCTACAACTTAAAAATAGAGGAAGTTGATGACCCTGCATTGTCTTATATCTTCCGGGAGAAACGCGAAGAACTCGACCTACAGATAAGCATGCTGACTGAAAGAGGCCTGGATAGCTTTTTCTACAACAGCATGATGCTTTACGGTAAAATAAGCAAAGAGCTGCAAAGGGAAGCTGAAACTATACTCAAAGATGTGCCCGAACAAGAGCAGCAGGATTTTGAAAGCATCCTTAGGGCGGAAGATTTTGAAGTGCTGGCCAATAAGGAATTTGACTATTTCCGGGGGCAGGATGAACATTTTTCCAGCAAGGTACATGTGCGTGATGATGTGAACATCCTCATGGTTTCCCGCGGCGAACTTTACCTGCCCAGTGATTATAAGCTCAATGCCAATGAGACCAAAGCTTTGATACAACACGAGATTGGCACACACGTACTCACCTACTATAACGGCAATACCCAACCTCTCAGGTTACTTTCCATTGGCCTTACAGATTATGACACCCTGCAGGAAGGCCTGGCAGTTTTATCTGAGTACCTGGTGGGTGGCCTTACTGGCAACAGGATGAGAACGCTGGCCGGGCGTGTTGTGGCTGCCTCTGCCAGAATGCACGGGGCCGATTTCCAGGAGATCTTCCGCCTGCTCTATAACGACTATAACTTTACGGCTCAAAGGGCATTTAATATCACCTCCCGAATCATGCAGGGTGGTGGATTCACAAAAGACATTTCGTACCTAAAAGGCCTGGTACAGCTAAAACAACATCTTGAAGAAGGCGGGGAACTGGCTCCCCTGCTCACCGGAAAATTTTCTCTTGAGCACATGCCAATAATCAAGGAATTACAGGAAAGACGGGTTCTTTCTCCTCAAAAACTTACGCCAAGATATTTACATACTGAAGAAACAAAAACCAAACTTGAACAAATCAGGAAGGGAATTCCTCTTTCACAATTGATCAATGCATGAAAATATGTTTTGTAGTAAATAGTGTTGAATCTGAAGGTGCCGGCACCACGGTCTACATGATGCATGAGGCCTGGAAAAGGAATCATGAGGTCTATTTAATGGGGGTGGGCGATTTTAGCTTTACCCAGACCGAAGCTCTAAGCATCATTACGAGATCGCTTCCAAAAAGTTCAAAGCCCGGAACTCCCGAAGAACACCTCGAAATGCTGCAGGGGGAAAAAGCCGCTACAAAAAAACTGGAAGCCAAACAGCTCGATGTATTATTTATTCGGAATAACCCAACTGAAGAAGATAAAGGCAGGCAGTGGGCCGAATCTGCCGGGGTGGCGTTTGGACGCATGGTTCAACAGGAAGGCGTGCTCGTGCTCAATGATGCCTTTGCCCTCTCCAATGCATTTATAGACAAACTGTATTTTGAAGAGTTGCCGGCGCATATTAAACCTGCATCCCTCATCACCCGTGATAAAAGCGAAATTTTAGAGTTTTTTGAAACCCATAAGAAAAAAATGATCCTAAAGCCCCTCGAAGGCTCAGGCGGGCGGGGGGTTTACCTTATAGATAAGAATGAGAAAAACCTAAACCAGATCATAGAAAACCTGTCAGCCCAGGGTTATATCATCGCTCAGCAATATTTACCTGCAGCAAAAGAAGGCGATGTACGCGTGCTTTTGCTTAACGGAAATATCCTTCAGAAAAACGGCAAATACGGGATCATTAAACGTGTGAGTGGCGAGGGGGATTTCCGGAGTAATATTTCCCAGGGCGGAAGGCCCGAAGCCAGTGAGTACACCCATGATATCAAAAAGATAATTGAGGTTATTGGCCCCAAACTGAAAAGGGACGGACATTTTTTTGTAGGTCTCGATGTAGTGAAGAATAAACTCATTGAGATCAATGTGCTAAGTCCAGGCGGCCTCGACGGACTCTCAAAAATTGGGGTAGAGAATTTTTCGGATGTCATTATTGAGGCCATCGAAAGAAAAATTGAATACAAGAAGCATTATGGTTCGGGGATTTCCAACCGCGAACTTGCAACCATGGAATAGAACCTTTTAAACACTTATAAATTAACCGGGAGTGATCCCTTAAATTAATCATGAATGAAAATATGTTTTGTAGTAAATAGTGTCGATACCGAAACCTGTGGTACCACAGTATACCTTATGCACGAAGCCCGCAAACGCAAACACGATGTGTATGCCATGGGCGTGGGAGATTTTTTCTTTGAACAAGACAAAGAATTGTGCATCGACTCTACATATCTTCCTAAGAAAATTGAAACTAAAAGCCCAAAAGAGTATATCGAGCTGTTGCAAAGCAATAAAGCTAAAAAAGAGCGGATTACGGCTACAGATCTTGATGTCCTTTTTATCAGAAACAACCCTACCGAAGAAGGTTCTTCCCGCCAGTGGGCAGAACAGGCAGGGGTAGCTTTTGGCCGTATGGTGCAGCAGGAAGGCGTGCTCGTGCTCAATGATGCCTATGCCCTTTCTAATGCCTTTATAGACAAATTGTATTTTGAGGAATTGCCGGCCAGTATTAAGCCCTACTCTATTATTACAAGGAAAAAGGAAGACGTTATGGAGTTCTTTGAGAACCACAAGAAAAAGATGGTGCTCAAACCTCTTGAAGGCTCGGGAGGCAGAGATGTTTACCTTATCGATAAGAATGAAAAGAACCTGAACCAGATTATAGAAAATCTCTCTAATCAGGGGTATATCATTGCCCAGGAATATCTTCCGGCAGCAAAAGAAGGTGATGTACGGGTTTTACTCCTGAATGGCCGGGTTATGGAAAAAGACGGAAAATACGGGATCATTAAAAGGGTCACCGGCGAAGGAGAATTCCGAAGTAATTTTAATCAGGGGGGTACAGGAGATAAAAGTCCGCTTACCGATGAGATGAAGCGAATCATAGAAATTACCGCTCCAAAACTGATAAGGGACGGATTGTTCTTTGTAGGGCTTGATATCGTAAAAGATAAACTTATCGAGATCAATGTGCTTAGCCCGGGTGGTATGGATCACTTTGAAGAAATAGGCCTGCCCGATTTTTCAGATGTGGTTATCGATGCCATCGAAAAGAAAGTGGAGTACAAAAAACTGTATAAAGGCCAGATATCCAACCAGGTATTGGCAACAATGGAATAAAAAAAGGAAAAATGAAAGAGAAAACCCGAATCATAGGAGAATACACCAGTAATAAAGAAGGGCCTTTACTGTTTGTAACTGCCGGGGTTCACGGTAATGAACCCAGCGGAGTAAAAGCTTTAAAAAAGGTATTTTCTGAACTTGAAAAAACCAAACCTGAAATTAAGGGAACTATTGTGGGTGTCATGGGAAATAAAGCCGCCCTCGATAAAGCGCAGCGATATATTGATGAAGATCTCAACCGCACCTGGACCGAAGAGAACGTGAAAAACCAGGATCCCGAAACTCAGGAACAGCGTGAAATGCACGAGATCATCAACATTCTTGAGGGGCATCCCAAAACTCATTACACAAAACGCTATTTTTTAGACTGTCACACCACCTCTTCAGACAGCCTGCCTTACATTTCGGTACAGGATGTAAACGATAATGTAGATTGGGCCCAGAGGTTCCCCACCTACATCGTGAAAGGCTTCAGCGATATTGTATATGGCGCCATAGACCACTATATGAGCCGAACGGGCTTAACCGGATTTGTCTTTGAGGCCGGCCAGCACACAAGCCAGGCTTCTGTAGACAACCACGAGGGAATGATCTGGCTGGCCTTAAAACATGCTAACGGGCTTGATGTCGAAAAAGTCTCCTGCTATCCCGAATGTGTAGAGCGATTCACCGAAAAGAATGCTCCTTCGCAAAAAACCTTTGAAATCGTTTACCGGCACGAGATCAAAAAAGGCGACAGCTTCAAAATGGAACCCGGCTTTAAAAATTTTCAGAAAATAAAAAAGGGGCAACTGCTGGCCACCAGTAATGGCGGCGAAATAAAAAGCGAGTGGGATGCCTACATCTTTATGCCCCTGTATCAATCACAGGGCAACGACGGATTCTTCATCATTGAAGAAGTATAAAAACACCTGCCAAAAATGCCATTTTTGACAGGGGATAAAAAAATAATTTATTTCAGAAGAGAGAGCCTGTTAGCGGTTCGAAAATTCCAGAGAAACCGGGGTTTTTGCAGCTACAGGCTCTCCTTTTTGTTCCAAAGTTCCATCCTCCCCAATTTTATATACTGAAATATTCCCCGAATCCTGGTTAGCTGCATACAAAAAGGCTCCATCAGGGGAAATGGCAAAATTTCGGGGGGTTTTTCCAAGGGTAGAAGTGAAATTTGGATTGCCAAGTTCTCCTGAAGCAGTATCTACTTCATAAGAAACAATACTATTATGGCCGCGGTTAGATGCGTAGAGGAATTTTCCTGAAGGATGCAAATGTATATCGGCACCCGAATTATTTTCTGAAAAACCTTCGGGAAGGGAAGAAATATTCTGGATGAGCTCCAGTCCCCCGTTTTCAAGCACCTTAAAAGCGCTTACACTGCTGTTAAGTTCATTAATTGAATAGGCAAAACGGCCTTTTTTGGAAAGTGTGAAATGCCTGGGGCCGGCGCCATTTTCCAGGTCCACAAAAGCCTGCTCTCCAGGAGTTAATTTTCCTTCGCTTTCATTGAAATCATAGATCCAGATCTTATCATTGCCAAGATCGGCAATGTAGGCGTGCTCATTATCGGCTGAAACTGTAATTGAATGTGCATGAGATCCTTCCGGATTTTCGAGATCTATTCGCTGCTGCTTTTTCAGAATACCGTTTTCAGCAAGCTTATAAAGCATCACCACCCCGCCTGAATAATTTGCGACCAACACATACTTACCCGATTCGTCTATAGTTACGTGGGCCGGTGCAAAACCTTCCGTAGAGATTCTGGAAAGCTCTTCTAACGAGTCATTTTCAGTGATCTTATAGGAATAAACAAAACCAGATTCGGCATCGCCCCCGGGGCCCAATTCACTCACGGCAAAAAGATATTTGCCGTCTTTGGATGTTTTCACAAACGAAGGGTTGGTAAGCTTTGCTACTGTTTTGCCATTTTTGAGCTCCCCGGTTTCCTGGTTCTGGTAGAGCGTGTAAATGCCTTCAGCCTTTCCGTCTACATGACCTTCTTTCCGGGTGTAGGAGCCTACAAAAATGACGTTCATGTTTTTGGTTTCAGGATCTTTGGGAGCAATATTCTCCGCCTGCTTTTTCCCCTCTTTACAAGAGGCAAAAGCAGCAAGCAGCCCCACAGCAAATAATCTGGTAATAGAAATTCTCATAATTAGGTTTGTTTAAAAATAAAACTTTTTGTGAGAACCCCAGCTTTTATTTAGGAAATGGCAATAATGAAAAGGCCGGTAAGGATGATGCTAATACCTATGATCCTGTTCCTGAAGTTCTTCTTTTCATTCAGAAAGAAAAAGGCATAGAGAATAATAAAAACCGCGCTCGACCTTTTAATAGTGACCACGTAAGGCACCAGGATAAGCTGAATTGCAAACATGTGGGCCAGCACACTGGTGGTCCTAAAAAAACCTACCATGAACAGCGGACCTTTGCGGTTCCTGATTTGTAGCCAGGGTTTCTTTGATTTCCAGAGCAAAATGGGCAGCAGGTAAAGCAGGATCGTAAAATCTTTAGTGAAGGCCCAGAAAACCGGTGAGGTCTCCTCCACTCCTATCTTATCGAGGTTTGCCGTGATACTCCAGATAAACGCCACCCCCAGCATGTATCTCGCACCCTGGTTCTTTAGCAGGGAAACGAAGGGCGCAAATACCTTTTTTGGGTCTTCGCTTAAATTTGAGATGTAAGTTCCCAGCACAATTAGCACAATCCCTATTAAGCCCAGGGTATTGGGGAATTCTCCCAGCATAATAGGGGAAGTAATGAGCATAAAAAGCGGGGTTAAAGTAATAAGCGGAAGCGTTACCGAAATTTCTGATCTCTTAATGGCTTTAAAATAGAGCAGGATCACCATTAACTGAAGCAAGGAACAACTCAGTAATGCCCACAAATAGCGTGTTGATACAGATTCAAATCCGAAGAAATAAACCACCGGGATCAAAAGAAGGCTTTGTACCAGGTGCATCGAAAAAGCCGCCGTGTATTCATCTATGTGATGAAGGTTGTGCTTACTGGTAATATCTTTTAAAGCTTCAGAAATAGCGGTTCCAAAAGCCAGTAAAAATCCTAGCATGCTGTCATTTTTTAATCGGCCGGGAAAGCCATGCTTCCCATGATGCCATTCGCTTGTTGACCGGTGGCCATTCTGCTGAATTGTACCACCACAGGGATGTTCGAACGAATATAGCAGCCATAATTCCTCTCCAGCGCCACTGCTTCGGGGTCTATAAGGTCGTTAATCCTGATCTTGCGGAGTCGTTTTGGCTCAACTTCAACTTCATAATTGCCCACCGGTGCCTGATCTTCATAAAATATAAAGATCCCGATCTTTGCTGCTTCTTCGGAAGTATTGAGCACCGAAATCTTATCGTGGCTGTTGAACTCAGGTTCCTCCCCTGTTGATTCAAACGGAATCCTTCCGCCGGAAAAAGCCCAGTCAAGTTTCCCTATTTTCCTCATTTCTCAAAGTTAAAGAGTTCATTCATATAAGGTGTCAAAAAGGTGCTTTCAGGATCAAATTTTTTCCTGATTTTTTGAAAGCGATCCCAGTGCGGGTAAAGCTCCTTAAGCGTACCGGCTTTTAGAGTGTGCTTTTTTCCCCAGTGGGGTCGGCCGCCGTACTTCAGAAAAAGGGGCTCTATGGCCTTAAAATAATCCCAGAACCTGAGGCCCGCGTTGTGATGAAGCGAAATAGTGACAGATTCCCTCCCACTCATTGGGCTTATAAGTGCGTCATCCTTTTTTATGGTGCGAATTAAGAGCCGCCAGGCTACAGTACGCCTCCATTTTTCCTTTACCTGTTTCCGCACTTCGTAAAAACATTCCATGGCTTTTTCCTGCGGAAGCACATACTCCATTTCATCAAATTTAAGGTCGCGGGAACGCGGCAGGATCTCGTGGCTTGGCCCTTCCCTTTCCAGTTCAGGGCTTCCATAAGAAATATGGGGCATCTTTTCTTTATCGGTATTCATGATCCTTATCTTGCAGAGATCTGTGCGCGGGTACCAGTAAAAATCAAAATTCCGGTTCTTTTTGAGCTCCTCAAAATTTTGCATGCAATCTTTAAATGAAACACAATATTCTTTCCTGTAGAGCTGGTAAGCGGGCTCGAGCTGAAGCCGCATTTTTAGGAAAATTCCGCAGGAACCCATAGAAACCTGCAGGGCCTGCATAGTTTCAGGATCATTTTCGCGGTTTATTTCCACAATTTCCCCTTTCCCGTTAATCATTCTCAGCCCATAAAGCATGGCCGAAAGGTTTGGCAGTTCCTTTCCCGTACCGTGCGTGCCGGTGCCTATGGCCCCGGCCAGGGTTTGAACATCTACATCCCCGGTGTTGTGCATGGCCAGCCCGTATCGATAAAGGTCTTTTCCGGCCTCTTTTACCGTCATGCCGGCGGGCACCGTGGCGCGCTTTGTTTTGAGATCGGGATCTTCTACGCCTCTAAAATGCTTCAGGGAAAGCAGGTAATCTTTTGTGTGCACCAATGGCGACGAGGAATGCCCGGCACCTGCAACCCGTACTTTTTTTCCTTCAGAAGTGGCTTTTTTGACCAGCTCGCAAAGCTGTTCTTCACTCTCGAGAGCAATAATTTGTCCCGGCTTAAAGCTCATACTGCCACTCCAATTCTTAAAGACCTCCATTTATTCTGAATAGGCTATAGTGGTCAAAAGTGCATTTTCTGCCTGCCTGGAATCAAGCCGGGTGTGCTGTACCACCACGGGAACCGAAGATTCGATCACACAGGCATAATCTGTCCCCAAAGGAACAGGCTCGGGATCTTTGAGGTCGTTGAAGCGTAAATGCTTTGTACGCTGCGCCTCAACGCTTACTCTGTATGGCCCCACAGGATCTTTATCTGCAAAGAAAATGGTGAGCTCAACTTCTGCATTTTCATTTGAAGTGTTTAAGATACAGGCCGTTTCATGGCTGGTGAATTCGGGTTCTTTCCCCGTGCCGTATTTGGGGATGTAGCCTTCGGCAATTACCCATGTCTTTTTTCCCAGTGTTCTCATCTCAGTCTATTTTAATTATAAGCCCCTGGTTGGCGGCTATATTCGTGCTTTGTTCAAGATGCACTCCCTCAAGTTCATTATGAGTGGCAATTTTTACTGTCCCTCTCCACTGAAGTTTGGGTGCAAAGGTTTCTTCGGAAGCGCCTAAATTCAGGATCATTAGAAATTTATCAGCATCAAACTCCCGCAGGTATGCCAGGATATTTCCGGTAGAAGGCACCGGAGTGTATTTTCCTATATACAGGGCGGGTTCTTTAGCCCGTAATTCCAGAAGCCTCTTGTGAAACTCGAGCATAGAACCTTTTGTGCCTCTCTGATTTTTCACGTTGATTTCGCGGTAGTTTTCCATAAGCGGCAGCCAGGGATCTCCTGTTGTAAACCCTCCATTTAAAGCGTCATTCCACTGCATGGGTGTGCGCTCGGGATCACGGCTGCGACCCACTCCGGGTTCGTTAAGCGCCTGCGGATCCTGAATTTTTTCCTCCGGAATATTGACGTCTTCCATTCCCAATTCGTCTCCGTAGTAAATAGTGGGTGTTCCGCGAAGGCTCAGCAAAAGCATGGCCGCAATTTTAGCCTGCTCCTTTCCTACCCGGCTGGCAATTCTTGAATTGTCGTGATTTCCCAGCACCCAATTGGGCCAACCATGTTCGGGCAGTGCTCCTTCATATTCGCTTATTGCAGCTTTAATTTTTGCGGCTTCCCAGGGCAACTGCAAAAGCTGAAAATTGAAAGGCAAATGCGCCCCGCGGTTATCTTCACCGTAATAGCGCACGAGCTTGCTAATGGGCAGGTATATTTCACCAATAAGCAGTCTCTCATCATAATCATCTATTACCCGGCGCATCTTATGTACAATCTCGTGCACCTCGTCCTGGTCTGTAGAATAAGCAGGGATTTGCCTGCTATAGGAATTCATGTTCTCATGATAATTGGGGTTGGGCGGGTCATCCCTAAACTGGTCATCTTTGATCATGTGCCACATCACATCTACCCTAAAACCATCTACCCCTTTCTCGAGCCAGAACCTCATCACATCGAGCATGGCTTTTTGTACCTCAAGATTGCGCCAGTTAAGATCGGGCTGTTCCTTCAAAAAAGAATGATAATAGTATTGTCCGGTAGTTTCATCATATTCCCAGCCCGGGCCGCCAAAAACACTCAGCCAGTTATTGGGAGGGCCACCGTCGGCAGCGGGATCTCTCCAGATATACCAGTCGCGCTTTGGGTTATCTTTTGAACTTCTGGATTCCCTGAACCATTGGTGTTCATTAGAGGAATGGTTGGGTACCAGGTCCAATATCAGCTTCATTTCCCGTTTATGGACCGCCTTTAAGAGGTCATCAAAGTCTTCCATATCCCCAAAGAGAGGGTGAATTCCGGTATAATTGCTCACATCATACCCAAAATCGGCCATGGGAGATGGATAGATTGGAGAGATCCATAACGCATCAACCCCTAGGTATTTTAGGTAATCTAGTTTCTCTGTAATTCCGCGCAGGTCTCCTACCCCATCGCCGTCACTATCTTTATAGGAACGCGGATAGATTTGATAAATCACTCCTTTATGCCACCACAAATAAT
This sequence comes from Salinimicrobium tongyeongense, assembly GCF_026109735.1. Classification (NCBI taxonomy): domain Bacteria; kingdom Pseudomonadati; phylum Bacteroidota; class Flavobacteriia; order Flavobacteriales; family Flavobacteriaceae; genus Salinimicrobium; species Salinimicrobium tongyeongense. The sequence continues at coordinate 3,239,715 of NZ_CP069620.1, read as the reverse complement.
CGCCGTATTTCATAAAAAGTTGTGTTTTTTATGCATCCACCTGTACCCGTATGGCGTTAATTTCACCTTTGGGTTCTTAGGATCAAATTGTTCATATCTTATATTTCCGAAGACATCAACTACATCTTTGAATTCATCCTCGTCTATCTCCAGTTTTACGGTTATTTCTTTTCCTGAAAAATTGTGGAAAGCTATCCCCATCCCTTTTTCCGATTTTGAAAAATGCCCCAGCACGTGAGGGCTCCCGGTATCTATAATTCGATTGCGGCCCCAGCCAAATTCGGGAAATTCTTTGCGGTAGTCTATAGCCTTAGAGATCCAGGTGAGAAAAGAGTCGGGATCGCGCAGCTGGTCACTCACGTTTATTTTCTCATAGCCGTATTCCCCTTCAGAAATGACATTTCTGATGAGGTTTTCAGTAGCCGCAGTAGAGAATCCACCGTTTTTTTCATTAGCCCACTGCATAACGGTACGAACGCTGGAGCGGCCTTCCATAGAAAGGTCCTCTCCCATTCCTATCTCTTCGCCATAGCGCAATACCGGAGTGCCGGGCAGGGTGAACAAGAGGCTGTGCGCCAGCTCCATTTTCTTCCGGTCATTACCCAAGATAGAAGCTAACCTTCGCCTTATACCGCGGCCAAAGATCTGCATGTTCTCCTGTGGTGCAAAGGCCTTAAACACTTCCTCTCTTTCGTTTCGGCTAAGCTTGTCGAGGTTGAGTTCATCATGATTCCGAAGAAAAGTGGCCAGCTGCTCTTTTTCAGTAATTTCTTCGGGCATTCGTTGTAAGGCCCGGGCAAGCGGTGTTGCTTCTTCCCGTGCAAAAGCCAGGAAAGTGAAGTTATTAACATAAAAATTGAAGAGCATGTGCATCTGGTCTTCATTTCCCAGGTATTTATTGTACTGGTTGGGATCAAGGTCAACTTCGGCCAGTAAAATGGCATCGGGTTTTTGAGTTTCAACAAATTCCCTGAAGTTGCGGAAGATCTGGTGCGGGTCACCTTCAAAATCCATCCTGCCTTTTTCCTTGAACATGTGGGGCGCAGCATCAATTCTGAAACCCGAAACCCCCATTTTTAACCAGAAATGCATGATCCTGAAGATCTCTTTTTGCACCTGCGGGTTGGCGATATTAAGGTCTGGCTGATGCGGATAGAAGGAGTGGAAATAATATGCCTTTGCAGTGCGATCGTACTTCCAGCTCGTGCTTTTTTCACCTTCTTCGGCCATCATATTTGGCGCAGGATCTTCGGGTTTTTCATCTACCCAAATATAATAGTCCCTGTATTTTGAGTTCCTGTTCTTTCGCGATTCCTGGAACCAGAAATGTTCAGAAGAAGTATGGTTTACCGCCAGATCTATCAACACCCGTATTCCCACTTCTTCGGCCGCGTCTATTAATTGGGCAAAATGGCCCAGATCTCCCAGGCGCGGGTCTATCTTGTAGTAATCTTTTACATCATAGCCGTTGTCGCGATTTGGAGTGTCAAAAATTGGCAGAAGCCAGATACAGGTTACCCCCAGGCTTGACAGGTAAGGAAGGGCATTCTTTAAGCCTTCAAAATCGCCGGTGCCATCTCCGTTAGCATCTTTAAAAGTTTCAACGTCCAGCGAATAGATCACCGCATTTTTATACCAGAATTTGTTCATCTTTTATACTAATTCTGGTTAAAATTGGGCAATACTTCTTTTTTAAAGAAGTCTATATAATCTTCCTGCTGTTTATTTACATTGTGGATCACAATTTTTTCGAATCCCAGGCTTTCATATTCTTTGATCTTTTCGATAAAAGTATCTGCATCACTCCCTACGATCACATGTTTCTCCACATCTTCTTTCCTGGTATTCTGCCCCATGGCATCAAATTTTTCGGGGCTGTCTATATCGGCAATCACCTTGCTTGGATAGATGTTGTTCTTCCATTGCTCCCATGCCCCATCAAGTGCTTTGTCCCTGTTTCTTGCATATGAGATCTGTACTTTTAACGCCATGGGTTTCTTTTTTCCTCCGCCATTCCTAAAGGCTTTAACCATTTTTTCAAGTTCCTCTTTAGGCTTGGAAATGGTAATCATGGCATCGGCCCATGTAGATAACCAGGCTGCAGTTTTTTCGGTAATGGCTGCGCCAAATACCGTTGGGATTTTAGCAGGTTTGGTGAAAAGTTTTGCACGTTCAACAGTGAACATTCCCTTGTGATTAAGATAATCGTCTTCCCGCCACAGGCGTTGCATCACCTCGACCGACTCTTGGAGCCTTTTATTCCTGTCTCTTTTTGCAGGCCATTTTTCACCTGTAATATTCTCATTGAGCAGCTGGCCGCTCCCCGAACACAAGAAAAACCTTCCCGGAAACATTTGATCTAGCGTAGCTACAGCCTGGGCAATAATCGCGGGATGATATCTCTGGCCCGGCGCATTAACAATTCCAAATTCAAGGTTGGTAGCCTGCATGGCTGCTCCAAGCCAGCTCCAGGCAAACCCGCTTTCCCCCTGGGTGTCACTCCACGGGTGAAAATGATCTGAAGACAACACGGCTTTAAAGCCAGCATCTTCGGCTTGTTGAACCAGTTTGAGCAAATGGCGGGGCGTAAATTGTTCATGGGAAGCGTGATATCCTATTTTCATGACATACGGGTTTGATTTAAGGAGAATTACTGCTTCCTCCTAAATTATAAAGCTTTACACGATATACAGGATTTTTGTTATTAAAAAAAAGATAAAATGTCAGTTAACCTTAACATCATCTAAAGAACATGACCTGCATCATAGCCTTCCGAAGATCATAGGCTTAGCTTTGTATCCTAATTTCAAGAAGCTATGGAAAAACCTACACCTATAAAAAGGCACGAAGCATTGAAGCCGTTAAGCCGCGACCACCACCACGGGTTGCTCTTGTGCTGGAAAATTAGAGAAGGATTAAAAAGAGGTGTTTCCCTGGAGCGCATTAAAAAATACACCGATTTTTTCTTTACTTCTCAACTAAGGCCCCACTTCAGGTTTGAAGAGGCAGAAATATTTCCCCTTTTAGGAGAAGATCACCCCATGGCGCAAAGGGCAATCAATGAACACTCCCGGCTTGAGTCTTTGTTCAAAGAAGAAGCTGGTGAAGCAGGCTTTCATTCCATAGAAAAGGAATTGAACCGGCACATAAGGTTTGAAGAGCGGGAGCTGTTCAGGGAGCTGCAGGAAACTGTTTCCGAAGAAAAGCTGCAGAACATCACCAATAAAGAGGAAGAGATTATCACCCCAGATCCAGACGATTGGGATGATAAATTCTGGCAGGAAACGTCAAAAGCTTAAAGCCACCGCTTTCGCCTAAAATACACCAGCATCGCAAGGATAAGAAACAACATGGCGATCAATAATACCGGGTAGCTGTATTTGTATTCCAGCTCGGGCATGTATTCAAAATTCATCCCGTAGATACCCGCAAGAAATGTAAGCGGAATGAATATGGAAGCCATTATGGTGAGCACCTTCATGACTTCGTTCATCTTATTGCTTATTGTGGTCATGTACATATCCATAAGGCCCCAGGTCATTTCCCTGTAGATCTCAATATTTTCCGAAACCTGCAGCATGTGGTCGTAAAGGTCTCTAATATAATTGAGGGTTTGCTCCTGCACCAGGTCGTGATCTAGTTTTTCAAGACGGCTCACCACTTCGCGCAGCGGGTTTACAGCCCGCCTTATTCTCAACATGGTGCGCTTTAATTCCTGGATCTCAAGTATGGTATCATCTTTTGGCTGCGCGTCAAAAAGCCGTTCTTCCATGGCTTCTATTTTATCGCTCATATCGTCTACCACCAAAAAATAGTGATCTACAATAGCATCTAAAAGTGCAAAAACCAGATAATCTGCCCCCCTGCTCCTTATACGGCCTTTTGCTTTGGAAAGCCTTTCGCGCACGCCGTCAAAGACATCCCCTCCGGCTTCCTGGAAGGTGAGCACATAATTTTTTCCCAGCACCATGCTGATGTGCTCATTTTCCAGCCGCCCATCCTCCCTAAAGTATAGCATTTTTGCCACTATAAAGAAGTAATCTTTGTATTCATCAATTTTTGGCCGCTGGTTGGTGTTTACAATATCTTCAATAATTAGGGGGTGCAGGTCGTAATACTTCCCAATCTTCTCAATTTCAGCCGTATTGCTTAATCCGTCAATATTGATCCAGGTGGTGCGGTCTTCTTCTTCAAACTGAAAAGCATCTCCGGGGTTCTTTGAAGTGATCCTTTCATAATTACCTGCATTATAATCTATTACTTCCAGCAGCGTTTCAACCTGCTCCTTTCGCCCCACGTAAGTGACGGTTCCAGGAGCCTGGTGCAAAGCTTTATTCGATTTTGGCCTTTTGGAGAGGTAGCGGGTTCTTTTAACCATAGAAGTATAATTTCTTTAAAAGTAAGAATTTATGCGTAGCTGGGGCTACTGGTAAAAATCTTGTATTTAACAAACTTCGGCCATTGAGCATTGGCCTGCTTTCATTTTATTTGTAGCATGGTTGAAGAGGCAAAATTACTAGGCACATTAAAGGAATATTTTGGTTATGACAGCTTCAGGCCGCTGCAAAAGCAAATTATAGAAGCTGTTTTTGAAGGTCGTGACAACCTTGTGATCATGCCCACAGGCGGCGGAAAATCAATTTGTTTCCAGCTACCGGCAATCCTGCTTCCGGGTATTACCATTGTGATTTCTCCGCTCATCGCCCTTATGAAAGATCAGGTAGACGGGCTTAGTGCTAACGGAATTTCGGCAGCATTCCTTAACAGCAGTCAGAAAGAAGAAGAGCAGCAGGAAATCTTCCGGAAGATCGGGAAAAATGAGATCAAGCTGCTTTACGTGGCGCCCGAGAGCCTTCAGTACATAGATGCGGTCTTTTCCGCAGGCAATATCAGCCTCATTGCCATAGATGAAGCGCATTGTATCTCAAGTTGGGGGCACGATTTCAGGCCGGCCTATACGCAGCTGGGGTATCTTAAGAACCGCCATCCCGAAACGCCCATCATCGCCCTCACCGCTACAGCCGATAAAGCCACGCGCCAGGATATTTGCGAACAGCTCAATATCCCCAATGCCATGCAGCACCTCTCTTCTTTTGACAGGAAGAACCTGAGCCTGGAAGTACGGCCCGGCACCAAAAAATTTGAACAGATTCTGGCATTTTTGAAAGGCAGGAAGTCTGAAAGCGGCATCATCTACTGTTTAAGCCGAAAGAATACCGAAGAACTGGCCGTAAAACTTCAGGCTAAGGGCTATAAGGCCGAAGCTTATCACGCCGGCCTGTCCCATGAGGAAAGGATCCAGATCCAGGAAGATTTCATCAATGACACCAAAGAGATCATCTGCGCTACGATTGCCTTTGGCATGGGCATAGACAAGTCGAATGTGCGCTGGGTGATTCATTACAACATGCCCAAGAACCTTGAAGGTTACTACCAGGAAATTGGCCGCGCCGGGCGTGACGGCCTGCCTTCCTCTACGCTCCTCTTTCACAGTTATGCCGATGTGGTGCAGCTGCAGAAGTTTGCTGAAGGCTCGGGAAACGCCGAAATTCAGCTGGCAAAACTCGACCGCATGAAGCAATATTCTGAAGCTTTGAGCTGCCGCCGAAAGATCCTGCTGAGTTACTTTGGAGAACTGATTTCTGAAGATTGCGGCAACTGCGATGTATGTAAGAATCCGCCTGAATTTTTTGACGGCACTATTTTAGCTCAAAAAGCCCTCTCTACGGTTTTCCGGCTCAGGGAACAGGAACCCATCTCTACGGTTATAGACGTGCTGCGGGGAGCCCAAAATGCGCAGGTGCTTGAAAAAGGCTACCAAAAGCTCTCTACCTATGGCATTGCCGGCGATGTGGCATGGCGGGACTGGCAGCAGTACATGATCCAGCTGATCAACCAGGGCTACCTTGAGATTGCCTTTCACGATCAAAACAAGATCAGGCTCACAAGCCTTGCCAAAAATGTGCTTTTTGAGCAGGAAAAAGTTTCCCTGGCCGATGTCGCACAGGCCGAATTAAAGAAACAACCCGCGCTTGCCGAAAAAACTTCGGAAAACAGCCTTTTTGAGAGGTTGAGAAAACTGAGACTTGAAATTTCGAGGGAAGAAGACATCCCGGCTTACCTGATCTTTAACGATGTCACCCTCAAAGAAATGGAAAAAGAGCGCCCCATGACCGATGAGGATTTTATGCAAATAAGTGGAGTTGGACGCCAAAAAATGCAGAATTACGGGTACAGGTTCATCAAGGAGATCATCGCTCACAGCAAGGAGAAACGGGAGAAGAAAACCCGAAAAAAAGGGAATACTTATAAGGAAACCCTGAAGTTGTACCGCGAGGGAATGAGTATAGAAGAAATGGCACAGGCCCGAAACCTGGCTGCAACCACTATTTTTTCACACCTCTCTAAACTTTACGAAACCGGCGAAGAGGTAGATCTCAAAAAATATATTTCAGAAGCAGATCTTGAATCGGTGCGCAAAGCAAGGAAAGAACTCGCCAAGCCCGATGCGTTAAAACCCTACTTCGAACATTTTAAAGAAGAAATGGATTATGGTACCATTCGCGTAGCATTGACGATACTGAATAAGGAAAGTTGAAGCACAAAACGAAATACGAGGTACGAGTTACGAAGTTAGAACTTGAAACTCTATACTTTACACTTTAAATCTTAAACAATGAATTTTGAACTTCGTACCTTGAATCTTGAATCTTGAATCTTGAATCTTGAATCTTGAATCTTGAATCTTGAATCTTGAATCTTGAATCTTAAATCTTGAACCTTGAACCTTGAACCTTCAGGTAAAATCCACTTTGTTCAGGATGAGCCCGCTGCCGGGGGCGATGTAGTTCACGGGCATTTTAATATTGGGGTCCAGGCTTTTTTCAAGATCGGCCAAAGAGAGTTCTCCCCTTCCCAGCTGTACCAGCGTTCCCATCATCAGCCTTATCTGGTTGCGTAAAAATCCGGTGCCGGTCACCCTTAGCAGGTAAGACCTTTCGGGAAAGAAACTCGCGGTGATTTTTGTGTTCAGTATTATTTCGCAAAATTCGATTTCCCGTTCCACTACTGTATGAGGCGTGGGTTTTGTACAAAAATTATGAAAGGAATGATGGCCTTCAAACATCCGTGCACCCTGCATCATGAGGTCAATATCCAAATCTTCAGGAAAAGTAGCCATAAGAGGTGCTGCAAACGGATGGCTTTTTCTTCCGAAGGAAAACAGATACAAATATTCTTTCTTTTTTGGATGCTGAATGATATTGAAACCGGCATCTACTTCTTTGATGCTTAAAGCCCTGATATCGGGGGGTAGATTCTGGTTGAACAGCACCAGGAAATCGGCCATATTCTCTAAAGGTTCTTTGTCTATGAACAGCTCAAAAGCCGACTCGTGGGCTGAGACCATGGCGTCGGTACGGCTGGAGCCCAATATCTTGAAGCTTAGCTCTCCCAGCACAAACCTGAGCGTTTTTTTTACCAGGCCTTCAACCGTTTTTAGTCCGGGTTGCCTTTGCCAGCCGTGCAGCCGGTATCCCAGGTACTGAATTTTTATAAGGTAGTAGTAGCGTTGCTGCTTCACAATTACAATTTGTACGAATTTAAAGATAAAACTGGTTTTGGACCCCATGAACAAGAGCTTTGTACCAAGTCTTTAACTTTTAGTTAGAACAGAATGGCTGCAGGTTTTGTATCTTCACTTTCATGGAAAAAACGATCAACTCAAAAGGGAAACAAATACTTCTTTATGTAACGCTAACTATACTGGGATTGTATTTTCTGTTTCAGGGCCTTGCAGAGGCAAGCGGTTTCTTTATTCCATTGACCACTGCGGTAGTGCTTTCTTTACTCATGATCCCACTCTGCCGAAAAATGGAAAATTCGTTTATGAATAGAATGGCCTCCTCGCTGGTGAATACTTTTATCATTTTCCTGGCTTCGGTTGGCTTTTTTGCGATCATTTCTATGCAGGTAAAAACCGTGGTTGATGACTGGCCCAAGATCAGGGAAACCATGGCACCCAAAATTGCGCAGGTAAAGGCTTTCCTGTTTGAGCACACGCCGCTGGAGGAGCAGGATCTCGAAAGTTCAGAAGATGGCGGCAGCCTTCCTTTTATGAGTTCAGACTCCAATGCCGGTCAAAAAGCAGCTTCTTTTCTCAACAGCGCCATCAGCTTTTTTGGCGACTACCTTATTACCTTTATTTACATCTTTTTCCTGCTCAACTACAGGCACAGGTTTAAAAACTTTTTGTTGTTGCTTTTCCCCGATTCCCGGCGGCATGAAGTAAAAAAAGTTATCGAAAAATCGGCTGAGGTCACGCGCAGGTACCTGGTGGGAAAGCTGATCCTCATCGGGTTCCTGGCAGTTCTGTATGCCGTTGGCCTGGGCATCTCGGGTGTGAATAATTTTATTTTAATAAGTATACTGGCCGCCGTGTTAAGCCTCCTGCCCTACATTGGTAATATTGTAGGCTTTGGGCTGGCAATGATCTTCGGGTACCTGGTATCGGGGGAAACCGGCGTACTGGTGGGCATTATCATCACCTTTGGGGTGGCACAATTTGTAGAAAGTTATATTTTGGAGCCTTATATAGTGGGAGACCAGGTAGATTTGCACCCATTTTTCGTCATTTTGGCGGTCATTATTGGGGGCATGGTGTGGGGCATTGCAGGCATGGTGCTGTCTATCCCCATCCTGGCCATTATCAACGTGGTCTTCAGCAATATTTCACCACTAAAACCCTTCGGGTTCCTGCTAAGCAAGGACGATGATGATGAAAAGGAATAAATGGAATTTACCCTAGCCGATCAATTTAAAGGCTTTTTAAGCACTTCCGAAATCTTTGCTGAAAATGCCATTTTTGACTACCCGCTCTATCGAACCTTAAAGGCCATTTCGGAAGAAAATTTTCCTGAAATCCCTGCGCCACGGGCAAGGGTGCTGGGAAAGCGCATGGAACACTTTTTTGCCTGTTATGTTTCGCATTTTACTTCGGAAGAAATCCTGCTACAGAACCAGCAGGTCATTCAGGAGAAAGAAACGCTTGGAGAAATCGATTTTTTGCTGAAAGACACTGCTTCAGAAGAAATTTTTCATATAGAACTGGTCTTCAAGTTCTATATCTACGATCCCGACACGGGTATTTCGGAAAAAGACCATTTAATTGGGCCCAACAAACGCGACAACCTGAACCGGAAACTGGAAAGGCTTCAAAAAAGGCAATTTCCGCTGCTCTTTCACGAGGCTGCTCAAAATGTGCTTCAGGCAAAAGGGATTGATGTGCAGCGGGTGGTTCAAAAAATGTGTTTTAAGGCTTCGGTTTTTCTTCCGAAGAAAATGCGGGCTTCAGCTTTAAGAAATATCAATCCTGAATGCGTGGCAGGTTTCTGGATAAAAGCTTCAGAATTCACTTTTGAAGACTATGGCCAAAATACTTTTTTTAGCCCCAAAAAGAAGTTTTGGCCGGTGCTCCCGGGGCAAAACCACAGCTGGTATTCGTTTGAAGAGATCAAAGTACAAATAGCACCGCTGCTCTCTGAAAAATTCTCTCCCCTTCTCTGGATGAAAACGCTAAATGGCAGCTACCAGAGGCTTTTTGTGGTATGGTGGTAATTCCTTAGCAGAAAATTAACGGCAAAAAGCCTTCTCATTAAGGAAAAATTATGACCAGCAGCCCTACGGCTTTTTTGGCATCTTAGTATCTTAAGTTCACATTTATGAATCGAGGAAAAATGCCTTTTTTGAAGGATTATTTCCGTAAAAAACCGACAGATCATGCCAATTTTGACAAAAGAACAATTTGAGGACTTAGCAAAATTTGACAGCAATCCCTGCGTCTCCATTTTTATCCCTACCGTGAGGGCCGGAAAAGACGTTTTGGAAGAAAAGGATAAGATCAATCTAAAAAGTCAGTGGAAAAAGGCCGTAGAGGAGTTAAAAGCAATGGGATATCCGCAGGATAAAATAGATAAAATGGGGAAACCGGTGAACGACCTGATGGATGACAGTGATTTTTGGCGGCATCAAAGCGACGGCCTGGCCCTGTTTTTGGCCGACGGTTTTTCCCGGCAGTACACTCTCCCCATTTATTTTGAGGCTTTTACCTATGTAGCCGATCATTTTTACTTAAAACCACTGGTGCCAATGTTTAATGGAGATGGCAGATTTTATTTGCTGCACCTACAGCTTGACGAGGTAAAACTGTATGAAGCCACTCAATATTCCATAGGAGAGGTGAAAATTGACGATCTCACGCCCGAAAGGCTTGAAGACCGGGTTGGCTACGATTATGAAGAAAAGAACAGCAAGCACAAAACCCAGAGAAACAGCGTGGGGGCAAACCCGCAGGGCACTTCTACCCAGCACGGCTATGAAGCTGCGACCCGCGATCGCAAAAACGAGATTCTACGCTTCTTTCGCGCGGTGGACAAAGGGATCTATGAAATTCTGCACAACGATAACGTACCCCTTATAGTGGCATGCCAGGATTCACACTTCCCAATTTACCAGGAAGCCAGCCGCTACAAGAACCTGTACCCAAAACCGGTGCCGGGAAACCCTGAAGCCGACCATGACAGTATTTTCGGGCTACATGCCGCGGCCCTTGAAACCCTTGAGCCACACTTTAGAAAAGAAAAAGACGAGAAAATGAAGCAGTTCAATGATTTGAATCCTTCCCGAACTTCCACACAGGTTTCGGAGATCATCCCTGCTATTTTTGAAGGGAAGGTTGATACGCTTTTCCTGCAAAACCGCGAAGACATCTGGGGAGATTACAATGAAAAAATGGCTTCGGTAGATGTGCATGACGAAAAAAGGAACGGCAGTATTTCCCTGATGAACCTGGCCGCTGTAAAAGTGATTCAGCAAAACGGAAAGGCTTATCTTATTGAAAGAGAGTTTATGCCAAACAAAGATTCCAAGCTAAACGCCGTTTACAGATATTAACTTTAAATAACCAGGATTGTTATAAAAAAAGCTGCCCTAAAAGATTTTTTTAGGGCAGCTTTTTTTAGGTGTAACGGGCAACTTTTCCCGTCACTTCTTTGTAGAAATCTTTGATCTTGAGAAAATCCCGATCCTTATCATCTGAAGGGAACAGAGGTTCGGAAACCTTGACGCTTTTACTTCCAAAGTCGAAAGCCACCATTACGATGGGTACTTCCGCTTTTTTTGCGATATAATAAAATCCGGTTTTCCACTCCCCTACTTTTTTTCGGGTACCTTCGGGCGCAATGGCCAGTCTAAATTCTTCTCTCTCCTTAAAGAGGCCTGCAATGGCTTCTACTTTTTCTGGCCGGGAGTTCGGTCTAAAGCCGTACCGCCCATCCACTTAAAGTACCACCCAAAAGGAGGTTTGAAAAGTTCCTTTTTAGCGACATATTTTATATCTACCCCAAGAATCCTGCGCACTAAAAGCCCCAGGTAGAAATCGTGCCAGCTGGTATGCGGCACTACGATCACAACTGCTTTTTTTAGTGCGGGGGGCCAGCTTCCGTAGAATTTCCAGCCCATTATCCTGAAATAGATGAATCTAGCCAGCCAGTTCACTCTCCCTGTTACTCTTGGTGATCTCTCCTGCCCTTCTTTTTCTTTCTTCGTAAAGCAGCCCTAATTCCCTTCCGGTTTGCCCTTTTACAGAGGTATTTTCTTCGGCCCTTCTAATAAGATAAGGCACAACTTCCTTTACCGGGCCAAAGGGCACGAGCTTGGCCACATTATAACCGGCTTCAGCAAGATTATAGCTAATGTGCTCGCTCATTCCGAAGAGCTGGGAAAACCACACCCTGTCGTCATTCTTTTCAATGCCCTTATCTTCCATAACCTGCAGGGCCAGGTAGTTGCTCATTTCGTTGTGCGTACCGATAAACACCGAAATATCTTCTATATGTGCCAGGCAGTAAGTAAGCACGCCGTTGTAATTTACATCGGTTGCTTCTTTGTTCTCACAAATGGGCGACAAATATCCCATTTTTGAAGCCCTTTCATTTTCCTTTTCAAGATATGCCCCTCGCACAACCTTGGCACCCACAATAAAGCCCTGTTCTTTGGCACGGCTGTGCAGGTCTTTAAGATACTGCATCCTGTCCCAGCGGTAGCATTGCAGCGTGTTGAAGATTATTGCCCGTTCTCGGTTGTACTTGAACATCATTTCTTCAATAAGCACATCGGCAGCATCCTGCATCCAGCTTTCTTCGGCATCGGCAAGCAATCTTACGCCCTGTTTGTACGCCTCATCGCAAATCTTGTTCACCCGGTTTTTTACTCGTTGCCACTCTTCTTCCTCTTCGAGGGAAAGGTTGGCATTGGCAGAAACTTTTTGCCAGAGTTCAAAACGGCCAATACCCGTGGGTTTAAAAACCGCAAACGGAAGCTCGTCACGTTTTGAAATAAATTTTACAATATTGGTCTTGCGTTCAATAGCCTTCTCAAATTCACTTTCTTTCTCTTTTCCTTCAACAGAATAATCGAGAATGCTGTGAAGGTTTTTGCTGTACATTTTTTCTATGGTGGGAAGGCAGTCCTTCTCGGTCACCCCGCCACAAAACTGGTTAAAAATGGTCTTTTTGATGAGCCCCTCTACCGGCAAATGTGCTTTAAGAGCAAGGTTGGTCATTGCAGTACCTGTTTTGACCAATAATGGCCGGTCAATCATCTCGAAAAGAAAGATGGCCCGGTTTAATTCTGAATCAGTTTTAAGTTTAAAAGCTGTCTCAGTATCATTAAATATCTTCTGTGTGATCATTTCTTAAAATTGGGTTTACAAAGATAATTATTGGATGGAGATAGTTAGGATTTTTCTCCTTATTTTCGAAGCCTTTAACGTGCATTTATCAAAAGGATCCATGACTAAAACCTCTACAGAATCTCCCGTACTTTTTAACCAAAAAGGTTATGACCACTTCCATGAATTTTTAAGGCAGGAAAACTTTACCAAGATCTTTGTTCTAGTAGACTCCAACACCCATGTTCACTGCCTTTCTTCGTTTCTTCAAAAGCTGGAAACCAATGTTGAAATTGAAGTTTTGGAGATTGAAGCTGGCGAAGAACACAAGACGATAGAGACCTGTAATTCCCTGTGGGAGGCTTTATCTGAATTGGGAGGCGACCGCAGGAGCCTGTTGGTGAACCTTGGCGGCGGCGTAGTGACCGATCTGGGCGGATTTGTGGCGGCAGCGTTTAAAAGAGGTATCGCCTGTGTTCACTTTCCTACTACCCTGCTCTCTATGGTTGATGCCGCGCTGGGAGGAAAAAACGGGGTGAACCTTGGGGCATTGAAGAACCAGGTGGGCATCATTAAAAAACCTGAAATGGTGGTTGTAGACATATCTTTTTTAGCAAGTCTGCCCCCAAGCGAAATGCGCAGCGGACTCGCAGAAATGCTGAAGCACGGATTAATTGCAGATGAAGATTACTGGAACAGGCTAAAATCTTTGAAAGATCTTGATCTTACCGATCTAGAAGATCTTATCAGCGAATCTATTGAGATCAAAGAAAACGTAGTTGCACAGGATCCTTATGAAAAAGGCCTGCGGAAGAGCCTGAATTTTGGCCATACGCTGGGGCACGGGATAGAATCTTATTTCTTGGAAAATCCTGAAAAGCAAAAACTGCTGCATGGAGAAGCCGTTGCGGCAGGAATGGTACTTGCAGCATACTTATCAACAGAACTGGAAGGGTTTCCGAAGGAGAAAAGGGATGATATCAATCGTATTATCACCTCAATATACGGAAAAACCGATTTTACGGAGGAAGATCAAAAAAAGATCATCGACCTGCTGAAATTTGATAAAAAAAATGAGGGGGGAAAAATAAATTTTGTTCTTTTGCGACAAATTGGAGAACCGGTCATTGATCGTGAAGTACCAAATACATTCCTTCTTGAGGCTTTCAGGTATTACCTTGCACCTCAAGAAGATGTAGACGCAGACTAAAAAACATAGTGTAAATTTTTTATTTATTTTAACGGTGGCGGAATAATGAATCCTTATTTTCGCTTAGAAGGAGGCCTTAAAACTTACTTATGAAAAGAATCATTGTTGATTACAAAAAGCTTACCCCCGAGATTTTGGGGCTACTTGTTGAAAAATATCCTGACGGATATGATGATGATCAAATCATCTCTTTTAAAAATGCAAAAAACGAAACGGTTGAAGCTGTAGAGGTAAGAACCGAAGACAGTATCTACCTTGTTAAGGTGAGCACCCGTCTTGAAAATACAATGGCAAATTATGATGAAGAAGATTATGATGATTCCGACTTCAATGAGCCTATTGTAGACCTTCCGGAGAAAAATGAAGATGTAGAGGAAGACATGGACGATATGGATGACGCTGAAGAAGACGAGGATCCTGAAGATCTTTAATCTTAAAAATAGAAACCAAAAAAAGAGGCTGCCCTAATAGAGTGCCCCCAAAAAGTTAGACACTTTATTGGGGGCATTTTTATGAGTAGAAAAATCAAACACGATTACAACTTTAAAAAGGCGGTAGTCAAAGAAGTGGTAAATGAAGGTTTATCAGCCTATGCTGTTAGCTTGAAGTACAACCTGGGTGAATCAATGGTTCGAAGATGGGTTTCCTTTTACAGAGCTCATGGGTCAAAAGGACTGAAGCCAATTAGAAACAAATATTCTCCAAAATTTAAGGTAAAGGTGATACAAAAGATGAAAGAGAATTCTTTATCTTTTCAGCAGACTTGTGTGCTCTTTAAGATTCCTTCTTCGGAAACTTTAGTGAAATGGGTAAAGGTTTATAATGAGAAAGGGCGGGAAGGTTTATCAATAGAAAATAGAGGAAGAATTAAATCTATGCCTAGAAAGCCCAAAAAACCTATGACCAGAGAGGAGCAACTCTTGGATGAGTTAGCTGATCTTAAAGCAGAAAATGCTTACCTAAAAAAGCTTCATGCCTTAGTTCAATCAGAAAAAGAGAAAGAAGAAAAACGCAAATCATCCAGGAATTAAGGCAAGAGCATGCATTAGAAAAGCTACTAAAGCATGCAGGGATGGCACGAAGCACTTTCTATTATCATTTAAAAGCCGGTAAGAATGATAAATACGAAACATTACGTGAGGAGATTAAATCTGTTTATGACTTCCACAAAGGTCGTTACGGGTATAGGAGAATCAACTTGGATCTCAGGAGGAAAGGCTATGTAATTAATCATAAGACTGTCTTTAGGCTTATGCAGGAGCTCGGGATAAGTAGCCTGATAAGGGTCAAAAAATACTCATCCTATAGAGGCTCCGAGGGGAAAATAGCGGCTAATTTACTAAAGCAAAATTTTAAAGCTGATAGGCCTAATTTGAAGTGGGCAACTGACGTCACAGAGTTTAAAGTCAAGGACAAAAAGCTCTATTTATCGCCTGTTATAGATCTCTTTAATGGAGAAGTGCTGAGTTTTACAATCTCCGAAAAACCTAATTTTAAACAGGTAATGGATATGATTAATAAGTGCAGCAAACAGAAGAAACCAGGGCTTATCCTTCATTCTGATCAAGGTTGGCAGTATCAAATGAAGCAATACCAAAATACCCTAAAGGAAAAGAACATCACACAAAGTATGTCCAGAAAAGGAAACTGCTTAGACAACGCTATAGCAGAAAACTTCTTTGGAACATTAAAATCTGAGCTGTATTATCTAAACCAATACACCTCTGTCGAGCAATTAAAACGCGATATAACAGAATACATACAATATTATAATTATGACAGGATAAGACTCAACCTAAAAGGAATGAGCCCGATACAATATCGAGCTCATATAGAAAAATCAAATTAAATTTTAAACCGTCCAACTTTTGGGGGCTAGTCCACTAAAGCAGCCTCTTTTAGTTTAAAGACTATCTGCAAAAGATCAGGCATGCTGGTCTTCGTGCTTCCCTTCTTTAACTTCTTCTATCAGCTTTGAATTAAAGGCCGGAAGATCATCGGGATTTCTACTGGTTACAAATCCTTCGTCTACCACTACTTCCTTATCAACCCAGTTTGCTCCTGCATTAACCAGGTCATCCTTTAAGGTGTGGTAGGAAGTCATTGTTCTTCCTTCTACCACTCCTGCACTAATAAGCGTCCATGGGGCGTGGCAAATAGCTGCAACAGGTTTCTTTTGCTCAAAGAAATCTTTTACAAATTTTTGAACCTCTTTATCTGTTCTCAAATTATCGGGGTTCATAACTCCGCCGGGGAGCATTAGTGCATTATAATCCTTTGCGCTTACTTCACCCACGGTTTTGTCTACGTTGTATTCTTTAGACCAGTCGGTTTTATCCCAGGCCTTGATTTTGCCCTTTTTGGGACTTACAATGTGAACTTCAAAACCTTCATCCTCCATGGCCTCTTTTGGGGAAGTCAATTCTACTTCTTCAAATCCATCTGTCGCTAAAATAGCTACCTTCTTATTCATTTCAATTAATTTTTATGTTCAACAATGATTTAAGTGAAGATAGCCACTAAGCGGGTCTTTCTGTATTAAGAAGCCTATAAAATAGGAAGGGTTAAGGTTAAATTATGCTAAGAAGAACTCCTATCATCTTCCTCTTGTTTTTTGCGTTGTTTTTGACGCTCTTCCTCTTCGTCTACGTGCGACTGCAGGGTATCGAGAATTCGTTTTTCATCTACCAGCTGCCCCCGCTTTTGTTCCAGCCTTTCCAGTTCCTGATAAATAGCAGGTTCGGCATATTCATTGGGCTCAACTTTATCTTTTTTGTGCAGGGCATACTGCACGGTAAATTCGGCTCCAAAGAACACGATAAGGCAGGTGTAATACACCCAAAGGAGGATAAGTACTACCGAAGATGCCCCGCCATAGACCGACCCGGGATTGCTCTGCCCAAAATAGAAACCGATAAGGTATTCAGCAATAAGGAAAAGACAGGTAGTGAGCATGGCACCCAGGTAGGTGGTTTTCCATTTCAATTTAACATCGGGCAGCCATTTGAAAATTGCTGCAAAAAGAGACATGATGATACCAAACGACAGGGCAAAATTTAGCACCTCCATGAGAAAAGTGGTCACTGCAGGTTCTATTGAGGCTACGTAATCTTTAATTGCCGCCAGCACTGCTGATATGACCAGTGAAATGAGAAGCAGCAGCCCAAGAACGAACACCATGCCCAAAGAAATAATGCGGTTAATGACGATACGCTTTACCGTATTTTTCTTTACGGCAATGTTCCAGATGTTGTTCATAGCCGCTTTGAGCTGAAAGAATACCCCTGTTGCCCCAAAAATTAAGAAAGCAAAGCCAAAGATCACAGCCCAGGTAGAAGATTGGTTAAGAGCAGCGTTGGCCACCATACCTTCAATGGCATCGGCCGCTTCCACCCCTATGAATTCTCCTATTTCCTGCGTAATGCGTCCCTGTACCGCCTCCTTTCCGAAGAAATATCCCGCCACCGTCACCACGATAATGAGTAAGGACGGTAACGAGAACAGCGCATAATATGCTATAGTGGCACTTCTGGCCCAGGGGTCATTCCTGTTCCAGCTAAAATATGACTGCTTTAAAAGACTCCAGAAGGAGCTTAATTTTCGTTTTACTAAGCCCATAAACAAAAGGTAGTAAGAATGAAAGTAATAAAAAAACCCTCCAGACAATTTGCAAGGAGGGTTTTTAATAAGAATTTAGTATTCTATAAGTTCTCAAAAATAGAATGCATTAGCCTTTTCTTATCGTTGATGCTTTCTTCCAGTGAAATCATGGTTTCGGTGCGGTAAACACCCTCAATATCATCAAGCTTGAAAATAATTTCTTTTGCATGCTGGGTATCCCTTGCCCTTATTTTGCAGAACACATTGAATTTGCCGGTAGTAACATGAGCTACAGTCACATAAGGGATTTCATTGATGCGTTCCAGTACAAATTTTGTCTGAGAGGTATTTTGAAGAAAAATTCCCACATAGGCTATAAAAGCATAACCCAGCTTCTCATAATTAAGCGTAAGAGAGGAACCCAGAATAATTCCGGCCTCTTCCATTTTCTTTACCCTAACATGCACCGTACCCGCCGAGATATTAAGTTTCTTAGCGATATCAGTGAATGGGGTTCGCGTATTGTCGATCAACATATTGAGGATCTGGTGATCGGTTTCATCTAATCTAAACTTTGCCATATCTAATCTTTTGAAGATTCTCCTTGTTTTTAAACGAAGTACAAAATTAATACAAAATAATTAGATTATAGATAATATTCATTTAATATGAGGCGGATTTATTGATAACTTCTCTTTATTTAACAAAATTACCTCTACTATATCGTTTTCGAGAAGTGCGGTTTCGTCCACTTTTTTCACTGCTTTACCCTCACAGTTAATTTCTAAGTGGCCAAAAAAGTCTAAATCTTCTTTTATAACCTGTACCACGGGTTCAAAATGTATGTCTCCACTTTTTATTTTTTCTGAATATTGTATCCCCACATCAACTTTTTTCCCATCAACCTGCGCATTACGAAGAATAACATCCAGAAAACTCTTCTTGTTCTCCGGAATTTCGAAGTAATCATCTTCTTTTTGCTGAAGAAAATCTCCTGAAGCAATCGCTTTCACCGCTGTAAATAATGACAAAGTAAAATACTTACGGGTGTTTTCCCGTAAATAATCCTGCTGAAAATGCCCGCATTCAAATAAAATAGTAGGCACGTGTTGCGCCTGAAAGTAATCTCCAGTGCAATTAAGGTTAAAACTGTCATCAAACCTTCCTACCTGCCCCGGAATTACCTTTTGCAGCTCGATATTCATGGCCGCAATAATTTTCATTGCCTTTATACGCACTTCAGTGACCGTTCTGGCTTCATCCATAGAAGGTGCCAGGAAAGAGAGCGTAGCAGGCAGATTTATGTCGCCTGCAGCGAAAATGGTACGTTGATCATGGAGATTAAAACAGAAATGAGGTTTAAAACCCTCAAAAGTCTTTCGCAGCACTTTGCTTTCAGGTTCCTTTATGTCTTTGGCATCGCGGTTAAGGTCTACTTTATTCACATTTTCGCGGGTGTAACGGGCTGCACCATCAGGATTAACCATTGGAAGTATCAAAATTGTACATTCCTGAAGGATTTTTTTTACCCCCTCATCATCTCCATAATCCTTCAGAAAATGAAGAAAATCTATTACGCCCTTTGTGGTGGTACTTTCATTGCCGTGCATTTGGGACCAGGCCAGGATCTTCTTTTTACCCGTACCAAAAGTTATTCCTGTAATAGGAACATTAAGGAAAGACCTTCCCAGTTCGGTGATCGTGTAATGGTCTTTTAGATCATTCAGGGCTGTTTCAAGTTTAGGCTGATCAATGTACCGTCCCTGCAATTTATCGAATTTAAACCGCTTATAATTCTTTAGGAAATCTTCAGTTGTCATCATGTTTACAAAAGTAAATAATCCAAAATTTACAATCGTAAACAATAAAAAGCAGGGGTCGTGTCTACTTATGTAAACGAGCTGTTCGCTCCTGTAACTTATGGATTAGGAATAATTCCGTTTACTTATTTTAACACGCATAATTAATTGTTTTTTAGTTACTTAAATGTTATCAACTAAACTATAAATTTAGCTTTAAAATACTATTTTTGAGAGGTATTGGTGAAACCGATTTAATTAATTACTTTTGTAAACAACCAGTTTTTTTATACTTGTTTACAATGGTAAACACCGAGGAATTTACAATTAGACTCAATAGGATCATGGAATATTATGATCTTTCAGCTGCTTCCTTTGCCGATAAAATTGATGTGGGCCGCTCCTCTATTTCACATCTTCTTTCGGGCAGAAATAAACCCAGCCTTGATTTCGTTATGAAGATCATCAATGCTTTTTCTGAAGTGGAATTGTACTGGCTGCTCAACGGGAAAGGAAGTTTTCCGAAGGAAAATCCGCCTGCAAAAATTTCGGAAAAAGAAAAAATCAGGGAAAATAAACCTGAAGTGCAGGACCTTTTTTCCTCTCCTTCCCCAATACCCGAACAGGAACATGCCGCTCCTTCCCTCTCTAAAAAGATAAAAAAGGTGGTGATTCTTTACGAGGATGGTAGTTTTGATGCTTACGAGAATTGAGAAGCATGAAAAAAGGTTTTAAATTTGCAGCATGAGAAATATTCTGCCTGCCCTGCTTCTTCTTTTCTGCCTTAGCTCCTGTTATCAGGCAGAACGCGACTGTGAGGATTTTAAGACCGGTACATTTGAATTTGAATCTTATCTGGAAGGCGAACTTGTAAAAACACGCTTCGTTCGAAATGACAGCATAGAAATTGATTACTTCAGGGGAAAGGCCGACACTTCTTCCATCCGCTGGATCAACGACTGTGAGTATATCCTCTCCAACCTGAACCCGAAGAACAGGGCCGAAGAAAAGCCCATTCACATGAAGATCCTTACCACCAAAGGAAATACCTATACTTTTGAATACGGGCTTGTAGGAGAAACACGGAAGCAGCGGGGCACAGTTGTAAAGGTAGAGTGAGAAGAGTCTTTTGTCTGTAGTCGCTAGACATTAGACGTTAGACATTAGATATTAGAATTAGACGTTATTCCTTATTCCTTAGACCTTAATCCTTCTTTCTGAGTAGTTCATTTTGTTCCTGCAGCAATTTGTTCAGGCTGGTGAGCAGCTCGATATCTTTAGGAGTGGCCACGGTCTTATCTTTAGGGTCTTCTGCTTTTCTTCTAAACCTGTTCATTAATTTCACCACCAGGAATACAGTAAAACCAATGACAAGGAAATCTATAAAAACCTCGATGAGCAACCCATAACCCACAGCTACTTCTTCAATCCCTTCTGCCCCTTCCACACCAGGGACCGCCTCTCTAAGCACGTATTTTCGATCGGCATACTGTATCCTCCCCGTTAGAAGGCTCAATGGCGGCATAATGATTTGCTTAACCAGCACATCTACCACGCGATTAAAAGCGGTACCAATAATGATACCCACTGCCATGTCGATCATGTTGCCCTTTACGGCAAACTCTTTAAATTCTTTAAATAATCCCACAGCCATTATTCGTCAAAAAGTCTTATTTGAGTTTCATCTGAATTATGATTTTCTTTGTGAAGCTTGGTTTCAGAAAAATCCGGCGCCTTTTTTTGGCCTTCCACATGCTCTTCGCCCTGCACTTCCATGTCTTCGGGAGCGGTTTCTTCAGGCTCAATATAAGGCTTCGGATCCAACAGATTCACCTGTTTTACTTTTTCTGAAGTCAGCTGATTTCCAAGGGCTTTAATGCCTTTTATCGCAATGAATTCTTCAAGCTCAATGAGGTCGTTTGGTTTCTGGTCTTTTCCTCTTATTTTGGAGTAAATAACTTCTACTACAGGAAGATAATCTGTAGACACAATTTCCAGGTAAGACTTGGGATGATCTCCAATGAAGTTCTCTTCTTTCTCTTCATTTTCAATGATGAACCTTTTCACGTAGAATTTTTCCTTTTCCCCTTCCCAATAGATCGCGGATACCGGCTTTTTTGGAGACCATTTTTCAAGCACAATGATGTCTTCATCAAATCTTGTAGTAAGCTCGGGTTTAATGGTTTTGGCCACCCCGTTTTGAGTAATGATCAAAAGCCTGTCTTCACCTTTGAACTCCCCGAGAAGATCACCTCTCTCATCTACGTTAAGTCTTCTTACGGTATCGTCAAACCAGATTCTTCTTGGCTTGAGTGTCGACACCCCTTCCTCTTTAAGTTCAATTTTTTTAACGGGATATTTAGTAACTATATTCCCTTTTACTGCCCGGCCTTTAATAGCCATATCGGCGAAATCTACATCAAATTTCAGTTTTTTGATACTTCCCACCTGTCTTAGGTACACCATCACCACTTCGGCCTCCCCGTTTGGATTGGCAGAGAAATACAATACTTCAGAAGCTTTTTTGCCCTGGGTAAGATCGTATTCCCTATCGCGGGTCACCGAGGTCACCGCAAACCTCTTTATATAGGAAGCACCACCTTTACCGTCTTTGTAGATCATGTTATAGATGGTGCGACGGTCTTTCTTTTTAAAGATCGCTACGTGAATGATGTCTTTTCCGATAAATGTTTTGGCATCTACCCGGGTGACTATCATTTTACCTTCCGCAGTAAAGCAAATAACATCATCTATATCTGAACAGTCGGTCACGTACTCATCTTTTTTAAGAGCCGTACCCACAAAACCCTCTTTGCGGTTTACAAAGAGTTTTGTGTTGCGAATCACTACTTTTGTAGCTTCTATATCGTCAAAAAGGCGTAATTCGGTCTTTCTTTCCTTACCGGCGCCGTAGTCTTTTTTAAGTCGGTTGAAGTAGGCAATGGCGTAATCTACAAGATGATCAAGGTGATGTTTTATCTGCGCGATCTCCCCTTCTAAAGCCTCGATTTTTTGCTGTGCTTTTTCCAGGTCAAATTTCGAGATCCGCTTGATGCGTATTTCTGTAAGTCGCACAATATCTTCTTCGGTCACTGCACGCTTCAGGTGAGCTATGTGCGGCTTGAGTCCTTCATCTATTGCCCTAATCACTCCTTCCCAGGTCTCTTCCTCTTCAATATCGCGATAGATCCGTTTTTCAATGAAGATCCTTTCCAAAGATGCAAAATGCCATTGCTCCTGAAATTCGTCCAGCTTCACTTCCAGGTCTTGCTTCAGAAGAGAAAGCGTATGATCTGTAGATCTTCTGAGAATCTCCGAAACCCCCAGAAAAGCAGGTTTGTTTTCAATGATGATGCAGCTCAAAGGCGAAATAGAAACCTCACAGTTGGTAAAAGCATACAGGGCATCTATGGTCTTGTCGGGTGACATTCCCGGCGGTAAATGGATGAGGATCTCTACTTCACTTGAAGTATTGTCTTCAATTTTTTTTATCTTGATCTTTCCTTTATCATTTGCCTTCAGGATAGAATCAATTAAAGTAGAAGTATTGGTGCTAAAAGGTATTTCTTTTATTACCAGGGTGTGCTTGTCGAGTTGAGATATCTTTGCACGCACTCTCACACGGCCGCCTCTCATCCCGTCGTTGTAGTTGGTCACATCGGCAATTCCACCTGTGGCAAAATCCGGGAAGAGTTTAAATTTCTTCCCCTGCAGGTGTTTTATACTGGCATCAATAAGTTCAATGAAATTATGGGGCAGAATCCTGGTGCTGAGCCCTACCGCAATACCTTCGGCTCCCTGTGCGAGCAACAAAGGGAACATCACCGGCAAATTTACCGGTTCCTTCTTTCTTCCGTCATAAGACAGCTGCCACTCGGTGATCTTGGGATTATAAACTACATCAAGTGCGAACTTTGAAAGCCTTGCCTCAATATACCTCGCTGCAGCGGCCCCGTCTCCCGTGAGTATGTTCCCCCAGTTCCCCTGGGTATCGATCAACAGGTCTTTTTGCCCTACCTGTACCATTGCATCCCCTATACTGGCATCGCCATGAGGATGGTACTGCATGGTGTGTCCCACAATGTTGGCAACTTTGTTGTAGCGGCCGTCATCTAGATCTTTCATGGAATGCATGATGCGGCGCTGCACAGGCTTAAAGCCGTCTTCAAGGGCAGGTACAGCCCTTTCAAGTATTACATAAGAGGCATAGTCAAGGAACCAGTCTTTGTACATCCCGGTTACTTTGGTAAGCACCTCGTTGTTCTCTGTATTGTTCAGCTCTTCGTTTTGCTCGAATTGTTCGTCCTGATGATCGTTGTGATTCTCGTTCTCCATTTAAGCCCTCGCTTTATTTTTCTCCAGAATTTTGGCAAGTGACATCTCTAAAGCTTTTATTTTCTTGCCTGTCAAAAAGGTGATATTGTACTTATAATGCCTGTACCCCCTACTGTTCCTTGAATGAATGTAGATGTGCAGGCGCTTGTAAAAAAAATAATTCTCTATTTTAAAATTCTTCAGTTTTGACTTTGGCACTTCGGTCCTTTGTTCACGATAATGCATAAATTGTGATACCAGAACCCCATTGCTCTTAAAATTTATGGTTTCGCCATCGCTGTCAAATTCAAAGGTTTTTCCGACTATAAATATGTAAATCGCCACCAGAATAGCAATCCCATTGGGAATTAAACTGCTGTAGTTGAAGGGAACATCATCATATTTAATTTCAACAGATGCAAACGCATTAGTGATAAAAACCGCCACTACAATAATATAAATTGAAGGGATAATACCGGTTTCTTTCCTGTTGTTGAACTTCATTCTATTCGTTGATAAGATCGAGTTCCACCTTTAGGTTATCAATAATAAACTCCTGCCTGTCGGGCGTATTTTTTCCCATGTAAAAACTCAGAATCTCCTCAATGCTCATATCTTTATCGAGCATCACGGGATCAAGCCGAATATTGTCACCAATAAAATGCTTAAACTCATCGGGAGAAATTTCACCAAGCCCCTTAAATCGGGTGATCTCAGGTTTTCCCGAAAGTTTTGCAATAGCATCTTTTCTCTCCTGTTCGCTGTAACAATAAATGGTCTCTTTTTTATTTCTTACCCGAAAGAGGGGCGTTTGCAGAATATACAAATGATTTTCTTTGATCAATTCGGGAAAGAACTGTAAAAAGAAAGTGATAAGCAATAACCTGATGTGCATTCCGTCAACATCGGCATCGGTAGCGATCACGATGTTGTTATACCGAAGGTCTTCCATAGACTCTTCAATATTCAATGCCGCCTGAAGCAGGTTGAACTCTTCGTTCTCGTATACAATCTTTTTACTAAGGCCGTAGCTGTTAAGGGGCTTTCCTTTTAAACTGAAAACCGCCTGCGTATTCACATCCCTGGATTTTGTAATAGAACCACTCGCCGAATCCCCCTCGGTAATAAACAGGGTACTTTCAAGATAACGTTCTTTCTTGCTGTCTCCAAGATGTATACGGCAGTCGCGTAATTTTTTGTTGTGCAGGCTGGCTTTTTTTGCCCTGTCTTTTGCCAGTTTTCTAATACCCGAAAGCTCCTTGCGCTCACGTTCTGCCTGCAGGATCTTTCGCTGCAGCAAATCGGCTGTTTCAGGATTTTTATGCAGGTAGTTGTCCAGCTGGGTCTTTACAAAATCATTGATGTAGGTTCTCACGGTAGGAAGGTCTCCGCCCATATCTGTAGAACCCAGTTTGGTTTTGGTCTGGCTCTCAAAGACCGGCTCCATCACCTTTATACTAATGGCCGAAACCACAGACTTTCTAACATCACTGGCCTCAAAGTTCTTTCCGTAGAATTCACGAAGGGTTTTTACCACCGCTTCTCTGAATGCAGCAAGGTGTGTTCCTCCCTGCGAAGTGTGCTGCCCGTTTACAAACGAATGATATTCCTCGCTATATTGGGTTTTGCTGTGGGTGATCGCAACTTCAATATCATTCCCCTTCAAATGAATGATGGGGTAAAGACGATCTTCTTCATTTATACTATCGGCCAAAAGATCGGCCAGTCCGTTTTCTGAATAAAATTTCTCGCCGTTAAAAACTAGCGTCAACCCCGGATTGAGGTAAACGTAGTTCTTCAGCATTTTTTCAATATACTCAGAGCGGAACTTATAGTTCTTAAAAATGAGCTCATCGGGCGTAAAGGAAACTTTGGTTCCCCGCCTTCTGGAAGTTTCATCGAGCTCTTCTTCGTTAACCAGGTTTCCCTTTTCAAATTCAGCCGACTTTGAGCGGCCATCGCGGGTAGACTCCACCCTAAAGCTGCTGGAAAGCGCATTTACTGCCTTTGTACCAACCCCGTTGAGCCCTACCGATTTCTTGAAGGCACGGGTATCATACTTTCCGCCCGTGTTCATTTTTGAAACCACGTCCACAACTTTTCCCAACGGAATCCCACGGCCGTAATCCCTAACGATGACCCTTTGGTTCTGCACAGAAATTTCTATGGTTTTTCCTGCACCCATTACAAATTCATCGATACAGTTATCTATAACTTCCTTTAACAGAATATAGATCCCGTCATCTGCACTGGAACCATCCCCGAGTTTTCCAATATACATCCCGGGTCGCATACGAATGTGCTCTTTCCAGTCGAGCGAACGTATATTATCTTCGGTATATTTAGTTTCTTCGATCATAGCTGTTTCCTGCGGTTTCGTGGCTAATATAAGCTTTCCCCAAAAAAGTTGAAACCTTCGGGGGACAAAATAATTAACAATTGTTTCACAAATGTTGGTTCGAGGTTCAAAGTTTAAAGTTCAAGGTTCTGGGGATTTAAAATTCAGGATTAATTTCCGCTTTAAATCCTGTCAAAAATGTCATTTCTGAAAGGTATTTTCTGAAAAGGTCTTTCTCTCCATAAAAGATCTCCTCTACCAAAAAGACCTCGCAGGTTTCAAAAACCTGCGAGGTCTAAAATTTATAAAAGTCTCAGATCTCAGATCTTATATCTCAAATCTAACTACACATTGAACCTGAAATGCATCACATCCCCGTCTTTTACAATGTATTCCTTCCCTTCTACCCGCATCTTCCCGGCTTCTTTAACTTTTGCTTCGCTGCCGTAGCTCACATAGTCATCATACGCAATAACTTCAGCACGAATAAAGCCTTTTTCAAAGTCGGTATGAATTACTCCCGCGGCCTGTGGTGCGGTAGCTCCAATGGGAATGGTCCAGGCCCTTACCTCTTTTACACCGGCAGTGAAATAAGTCTGCAAATTTAAAAGACTATAAGCCCCACGGATTAGTTTGGCCGATCCCGGTTCGTCAAGCCCAATATCCTGTAAGAACATCTGGCGTTCTTCGTAATCTTCGAGTTCGGTAATATCGGCTTCTGTACCCACGGCAAGCACCAGCACTTCGGCACCTTCGCCTTTTACGGCCTCTTTTACCTTGTCTACATATTCATTCCCCGAAACAGCATCGCTTTCATTTACGTTGCACACATACATCACCGGTTTATCGGTAATGAACTGCAAAGGCTTAATGAATTCGGTCCTTTCTTCTTCCGTAAGATCAATGGCGCGAACAGAATTCCCTGCTTCAAGCCCGTTTTTCACTTTTAGCAAAGCCGCCTCTTCCTTTTGAGCATCTTTATTTCCGGTCTTGGCGGCGCGTTTTACTTTTTCCAGTTTCTTTTCGGCCGTTTCAAGATCTTTAAGCTGAAGCTCCATGTCTATGGTTTCCTTGTCTCTCACAGGATTGATATTGCCATCTACATGCACAATATTGTCATTTTCAAAACATCTTAAAACGTGCAGAATAGCATCGGTCTCACGAATATTTCCTAGGAACTGGTTTCCCAATCCTTCCCCCTTGCTGGCTCCTTTTACAAGACCTGCAATATCAACAATCTCAACCGTGGCCGGGATCACCCGCTCAGGGTTCACCAGGGATTCAAGCTTCTCCAGGCGCCTGTCTGGCACATTCACCACCCCAATATTTGGCTCAATGGTACAAAAAGGGAAATTCGCGCTCTGGGCTTTGGCATTTGAGAGGCAATTGAATAAAGTTGATTTTCCTACGTTGGGTAGTCCTACAATTCCGGCTTTCATATAATATTGTTTGATGCTCTTTTGGCGGGTGCAAATATAGGTATATGAAATGGAATTTTAAGCCGCTGAAATGCTTCTGTTATCTTCGGAAAATTTCCACGGAAAATACTTCTTTAAAATGGCATTTTTGGCAGCCCGTTTCCGTAAATGATGTAAATGAAAATTTCTTCGGAAGGTTTAATCTGAATTCCGTCCCACCCGAAGCAGTATTGGAAATTCCACTTCCCCCACTTCGCCAAAACCTTCCCGAAGTTGCGCTCTCACCAGCTCCACCGGATTCTGCTTATGCTCCTTTTCATAAGCCTTAACGGCCGACCAGGTGTTGAGATAGCCAATTAAGCGCTCAAAACTCCATTTTTGCTTCATTTTTATCTCCGGCACTTCAATTTCCTGAAACGGAAACGGTATCGTGCGATAGTTTTCTTCCAGGAAACGCCTTTCGGGTGCCCAGAAAGAGCCAATGATGTTATTGTAAAACTGCCGGATGATCTCATCTGTTTCGGCATTGCTCCTGAAGAGGGCGTATCCAAAAATGCCAATTACCGCATCCTTTTTCAGCACCCGTTTTACTTCGGCATTGAACTTTTCAAAATCAAACCAGTGCACAGCCTGCCCCACCGTCACCAGATCAAAGTGCGCATCGGGAAAAATAGTATTTTCTGCAGCTTGTTTGGTGTAGTGGATATTTTCCTTCTGCACTGCCTGCGACAATTGGCTGATACTAATATCTGTGGCATAGACCTGCTCAAAAAAAGTGGCCAGCTCCCCCGCCACCTGCCCATTGCCCGTACCGCAATCCCAGGCACGGTTCCTTTCGCGGCAAAGCTTCCGAAGAAAGTTGTAGAGTTCTGCAGGATAGCCGGGACGGTACCGGGAATAATCTTTTGAATGGGAAGAAAAAAGGTCTTTCATAAGCTCACGAAGAAATAATTATAGGAATATTAAGAAAATTTTAGTAAATATGTAGCATCTTCAACACCTTCCCTACTGTTTTTTGAAGATCGGAATAAGACTAAAAAAGAAAAGCGACCCGCTAAGGCCGCCTTGGATAATAAAAAAATCCCACGGTGTACGCAGGATTAAGAAAAATCTTCGGCTTATAGCCTTGTTGTGAATTGTCTTTCAGACTGCTAATATAATTATTATATCAAAATGAGCAAAACTTTAGGAATAGATTTAGGTACAAATTCAATTGGTCTTACCTTAAGAGAAGATGAAATTTTTTCTTGGTATGGAGTATATACTTTTAAAAAAGGTGTTGGTGAAGGAAAAACAGGAGAGTTTTCTTTTGCAGCTGAGAGAACAAAACATCGTTCTTCCCGAAGATTATATAATTCCCGAAGATATCGTAAATGGGAGACTTTAAAAGTTTTGTGTGAAAATGATTATTGTCCCTTAGATATTGAAAAGTTGAACAAGTGGAAAAATTATATAAAGGGAATTGGTCGAGTTTTTCCTGTGGAAGATAAAGCTTTCCAACAATGGATCAAACTGGATTTTGATGGTACTGGCACTCCAGATTTTTCAAGTCCTTACCAATTAAGAAGATCCTTAATTACTGAGAAATTGGATTTATCAGTCCAAGAAAACCGATACAAAGTGGGCAGAGCTTTATATCATATATCTCAAAGACGAGGTTTTAAAAGTAGCAGAAAACAAGGTGCAAATGAAAAAACCGCAGTTTATAAAGGGAGTAGTGAAACTAAAACAATTGGGCGGAATGAATATGAAAACTTGATTATTGAAAACGGGAGTTTGGGTGCTGCTTTTGCTTATTTAGAGGATAAAGGGATTCGAGTTAGAAACCGATATACACTTAGATCAGACTATAGAAAAGAGGTTAAGATAATATTAGATTTTCAAGAAATTAAGGACAACGATTTCAGGGATAAATTACTCCTTGAAACTTCAAATGGCTCAATCTTCTATCAACGTCCGCTACGTTCACAAAAAGGCTTGATTGGCAAATGTACACTTGAACCCAATAAACCACGATGTCCTGTAAGCCATCCAAAGTTCGAAGAATACCGAGCATGGTCATTTATCAATAACATCAAATATCGAACAGATAAAGATGCTCCTTTTGAACCAATTCCGTTGGAATTAAAAGAAAAATTGTATCAGGAAAAATTTTTCTTTAAGAGTAAAAGGGAATTTGATTTTTTTGAAATCAGAAAATTTATACAAGCCAATGGTGGAAATAATTGGGAATTGAACTACAGCAAGAAAATGGATAAGGTGTCTGTTTCAAGTTGCTTTGTTTCAGCAAGATTAAAATCAGTCTTTGGTGAAGATTGGAAAAATTTTGAGAAATCAGTTGTTAGAGGGAATAGAAAAGGAGAGAACAGTACAAAAAAATATACGATAGATGATATCTGGCATATCCTGTTTTCATTTGAGGATGAAGAATATTTTGAAGAGTTTTTAATTGACGTACTCGAATTGGAAGAAAATCAAATAAAAGAACTAATAACACTCTTTAATAATTTCCCTATCGGTTATGCCAACTTGAGCTTAAAAGCCATGAACAACATTTTGCCTTTTTTACGGGAAGGAATGATTTATTCTGAAGCGGTGATTTTGGCAAAGATTCCAGAGATAGTCGGAAATGAAGTTTTTGAAGCAGAGAAAGAAATTATTTCTAAGGCTATTAAAGATGAGATAAAAGAAAACAGGTATCAGAAGAAAATCATCACTATAGTAAATAATTTGGTTTTCAAATATTATGCTTTGGATTATCACGATAGATTTGCAGTTGGAGATCCATCTTACAAGTTGGATGATTCGGATATAAAGGATATAGAAACAGCTGCAAAAGAGCATTTTGGAGAGAAAACCTGGGCTAAATTAAATGAGGATTATAGGCACCAAACCTTATGTGAAGTGACTGAAAAGTATCAAGAATTTTTCGCTTCCTTAAAACGAGAGCATTTTAAATCACCTCATTTAGTTAATCAGATAAAACAGTTTTTGGATGATAATTTTGATGTAGGTGAAAAGTTGTTGGAAAAAATTTATCATCCGTCCCAGATCGATATATACCCTAAAAAAGAAGGGCAACAATTCTTGTTAAGTCCCAAAACGGCAGCTTTTAAAAACCCGATGGCATACAAAACACTTTATAAATTGCGGGATGTCATAAATTATCTGATTGAAATCGGAAAAATTGATGAAGAGACGAGATTAGTGGTAGAAATTGCTAGAGAAGCTAAGAATAATTTAGACTATACTAACAAACGGTGGGCAATTAATAAATATCAACGTGACCGAGAGGTAGAAAATAGGGAATTTGCCAACGCCATTTCTGAATTAATAAAAGACCCTGACTTTTCTGGAGTTGCCAATCCGCAAAGCGCTACAGATACAAGCAAGTTCAGATTATGGGCAGAGCAACTGGAAAATTATGAAGACGTTGTCAAGTTAGTAAATACGACTAAAGCTGATGTACAAAAATATAGGCTTTGGAAAGAACAAAACTGTCTTTGCATCTACACGGGTAAAATAATTAAACTGACGGATTTGTTCAATTCTAATAAAGTGGATTTTGAACACACCATTCCAAGAAGTAAATCTTTTGATAATTCCTTAGCCAATTTAACAGTTTGTTATGCGGATTACAACCGAAGTATCAAGAAAAATCAGATGCCAACGGAATTGCCTAACTATGAAATTGAATCTCACGGTTATTCCGCAATAAAACCAAGATTGGAAGCTTGGGAAAAGAAAGTAAATGATTTTTACAATCAAATTAATTTTTGGAAAGTCAAGTCTAAAAAAGCAATGGACAAGAATGAAAAGGATTATGCAATCCGCCAACGCCATTTAAGACAAATGGATTATGATTATTGGAAAAATAAATTGGACAGATTTACCCGTACTGAAGTTCCGAAAGGTTTTGTAAATAGCCAATTAGTAGATACCCAAATTATTACCAAGTATGCTACCCATTATTTAAAAACAGTATTTAATAAGGTAGATGTAATAAAAGGAAGCCAAACTGCCCAATTCAGAAAAATCTTTAGTGTTCAACCTAAGGAGGAAGCAAAAGACAGGGGAAAGCATTACCATCACGCTATTGATGCTGCAGTTTTGACCTTAATTCCTTCAGCAAGAAAGAGGGAAGAAATATTAAAAAATGCATATGAATTTGAGGAAGAAAACAGAGGGAAGCAATATCACGAGAAACCTTTTGCAGGATTTAGTTATTCAATGATTGAAGAAATCCAGAAAAACATTCTTATTAACAACCTTGTTGATAGAGACCAAACTTTAACCCCAGGGATAAAAAAGGTAAGAAAACGAGGGAAAATAGATTGGTTAAGGGATAAAAATGGAGAATTATTACTGGATGAAAAAGGAAATAAAATTCAAAAAATAGCACAGGGAGATTCCATAAGAGGGGAATTACATCAGCAAACTTATTATGGAAAAATAAAAATTGCAGCTAAAGATGATAAGGGTAGTCTACAAAGAGATGAAAATGGCAACATAGTTTACAATCAAGTTGATGGAAAAGATGAGATGTGGATGGTCCTCAGAAAACCCATTGATAATGTCAATTTTAAGAATGATGTTATTGTAGATGCACATTTGGCAGAACATTTAAAAAAACAATTATCTGAAGGTATTAAACAAAATGAATTGAAAGATTTTCAAGGAAATACACTCCGTCATCTAAGATGTAGAGTAAAAGCAGCACGAGGTTATATGAATCCAGAAAATGCCACAATTGTTAAAGAACAAGTTTATAAATCTTCTAAAGAATACAAAAACTACATTTTTGCTGATACAGGTGATAACTATATGTTTGGTCTTTATGAAAATGAAAATGGGCGAAAAATAGTATCTATTAATTCATTTGAAGCAGCACGATTTTCTTTAAATCAAAATAAAGATTCCAAGAGAGATGTTTTTAAGTATAAGGAACCTGTTTTAATAGGTAGAGGTAAAAAGGCAAAAGAAGGGGAACTTATACATATCTTTTTACCAGGGCAAAAGATTTTATTCTTTTTTGAAAATAGAGATGAATTAAAAGATTTAGATAGGGAAGGTTTGAGCAAAAGACTTTATTATATCAAAAGGTTTCACCAAGCGGAAAGAGGTAATATTATTTTTCAACATCATTTGGAGGCGAGAACTGATGATGAATTGTCTAAAGAATATGGAACTCTAGGAAAAAATGGATTTTCAATTGGAAAGTTGACAGACTCTTTTTCTCCACCTAGAATTTTGTTTACACCGAACAGCGATTTATTTACTATAGAAGGTAAAGACTTTGAAATGAACTTAGACGGTTCAATTAATTGGAATTATTAATTAATGATAAAACGCACCCTCTTTTTTTCAAATCCCGCTTATCTCAGTACTAAAAATGAGCAGCTGGTAATTTCCTTTCCAGAAGGGGACAAGGAGGAAAAGCGGGTGCCTATAGAAGATATTGGAATTTTGGTTTTAGAAAATCCACAGATTACCCTTACCAACGGATTAATTACAAAGTTAATCCAGAACAAAGCTGCAGTGGTAAATTGTGATAAGCAGCATCTCCCCTGCTCCATTTTACAGCCTCTGGTGGGCCATACAGAGCAAACAGAACGGTTTACGAACCAATTAAATGCCAGTCTGCCATTAAAGAAAAATCTTTGGCAGCAAACGGTAAGCGCAAAAATAAGCAACCAGGCAAACCATCTTTTCAGGCGTGGAAAAAACCATAAAAAACTTGCACGTTGGGCAACAGAAGTTAAAAGCGGTGATACCGAAAATCACGAAGCCATTGCCGCGGCTTTTTACTGGCAAAACATTTTTGATGTTAAAGGATTTAGCCGATACCAAAAAGGCATTCCTCCCAATAACCTGCTTAATTATGGCTACGCCATTCTGCGTGCCCTAACAGCCAGAGCTTTAATTGGCAGTGGGATGCTTCCAGGCGTGGGGATTTTTCACCGAAACAAATACAATGCATTCTGCCTGGCCGATGATATTATGGAACCTTATCGCATATATGTAGATGAACTGGTATACAAAATTGTGGAAAGCGGGGAAAAATTGGACGAGCTGAATACTTGTTTGAAGGCTGAGCTTTTAAAAATACCGGCTATAGATGTCGTAATTGATGATAAGGTGAGTCCGCTCATGGTAGCTATGAGCCGTACTACCAATTCGCTGCAGGAATGTTTTGCAGGCCTGAGCCGGAAAATATTATATCCGGTTTATGAATAGATCTCGACTCCGCTCGTTCTGACAATTGTCAGGCTGCAATAGAATTAGGCCGAGTATTTTTTTATTAGTCCTGAATATGAAAGACCGTTTTTCACGTTTAAACCAATACAGAAGTATGTGGGTACTTGTATTTTTTGACCTGCCAACGGAAACCCGGACCGAAAGAAAAGCCGCAACACGTTTTCGTAAAAACCTTTTAGATGATGGGTTTGGAATGTTCCAATTCTCTATTTATACCCGCTTTTGCCCAAGTCGTGAAAATGCTGAAGTTCATATAAAACGTACAAAAAATGCACTTCCAAAAAAAGGAAAGGTCGGAATCATGCAGGTGACCGACAAACAATTTGGAATGATAGAACTCTTCCATGGCCAAAAAGAAACGGAAACAGAACAACCCGTCCAGCAACTGGAACTTTTTTAACAGTTATACAAATAAAAATTTCAGGTCGAGCGTAGTTGGGATATCAGTTTCTGCCTTCATTTTTTAATTCTAATATTACACTTAAGATTCAGAATACCAGCTAATTAAAGCAGGTATCCCTGTGAATCCTAAGTAAAAATACAATTCTGAAAGCAATTCACAACCGCTCCATGCATCCATAACCTACGTAGTAACCTGTGAATCCTAAGTAAAAATACAATTCTGAAAGCAATTCACAACAATGCCATTGATAAAGATCTTCCATCTCACCTGTGAATCCTAAGTAAAAATACAATTCTGAAAGCAATTCACAACTAGGGCAGGTGGAAGAACTATCAAACCCGACCTGTGAATCCTAAGTAAAAATACAATTCTGAAAGCAATTCACAACAAGTGATGAGTATTGGAGCACCTGTTGTGACCTGTGAATCCTAAGTAAAAATACAATTCTGAAAGCAATTCACAACAAGCTGACAATCTTCGCCCAGATGAACAATCCTGTGAATCCTAAGTAAAAATACAATTCTGAAAGCAATTCACAACTAGATGAAAGTTCTATCCTCAAGAACTTTGCCTGTGAATCCTAAGTAAAAATACAATTCTGAAAGCAATTCACAACTTGTACCGTCAGGTCTTCTCACTTGAATTACCTGTGAATCCTAAGTAAAAATACAATTCTGAAAGCAATTCACAACAAAGATCTCAAGATGCCGCATTTTAATAACCCTGTGAATCCTAAGTAAAAATACAATTCTGAAAGCAATTCACAACTTGTTCTTTTGAAGGGGTTTACTTGTTTGACCTGTGAATCCTAAGTAAAAATACAATTCTGAAAGCAATTCACAACTACCCGTTACTGATGTAGCATATCTTTCCCCCTGTGAATCCTAAGTAAAAATACAATTCTGAAAGCAATTCACAACAGCATCCTCTGGGCTATCCAGATAATACCTCCTGTGAATCCTAAGTAAAAATACAATTCTGAAAGCAATTCACAACAGCAGTTAATCGGAGGGGTAAAAGCTAAAGCCTGTGAATCCTAAGTAAAAATACAATTCTGAAAGCAATTCACAACCCCTCTCTTCCCCTAACCACTAAAAGCAAACCTGTGAATCCTAAGTAAAAATACAATTCTGAAAGCAATTCACAACAGATTAGTTTTTAGATTAATAAATTTGACTCCTGTGAATCCTAAGTAAAAATACAATTCTGAAAGCAATTCACAACCTTTTTAATGATTTAGGCGAAAATGCCTATCCTGTGAATCCTAAGTAAAAATACAATTCTGAAAGCAATTCACAACAACGTTTTATTACTTCCGCATAAGTGCCGACCTGTGAATCCTAAGTAAAAATACAATTCTGAAAGCAATTCACAACTATCTCCTGACAAAAACTAATAGTAATTAACCTGTGAATCCTAAGTAAAAATACAATTCTGAAAGCAATTCACAACCATTGGCGGGAACATCTGTTCTTCATTATTCCTGTGAATCCTAAGTAAAAATACAATTCTGAAAGCAATTCACAACCTGATATAGTATAAGTCATACCCCCTTTTACCTGTGAATCCTAAGTAAAAATACAATTCTGAAAGCAATTCACAACAGCCTTTAGTGAGTGCTGAAGATATTTATTCCTGTGAATCCTAAGTAAAAATACAATTCTGAAAGCAATTCACAACTCAGTTATTCGGCAGGAGGTTACACCATTTCCTGTGAATCCTAAGTAAAAATACAATTCTGAAAGCAATTCACAACCCTGAATGGTGGGGGTATGAAAAAGATGGACCTGTGAATCCTAAGTAAAAATACAATTCTGAAAGCAATTCACAACCCTTAGAAGATATTAAAAAAGAAGTAGAGCCCTGTGAATCCTAAGTAAAAATACAATTCTGAAAGCAATTCACAACTTTCGCTGTTACATGTAAATATTTTACCTGCCTGTGAATCCTAAGTAAAAATACAATTCTGAAAGCAATTCACAACAAGGAAATAAGTGTATATTTATTAGGCAATCCTGTGAATCCTAAGTAAAAATACAATTCTGAAAGCAATTCACAACAGCAGTCAAAGGTTATGTTTTTACAGTCTTCCTGTGAATCCTAAGTAAAAATACAATTCTGAAAGCAATTCACAACTTTGCTCCTAGCGTAACATTTGATCCCTCACCTGTGAATCCTAAGTAAAAATACAATTCTGAAAGCAATTCACAACTTCAAGAAGCAGAGGAAGTGCATTATTATCCCTGTGAATCCTAAGTAAAAATACAATTCTGAAAGCAATTCACAACTGTTTACCTCTACCTGGGTTTTTTCGATTACCTGTGAATCCTAAGTAAAAATACAATTCTGAAAGCAATTCACAACAGCTGTTTTTTTCTAATACAATATCTCTGTCCTGTGAATCCTAAGTAAAAATACAATTCTGAAAGCAATTCACAACATTCCTGTAATTAGGTTGTCATCTGCGGTTCCTGTGAATCCTAAGTAAAAATACAATTCTGAAAGCAATTCACAACCCAATAGACATATCCCCAACCGCTTTCATTCCTGTGAATCCTAAGTAAAAATACAATTCTGAAAGCAATTCACAACTGTCTTACGATTTTAGAGTTTACAACCAAACCTGTGAATCCTAAGTAAAAATACAATTCTGAAAGCAATTCACAACCTTTGAACGTTGATGGATCTAACATCATAGCCTGTGAATCCTAAGTAAAAATACAATCTTGAAAGCAATTCACAACGAAGGACAAAGAATGTTAGAGGAAGGATTACCTGTGAATCCTAAGTAAATATACAATCTTGAAAGCAATTCACAACACTTACCGGGGGCTGTGGTTATAATTCTATCCTGTGAATCCTAAGTAAATATACAATCTTGAAAGCAATTCACAACTGGATTATCTTCTTGGTCTTTATGCTCAGACCTGTGAATCCTAAGTAAATATACAATCTTGAAAGCAATTCACAACGAGGTGTTATCGTGATATACATTGCCTAATCCTGTGAATCCTAAGTAAATATACAATCTTGAAAGCAATTCACAACACTTTTGCTGTTCTATTAATTCGTTTTCGTCCTGTGAATCCTAATTAAATATACAATCTTGAAAGCAATTCACAACAAGAAGAACAGACGGAAAAAAAGGACAGGCCTGTGAATCCTAAGTAAATATACAATCTTGAAAGCAATTCACAACTATTGCCCAATCAAGTATTTCAAGCTCTGTCCTGTGAATCCTCAGTGAAAAATACAATTTTGAAAGCAATTCACAACCCTGAAGGCTGGCTTCAACCAAATCAGGGCCTGTGAATCCTAAGCTAAAAATACAATTCTGAAAGCAATTCACAACCTCGTCAACAAAGCGTATCATTTGCCTTGACCTGTGAATCCTCAGTGAAAAATACAATTTTGAAAGCAATTCACAACACCCATGTCCTCCACATTCGTGTCCAGAAGCCTGTGAATCCTCAGTGAAAAATACAATAGCTGAAAAACTACCCCCCCATCCTTTAAATGGACTGTATTATTTGTGTATTCGTGGCCTTAGCTCCTGTTTTATTTTTTTAATAGGAAAACAATAATTTAAAAAAGAAACTTTAGAAAAGTAACCCTACTTCAGCCAAAATGCTCACCTCCCAAAAATAGTATTTTTAAGGAGTGTTTTTCCGAAGAAGAAAATCCGGACTAAATGATCTGCTTCAGCTGATTTTCATCAGATTTTCATTACTTTTTGACCTGTAGCGCCAAACAA
Organism: Salinimicrobium tongyeongense; assembly: GCF_026109735.1. Lineage (NCBI taxonomy): Bacteria > Pseudomonadati > Bacteroidota > Flavobacteriia > Flavobacteriales > Flavobacteriaceae > Salinimicrobium > Salinimicrobium tongyeongense. The sequence goes on along the minus strand of NZ_CP069620.1, from coordinate 3,201,894 downwards.
ACTTTTTTATATGCCTTACTTTTGCATCAGAATTTGAAAAACTATGAACAAAGGACTTTATATAGCGACTTTAGAGCCAAACAGCGGTAAATCTTTGATCTCCCTGGGCCTTATGCGGGCTTTGTTGGGTAAAACAGTGAGAGTAGCCTATTTTAGGCCTATCATCAATGAAGAAAAGCCGGGAAAACCCGATAATCATATAGACACGGTTTTAAAATATTTCGACCTTCCCATGTCGTACGAAGATTCTTATGCCTATACCAGGAATGAGGTCATCCAAAAACGCAACGAAGGGAAATCGGGGGAGATTATAGATACTATTATAAGGAAGTACAAAAAACTTGAAGAAAACTTCGATTTTGTGCTGGTAGAAGGCAGTGATTTTTCGGGGGAAGGCAGCGTGTTTGAGTTTGATGAGAACGTGAATATCGCCAAAAACCTGGGGCTTCCGGTAATTATTATCGCCAGCGGTCGCGGCAAGTCCAAAGAAGGCCTTATGGGTAGCCTGCAAATGGCCTACCAAACTTTCATTAAAAAAGACGTGCGGGTAATTGCCATGGTAAGTAACAAAATTGAACTTGCCAACCTTACCATTGCCACCAACGGCATGAGGGAGTTCCTCCCCGATGATGTGGCGGTGTTTGCCCTGCCCCTTATTGACAGCCTGGCCAACCCTACTTTAAAGGAGATCGTGGAAGCTCTCGACGGAAAAGTGCTTTTTGGAGAAGAATTCCTCGACAACCAGTCGGGCAGCTTTAACGTGGGTGCCATGCAGCTGCGCAATTACCTGAAACACCTTAAGAATGAAAGCCTCGTGATCACCCCGGGTGACCGTGCCGATATTATTCTGGGAGCTTTACAGGCCCATATTTCCAGCAATTATCCCCGAATTTCGGGAATAATTCTCACTGGCGGCCTGGTTCCCGAAGATTCTATCATCAAGCTTATTGAAGGCCTTTCTCAGGTAGTGCCTATAATTTCTGTGGAAGAAGGAACTTTTAATGTAACAAATAAAGTAGGGTCTATAAATTCCAATATTTACGCCGATAGCACGCAAAAGATCGAGACTTCCATCAGCACTTTCGAAAAGTATATTAATATAGATCCTCTTATAGAGCGTTTTGCCGGCATCCAGGCCACCGGACTTACCCCGCGTATGTTCCAGTACAGCCTCGTAAAACGTGCACAGCAGCAACGCAAGCACATCGTTTTACCCGAAGGTAACGACGAGCGCATCCTCACAGCTGCTTCGCGCCTCATAGCTATGGATATTGTTGACCTTACCATTCTTGGAGACGAAGAAGAGATCAAAAAGATGGTGATGAACCTGGCTATCCCGATGGATCTGGATAAACTGCGCATCATCAACCCTGCCACTTCCGACTACTTTGACGATTACGTGAAAACTTTTTTCGAGCTGCGCAAACACAAGAACATCAATATGGATATTGCCCGCGACCTCATGAGCGACGTATCCTACTTCGGGACCATGATGATCTATAAAGGCCATGCCGACGGGATGGTTTCGGGAGCGGCGCATACCACCCAGCATACCATTCGTCCGGCGCTTCAGTTCATCAAGACCAAACCCGGCGTATCGGTAGTTTCATCGGTGTTCTTTATGTGTCTTGAAGACAGGGTTTCAGTTTTTGGAGATTGCGCTATTAACCCCAACCCTACTGCGGAAGAACTTGCGGAGATCTGTATCTCTTCTGCAGAAAGCAGTAAAGCCTTCGGAATTGAGCCAAAAATTGCCATGCTCTCCTACTCCTCCGGAAGCTCCGGAAAAGGAGAAGATGTTGACAGAGTTCGCGAAGCCACTGAAATTGTGAAGAATAAACGTCCCGATCTTAAGATAGAAGGACCTATTCAATACGATGCTGCAGTAGACCTCAACGTGGGCCGCAGCAAGTTACCGGGCTCTGAAGTGGCAGGGCAGGCAAGCGTGCTCATTTTCCCCGACCTCAACACCGGGAACAACACCTATAAAGCCGTACAGAGGGAAACAGGTGCTTTGGCCATTGGCCCTATGCTCCAGGGACTCAACCAGCCGGTGAACGACCTTAGCCGCGGTTGTACTGTAGATGATGTTTTCAACACGGTGATCTTAACAGCCATTCAGGCTCAGGGACTTTAATGGTTTAAGGAAATTCAAGATTCAAGATTCAAGATTCAATATTCTGAATAGAAGATTTATAAATTGATAGCTGACATACTCATACTCATTCACATAAAATGAAAAACAACATACTCGTTATAAACTCCGGAAGTTCTTCTCTAAAATTTCAATTGATCGAAATGCCTTCAGAAAAAGTGCTGGCCCAGGGGCTGGTTGAAAGGATAGGACAGGCTTCAGGAAAAATACACTATAAATCGGAAGCTTTTTCAACTTCCGAAGAAATGCAAATCGCAGATCATTCTGTAGCTTTAAAGGAAGTGACCAAGCACCTTATGCATAGTGAATATGGCGTGATACACGATCCTGCCGATATCCCTGCTATTGGCCACCGCGTGGTGCATGGGGGGGCAAGTTTTTCGGATACCGTGATCATAGATGAAAAGGTAAAACAGAAAATAGAACAGCTTTTTTCACTGGCGCCGCTTCACAACCCGCCAAACCTAAAAGGAATTCAGGTGGCAGAGGAGATCTTCCCCGATGCTACCCAGGTGGCTGTTTTTGATACCGCTTTTCACCAGAGCATTCCGTCTCGCGCCAGCAAATATGCCATTCCAAATGAGTTTTTTGAAGAGAAAAAGATACAGGTTTACGGCTTTCACGGTACCAGCCACAAGTATGTTTCTGAAAAAGCCAACGAATACCTTAAAAAGGAAAATACTAAACTTATTACCGTACACCTTGGAAATGGTTGCAGCATGACGGCGGTTAAAGACGGGAAAAGTATAGACCACACCCTGGGCTTTGGGCCTGTAAACGGGCTCATAATGGGAACCAGAAGCGGAGACATAGACCAGTCGGTGATCTTCTATCTCATTGAACAATTTGGCTACACCGCCCAGGAAGTGAGCGACCTGCTACACCATAAAAGCGGAATGTACGGGCTTACCGGTTACAGCGATCTACGGGATATTGAAGAACAGGCCGAAAAAGGTAACAGGCAGTGCCAGTTAGCTCTTGAAATGAACGCTTATCGCATCAAAAAATACATTGGGGCCTATACGGCAGCGATGAACGGACTCGATGCCGTGGTTTTCACCGCCGGAATAGGAGAAAACTCGGATGTTATCAGAAAACTGGTTTGTACAGATATGGATTATCTTGGCCTTGGGCTTGATGAAGAGAAGAACAGCCTGCGTTCAAAAGAGATAAGGAATATTGCCAAAGAAGGATCAAAAGTGGAGATCTTGGTAATTCCTACAAACGAAGAACTGGAAATTGCCAAGCAGACGGTTGCTTTCGTCTAAATTTCTTCTGAAAAATGACATTTTTGAGCGGTGGGGCTACACAAACAGGTATGCCTCTCCGCTCTTTACTTTTGCAGCAAATACGCTAATGTTCTCTTCCAGTTCTTTCCTGAACTTCTGCTTTAGCGGCTGTACCGAAAAATGCACCGGGCAGGGCTGTTCCGAACTGCATTTTTTCAACCCCAAAACACAATCGTCTAACCTGTAGGTCCCGTCAATTATATTCACCACCTCTATCAAAGGAGTTTCAAGTGCTTTGGAAGTAAGGTAAAATCCGCCGGTGGGCCCTTTAGAAGAAGAAATGATATTTTCCCGGGAGAGGGATTGCAATAATTTGGAGAGAAAAGGTGAAGGCAGCTTAATGGCTTCCGCGATTTCTTTCGCTCTTATCTTTTTTTGTTCATTTGAATGTACTGCCAGGTAAAGTACGGCATTCACGGCATATTTACTGGAGCTGGATAGCATATTGTTGTAAGTTTTGAGTCATAAATCTGGATTAAAGGTCAAACGAAGCTGCCAAAATTAAATTAATCCTCCTACATATCATATTTTCCCGGCCTTAATTAAGAGTATTTTATCTCTTTACCTTAAAATCTCTTTACTTCTCCCCTTTCGGCACCCCTTCAAAGATAGATATTTCTTTTCAACAACATTTAAAGGTCTTATTATCTTTTTATCTTATTTTGTTATAAATTTATAAGACTTAACCCCATAACCTCTATTAGCATGAAACTGAAATACTACTTATTTTCAGCCTTTATGGCCGTTTTGCTAACTGCCTGTGGTGAAGAAGAACAAAAGGAAAACATTAAAATACCCGGCCAAAGTACTGCAGTACAAAAAGAAGTGGTACAGGAAGCGGCTTCTACTACTGCTGAAGTAGATAATATGCAAAATAAAGGCGTTGGCCCCATAAAAAATTTAGAGCTTAACGAAGATATAGACACCGCTATGGCCATTCGCGGCGAAGAATTATTCAACAACATGTGTACTGCCTGCCATAAAATGGAGCAAAAATCCATTGGTCCTTCCCTTGCAGGAGTGACTCAGAGGCGTAGCCCCGAGTGGATCATGAATATGATCTTAAACCCTGAGAAAATGATCAAGGAAGACCCCATTGCAAAAAAGCTGCTGATAGAATCTCACATGGCTGTTATGGCAAATCAAAACCTTTCTGAAGAACAAAGCCGTGCCATTCTCGAATATTTCAGAAGTTACGATCAGAAAAATTAGATTCGGGGTTGTACAATTACACCCACTTAAATCAAAATCTGATTTGCTCATAAAAAATTGTACTGCTTAAACAGCAGACTTTAACCCTTTATTGAATATTGTTTAACAGCAATTAGTAGCCTGGAGCAGCTTGATTTGGTAACTTGAATTCAAGATTAAGTTTAACCAAAAACCAAAACCAATGAGAAATCAGGAATTTTTAAATAAGTTATCAAACTGTATCAACCACTGCAACTATTGTGCAGATGCCTGTCTTGATGAGGATAACCTCAAAAAGATGGTAGACTGCATTAGAAAAGATAAGGTTTGCGCCTCTGCCTGTGCTTCGCTTGCCGATATTTTGGCCATTAAAAATGCAAATGCCACCGGCCTGGTGAAATATTGTGAGCAGGTTTGCCGAGATTGTGCCGAAGAATGTGAAAAACACGAAACCCAGCACTGTAAAGATTGTGCAAAAGCCTGCCGTGAATGTGAAGAAGCCTGTAAAAAATATCTTGCAGCAGCTTAATAATCAGGAAATACAAATAGGGGCTGTTTTAGATTCACTCTTATTGATCGAATTTAAAACAGCCTTTTTTATGTAGCTGAATTGAAGCTGAAAAAAACGGATTCCCTCTCAAAAAATGTCATTTTCGAGAGTTTTTTTACTGCGGAATTCTTCCGTACAGTTCATTCTGCCTGTATAACTTTTCTGCGCTCTGCACCGGGATCCCTTCCGAAGTAATTCTCCACGACCAGTTGCCCTTCGTACTGCCGGGCGTATTCATGATCGCTTCGCTGCCCAGCCCAAGAATGTCCTGCAAAGGCAGGATAGCCACAGCCGCCACCGATGCCAAGGCCATGCGGCACAGCAGCTCGTGTACATTGTTTTCAGTGATTTTTTGACCTGTGTATTGCTCCAAATGCTCCCGCACCTCCTTCCCGCTGTCTTTAAACCAGCCTGCAGTGGTGTTATTGTCATGGGTGCCGGTGTACACAATGCTGTTGAACTCGTGATTATAAGGAATATAAGGGTTTTTGCGGTTGGTATCCCCAAAAGCGAACTGCAGCACTTTCATTCCCGGAAATTTAAATTCTTCCAGAAGGTCATATACTGCCTGATCAAGAAGGCCGAGATCTTCTGCTATAAAGGGCATATCGGGAAATTCAGTTTTTACCTGATGAAAGAAATCGGAACCCGGAGTTTCGGCCCATGTTCCGTTTATCGCGGTCTTCTCCCCTGCCGGCACCTCCCAGTAATCGGCAAAGGCCCTAAAATGGTCGATCCGCACCACGTCAAACAGCAGCAAATTTTGTCGCAGCCGCTGTTTCCACCAGTCGTAACCACTTGCTTTAAGCACTTGCCAGTTGTAAACCGGGGTTCCCCACAATTGACCTGTTTTGCTGAAAAGGTCTGGAGGCACACCCGAAATATGTGTGGGTTGTTTCTCCTCATCCAGTTTAAAAATTTCAGGATTAGCCCAGCAATCGGCACTATCATGGTTTATATAAAACGGAACATCCCCAAATATCTGAATGCCGTTGTTGTGGGCTTCCAGAATAAGGCGCGACCATTGTGAAAAGAACAAAAACTGCACAAATTTTTCCCGCTCAATTTGATCCTTTAATTCGGTTTTTGCCTTTTGCAAAGCTGCAGGTTGCCTGTCGCGCAATTCTTTGGGCCAGTCGGTCCAGTTTTTCCTGTCATATTTGTGCCGCAGCGCAAGGTACAGGCTGTAATTATCAAGCCAGTCCGCATGGATTTTTACGAATTCGGCAAAATCAGGATCAACTTTATCCCGGGATTTGAACTGTCTGTAAGCCGCATCAAATATTTCCTCTTTATAATTTACTACAGTGTCAAAAATGACTTTTTCTGAGCTTATTTCAAAAGGTACCGAAAAGTCACTTAAATCAACATAGCCCTCTTCTTCAAGCAGCTGCGGGCTAATCAATAAAGGATTCCCGGCGAAAGCCGAATGGCTGCTGTAGGGAGAGTGATGGTAAATACCGTCTGTGGGGTTGAGCGGCAGGATTTGCCAGTACGAATAGCCCGATTTTTTAAGGAAATCGAGAAACTTAAAGGCTTCGGGGCCAAGATCCCCAATCCCAAACCTGCCGGGCAAAGAGGTGATATGTAAAAGAATTCCGCTGCTTCTTTTTAGTTTCATATTAATGCTTCTGTTTTAAAAGTGCTACCGGAAATTTCTTAAAAAGCTCATGTACATCAATTTCTTCGGAAGAAAAATCTTCTTCAGAAATGACATTTTTGAAACTTCCTTTGATGTTTTCGGGTAAAATTACTTTCAGCTCCTGTTGCAGGTCTTTAAGCTGAAGTTCTTCAGTAAAAAGCTGCGTTACCATCACCGGAACTACCACCAGCACGGTGTTTTCAGCATCTTTACGGGCAAAGGCGAGCACGTGCTCCCTAAGTTCCCCCTTCACCTGGAGCGGAATATAATCGCCATTTTCAAAGGTATTGGGAATTTCCCTGCGCAAAACAAGCGCGCGGTGAAGGCAGTACATTTTGATCCTGCCCGACCGGTAATCCTGCTTCAGGTTTTCAAGATGCTGCCCCAATTCTTCGGGAGTAACCGAATCAAATTCGGATAGGTATTTTTTCCGAAGCTCATAATCCACCGGCCTTCGGTTATCGGGATCTACGTAGCTAAGGTCCCACAGCTCTGTGCCCTGGTAAATATCGGGAATTCCGGGGGCGGTAATCTTCAGCAAAGATTGCGACAGCGATTTTACCGCTCCAAAAGCCGAAACCTTGTGATGGAACCCGCTAAAAGATTCCCTGAAAATGTCATTTTTGAGAAGTTCTTCCAGGAAATCGTAGACCTTATTTTCATAGTCCTCGTCGGGCTGCGCCCAGGACGAATTTTCTTTGGCCTCCCGCAGCACTTTCTGTAAATAAGCCGTAGAACGCTCCAAAAATTCCTCTCCCGGCTCTCCTTCATGTGGCCAGGCACCCACGAGCATCTGAAAAATAAAATAGGTTTCATTTGAATTGGGAACGCCAGGGTCTTTTCTCGCTTTTTTGGAAATATTTCGCCATTCTTCTACTTTTTCAAACCACTCGGCTCCTATTTCACTCAGCACATTGAGCCTCATTCGGGCATCTTCGCCGCGCTTGGTGTCGTGGGTTGCAGTGGCATTTATGGATAGCGGAAAATCTTCAAGCCGCAACTTCATCCTGTCGTGAAAACCGCTAATTGAAAGCCCGAAATTCTCGGGAGAATCGCCTACTTCGTTGTGCGAGATCAATTCGTTATATATATAAAAAGTGGTGTCTTCAACGCCTTTTGCCGCAAGCGGACCCGTGAATTGCTGACATCTTTGCAGGAACTGCAACATATTCTCCCGGTCTTTTCCAGCTTCTCCCAAAAAGATGTTCTTGACCTGCTCCAGTTCCTTTTCCAGCTCGGGTTTATGGGCTGCAGCGGTTTGAAAAGCGGCATCAATGATTTTTTTCTGCCGTTTTTTTAAAGGGTAATCTTCAGGATAGATACGGTAGACCGGGAAGGCGGCCAAAAATGCCCCCAAAGCCAGCCTGTTATTCTCCTCTTCATCCAGAAGATCGAGCTTTAATGCCATTTCCCAGAGGTTTTTGTATTCCCCGCCCATTCGTTCTTCAAGAATAAACTGCTTTTGCTCATAAACCAGCTCATGATAATCGGCCTGCTTTGGGTACAGGGCCTGGTAGGCCTCAAAAAATTCATCTTCCCCTTTCGGGCTGGTAAGCAACTGGTTCACCGTGGCTAGAAAACCGTAGCCGCTGGTCCCCTCTACCGGCCAGTGTACAGGCAGCTTTTCATCCCACTCCAGGATCTTTTCTATGGTGATATAGAAATCGTCTCCCAACTTCTCCCGAAGCCGCTGCAGGTAAGTTTTTGGGTCTAGCAGTCCGTCAACATGGTCTATGCGCAGCCCCTGTACCAAACCTTCCTCACAGAGCTGAAGTATAAAGCGGTGATAGCTCTCAAACACCTCCCGCTCTTCCATGCGCAGGCAAATAAGGTCATTAATGGTAAAAAACCGGCGGTAATTGATGTTCGTCTCGGTTTCTTTCCAGTGGGCCGGCAAAAAATACTGCTCGTCAAGGATCTTTTTCAGCTTTTCTTCGGAAGTGTTGATCTCCTCAACCCTCTTATCTATTTTCTTTCGAAAATCCGGATCTTTATCGTATTCCCGAAGAAAATATTCCTTGAGCTCTTCCCATTTCTCATTTTCTGCGGAAAAATTCCGGAATTTGTTTTCCCAGGCCTCTCCGGATTCTTTTCCGAGGATATTGGCATAAGATCTGGCCGAAGCCAGGTATTCGTGATCAAAATACCTGAACAAAAATCCCCTTTTTGACACCTTAAGCTGCAATTCTTTTTGCTGAAGGACTTCAGCTAAAGGATTTCCCAGGAAAGGCGCCATCACTTTGCCCGATTGCTCCCAATCTATATCAAAAAAATGGTAATGCAGCGATTGCGGGCCTAGCTCAAAAATATCCTGCAACCAGATGTTGTCGCCATCAAAGGCCATGTGATTGGGCACAATATCCTGCAGCCAGGACATGTTCTTTTGCTTCAGCCTGTTGCTCAAATTTCTGAACATATCGAGCCTGCCAATCTCCTTGTTGAGCTTAAACGGGTTTGTGATGTCATACCCATGGCTGCTGCCCTTTCGGGCCTGGAAAAAAGGTGCCGAATAAATCGTGGAAATGCCCAGCTTTTCCAGGTAATCCAAAATCTCGTTGAGATTTTCGAGGGTATACTCGGGGGAAAGCTGGATCCTGTATGTTGAGACGGGATTTTTCATTCGAGAGAGAGGTTTACAGATTCTTCAAGCTGCTGAAAAGCCTGTACCCATTTGCCCGCAACCTCATCGCCTTCTTCACTGCGCTCTAGCATAGTTTGATAATGTTCTTCTTTTATTCCGAAGGTGATATTCTGCGCCTGCCATTTTTCGGGAGACAAGGGCGTATCTTCAAGCATTTGAAGCAGGGAATTGACTTTTTTCAGCAATTTAAAGTCCAGCGGATTTTTCTCCAGTTCCAGCATTTTTTCGGTCAGGCGCCGGTCTGCAAGGAAGTTAAGCGTCACCATATCCAGGTTCGCCTGAATTGAAACTGCCGATTTTATCTGGATCTCCAGTTTTTTAAAGTTGCAGTCTTTCTTTTTTAGTTCCTTTACGAGCCTGTTGTTCACAGCCATCTCTACCGGCAGTTTAAGCCTGGTAGGTACCCGCATGTTGATCTCCTGGAACGTCTTAAGCAAAGGATAAGTCTGGTCATACAACTGCTGCATGGCACCTTCGGCCCCGGTGAGGTTGTTTTCCATGACCTGTTTCATAATATGGTGCTGCTCATCGCGGAACAAATGCCAGAAAGAGTAGTTGTGGTTTCCGAAGTGGGTATCCATAAGGTTGAAGATCTCGTAGATATTTCCCTTTTCAAAATAGAAAGCCATCTTGTTGTGCAGCTCTTCGAGGGCTTCTGTGCCAATGTACTGGCGCACCCCGCCAAAAATATGATGATCTCCCATGTAAAGTACGGCATAAGAGATATCCAGTTTTTCCCAGGTAATATCACTGCGGAACTCGGTGCGGGCAATCATTAACTTTTGCTTTCCGGCTTCATAGTAATGGCTGGCCTTGGTGGTGGCGCTAAAGTTGTAAAGTGTGACCTCTTCGGGGAACTCCTCAAAAATAGAAGAGATCGCGTAGTGGGCACCAATCCTTATCATATCGAGCTCCATGGGCTTTACAAAAAGCTCATATGCTTTATGAACAGTGCCGTATTCTTTGATGTTGCTCGGTATTTTTTTGAGAGATTCCACAAAATCGGGTTCATAGCTGTCGCCGCTTATTTCTTCGGCCAGCTGTACCGCACGTTGGGCATAGAAAATATCCTGCATGGATTCAATGCCCGTTACCTCGTCAAAGAACCAGCCGCAACTGGTGTACATCAACATGGTGTGGTACTGCATTTCGAGTAGCTTGAGCAGCTTCACTTCATCATCTTCAGACAAATTCCCGCCAAAATTTTCTGAAAGAAAATTCCTTACGTTTTCGTTACTCCGGTCGAGAATTACTTTGATGTACTTATTGCGCACTTCCCAGGGATCTTCAGTATACGCGCCCATTTCCTTTTCATAAAGGGCAATCAGTTTTTCGCGCACCTTATCAAAAGCTTCCCGCAGCGGTTTACGCCATTTTTGATCCCAGTCTCCATTCCCACCGGTATTGCATCCGCAGTCGCTGCGCCAGCGCTCCACCCCGTGATAACAGCTCCAGGAGGTATCTTCTATGATTTGCGCCTCATATTCGGGCGGAAATTTTTCCAAAAATTCCCCATAAATGGTAAGGTTCAAATCTTCATCCTCTTCGAGCGAATGCAGGCAATAAGACAGTGCCATTTCCCCGAGTTTATGGTGGTGGCCGTAACTTTCGCCATCGGTGGCAATGTGCACCAGTTCCCTATCGTCATGATTGGCAAATTGCCCCCGGAGCCTGTCGGCAAAAGCTTCCCCGTTGTTCAAAAGCCCTTCAAAAGCAACCGCCTGCGAAGCCGGGCCGTCATAAAAGAAAAGGCTGATCTCATTTCCCGAAGGCAGTTTGCAGGTATAGGCACGGCGGGTGTTCACCTTGGCATCTGTGGCATCTTCCCAGTCTTTCGCACCAATTTTTCTCACCTGTTTTGCCTGGTAGGGCGATAAAATAGTGAACTTAATGCCGTGTTTTGCGAGCGTTTCGAGAACATCGGTATTCACGGCGGTCTCCCCCAGCCACATACCTTCGGGCATGCGGCCGTAACGGGATTTAAAATCTTCTATCCCCCAAATCACCTGAGTTTCCTGGTCACGTTTGTTGGCCAGTGGCATAATAAGGTGGTTGTAGGCCTGGGCCAGAGCCGCCCCGTGGCCCGAAAAAGTTTCCTGGCTCAGTTTATCGGCTTCCAGGATGGCTTCATAGGTCTCGGGGGTTTCGTTTTCCATCCAGGCCAGTAAAGTAGGGCCAATGTTAAAGCTCATCCAGGCATAATTGTTCATAATGGCCTGTATCTTTCCTTCTTCATCCAAAATACGGGAAGCGGAATTGCGCACATAACATTCGGCGTTAATGCGGTGGTTCCAGTCGTGGTAAGGGTATGCCGATTCCTGAATCTCTACCTTGTTAAGCCAGGGGTTTTCTCTTGGCGGCTGGTAAAAATGGCCGTGCACACATACATATTTTTTGCTCATAATGTTTTTTATTAATTATTGATCTGCCACAAAAGCGGGGTCCCAAAAAGGGCATTTTTAACGCATATTTTTAAGACCTGTAAATCACTGCCGCTTCTGCAGGTACAATGATATTTCCTGAATCAAAAAGTTCGTTTGAATCCTTATTTCCACCCCATTTTTTATCTGCAGAAAAGATGAGGGGCCGGGGGGGTATTTTTTCTAAAATTTTTTCTGAATACTCTGAACTTCCGAAGTTATAAATACCGGTTAAGACTGAATTTTCATCCTTTGCTGAAACCTTCAGGAGTTTTTTGTCCTCATCGGCTTCAAAAGTGGCATTTTGGAGGCTAAAAAGCCCGAAAGCCCCTTGTTTTTTCAGCTTTATAAGTTTCTTATAAAAATTAAACAGCTTGTTTTTCTGATCATCTTTCTTAAAATGCCAGTTGAGCTTTGAATTTTCAAAAGTGCTTTTGGCCTGCGGATCGGGAAAATCGACTTCAGAATGAGAGTGAAAGAAGTACTCGAATTCCCTTTTTCGGCCCTCCTGTACTGCTTTTACAAGGCTGGCATCGCCGTGGCTCACAAAATACTGAAAACGATTCTTTTCCCCGAACTCTTCCCCCATAAAAAGCATGGGCACAAATGGCGCGCTGAGCATGGTGGCGGCAGCGAGCTTCTGTTTTTCAAAACTCAGCAGCTCAGCGAAGCGTTCGCCCAGCAGCCTGTTCCCCACCTGATCGTGGTTCTGGATACAGATCACAAAATGGGAAGGCTCAAGCCCGGCAGGAGCATTGCCGATGCTGCGCTTGCGAAAGGGCGAATAAATTCCGTCGTAGATAAAAGCCTGTTTAAAAGATTTGGCCAGGAATTCCATTTTTCCGTAGTCGGTATAATAACCTGCGTCTTCCCCGGTGAGGATGGTGTGCAGGGCGTGGTGAAAATCGTCTACCCACTGGCCTTCCAGCCCAAAGCCCCCGTGCTCATAATCTCTTATTAATTTGGTATCATTGAGGTCGCTTTCGGCAATGAGCACATATTTTCTTCCGGTCTTTGTTTCCAGTGCGTCGGTCTTCTCGCTTAATTCCTTCAGAAAATGCCTTGCGCCCCTGTCGATGATCTCGTGAACGGCATCGAGGCGGAGACCGTCAAGATGGAAACCTTCAAGCCACATGAGCGCATTCTGAATAAAATGCTGCCTCACCTGATCTGAATATTCATCGTCAAAATTTAAAGCACTTCCCCAGGGCGTATGGTATTTATCGGTAAAATAAGGGCCGTATTGGGAAATGTAGTTTCCTTCGGGGCCAAGATGGTTGTAAACCACATCGAGGATCACGCTTATACCCTGGGCGTGGCAGGCATCTACAAGTTTTTTAAGCCCGGCCGCTCCGCCGTAGCTATCCTGTGCTGCAAAGGGGTACACGCCATCATACCCCCAGTTGCGCTCCCCGGGAAACTGGGCCACGGGCATTAGCTCAATGGTGTTTACACCCAGTTCTTCCAGGTGGCCGAGTTTATCGATAACGCCTTCAAAAGTCCCTGTTTTGGTAAAGCTGCCCACGTGGAGCTCATAAATGATCATTTCAGAAAGCTGCCTGCCTTTCCATTCCCTATCCTGCCACTCATGGGCGCTGTGGTCTATAACCTGTGACCACGAATGAACACCCTGCGGTTGGGAAAGGGAAGCGGGATCGGGAAATTCATCTTTTTGATCGAGGCGGAATTTATAGGTGTCGCCCGGGGCAACATTTTTTACTTCTTTACACCAGTAACCTTTATTATCTTTAATAAGATCTTCGGCGTTTTTAGATTTTTCAAATACTACTTCAACAGTTTTGGCAAAAGGTGCCCATACGCAAAATTCAACTTTTTCATGTCCTTTATATACTGCACCAACTTTCTTTCCCATAGGTTTCTTTCTTCCTGAATTTCAAATACACTCAAAGCTAAGAAGGATAAAATGGAAGATTTAATGTTTAATAGTTTTTTAACTAAGGGTGTGCATATACTTGCCTAAATTTAAGTGTTTTAGAATGCAGGAATACCCGAAATCACAGGCATTTCGGGAAATAATCAACCATTTATCCAATAAATATACCCTATGAAAATTGAAGGTCACAAGCGAGTGAGTATAAGAAATGTGAAACCCCAAATTGACTGCGGAAAATATCCTATAAAAAGAGTAATAGAAGAAGAAATAAAAGTGGAAGCCGACATTTTTGGAGACGGGCATGACAAGGTGGACGCGGTGCTGCTCTTCCGCGAAAAAAGAACAGGCAGGGGCCGTGAAAAGAAATGGCAGGAAAAGCCGATGATCTTTGAGGGAAACGACCACTGGAGCGCAACTTTTGAATTGCCCGAAACCGGGGTGTACGAATACACCATAGAATCGTGGGTAGATCATTTTGCCACCTGGCAGGACAGCCTGGAGAAAAAAGCAGCCGCCAATCAAAATCTAAAGACCGAACTCCTCATAGGAGCCGAATTAATGGAAGAAGCCCTTGCCCGCGCCTCTTCCCCCAACAAGAAAAAGCTAAAAAACTGGTTCGACCTATTCAGGGATGAAGAGCATGAGCAAAGAGCTGTGTCTGAAGCCTTGAGTGATTCGGCTTCAAAAGCCATGTATGAATCCCGTAACCGCGACAAGGCTTTTCCTTATGATAAGATACTCGAAGTAAGGGTAGAAAGGAAAAAGGCACTCTTTAGTGCCTGGTACGAATTCTTTCCCCGATCTGCTTCCCCCGAAAAAGGCAGACACGGAACCTTTAAAGATTGCGAGAACATACTGCCTGAGGTGTCAAAAATGGGGTTTGATACTATATATTTTCCGCCCATACACCCCATTGGGCACAGCCATAGAAAAGGACTTAACAACGCTACCGAAGCCGAGGAAGGAGATCCGGGTTCACCCTGGGCCATTGGTGCCAGCGAAGGAGGCCATAAAGCCATACATCCCGAGCTGGGGAGCATGGAAGATTTTACCAGCCTAGTGAAGAAGGCCAAAGACCTGGGGATTGAGATCGCTTTGGATTTTGCCATCCAGTGTTCGCCAGACCATCCTTATGTAAAGGAACACCCGCAGTGGTTCAAATGGCGACCAGACGGTACAGTGCAATACGCTGAAAATCCGCCGAAGAAATATCAGGATGTGCTTCCGGTAAATTTTGAGACTGAAGACTGGGAGAACCTGTGGGAAGAATTGAAAAGTATAGTTGAATTCTGGATAGCTAAAGGCGTGAATGTTTTTAGAGTTGATAATCCGCATACCAAGACCTTTCTTTTCTGGGAATGGTGCATTGCCGAGATCAACAAAAAGCATGAGGGGATAATTTTTCTAGCGGAAGCTTTTACGCGCCCCCGGGTAATGGAGGAACTGGCAAAAATTGGGTTTAACCAATCCTACACCTACTTTACCTGGAGAAATACCAAAGAGGAATTTGAAGAATACCTCACCCAACTTACAAAGACTGAAGTGCGGGAGTATTACAGGCCCAACTTCTGGCCCAATACCCCCGATATACTTCCAATTTCCCTGGAACACAAAGAAGAGCCCTCATTTTTAATAAGGCTCATCCTTGCGGCCACTATGTCTTCCAATTATGGCCTTTACGGACCTGTCTTTGAATTTGGCCTCAACGAACCTTATCCCGGCAAGGAAGAGTATGTGCATTCAGAAAAATACCAGATCTATCACTGGGACTGGCACCGCAATACCCGTATTAAAGAGATGATAAGCATCCTCAACCGGATTAGGAATGAGAACGAGGCGCTGCAAACCACCTGGAATATTGAATTCTGTAAAACCGACAATGATAAATTGATCTCCTATTCTAAAGTAGATAAGGATGGAAAGAACAGGTTGATCATTGTAGTGAACCTCGATCCTCACAATACCCAGTCGGGTTGGGTTGAAGTTCCGCTTGAAAGGCTTCAAATAGACCCGCACGAATCTTATTCGGTGAGAGACCTGTTAACAGGCGCCAGCTATATATGGCAGGATGCATGGAATTATGTAGAGCTGCACCCACGGGCCATACCCGCACATATTTTAAAAGTAGAAACTAAAAAACCAATCCAATAAAAGATAAAAACCGATGATCAAACCACTTCAAGCGAGCGATCAGGAAACCTGGTATAAAGATGCTATTATTTACGAACTTCATATTAAAGCCTTTTTTGATAGCAATGGTGACGGAATAGGTGATTTTGAAGGCCTGCTGCAAAAGCTGGACTACCTGGAAGACCTGGGGGTGACAGCAATATGGCTGCTGCCATTCTACCCTTCCCCCCTTAGGGATGACGGTTATGACATTGCCGACTACTACAGCATTAACCCATCTTATGGAGATCTTGACACCTTCAAAAAGCTTATTGATGAAGCACATAGCCGCGGATTAAAGATCATTACCGAGCTGGTTATCAATCACACGTCAGACCAGCACCCGTGGTTTCAGGAAGCAAGAAACGCCCCCATAGGTTCTCCCGAGAGGGATTACTACGTATGGACCGATGACCCTACCAAATATAAAGATACCCGAATCATCTTTACAGATACCGAACCTTCTAACTGGACGTGGGACCCGGTGGCGCAACAGTATTTCTGGCACCGCTTTTTTAGTCATCAACCCGATTTGAATTTTGATAATCCAAAAGTGCAGCAGGAAGTGTTTGATGTAATTGACTTCTGGTTTGATATGGGTGTGGATGGCTTCAGGCTTGATGCCGTGCCTTACCTCTTCGAGAGGGAAGGCACAAACTGTGAAAACCTGCCGGAAACGCATGAATTCCTTCAGAAGTTAAGAGCGCATGTAGACAAGAAGTACGAGAACAAACTTTTGCTGGCTGAAGCCAATATGTGGCCAGAAGATTCGGCAGCGTATTTTGGGGAAGGCAACGAGTGCCATATGAACTACCACTTCCCCATTATGCCCAGGATGTTCATGTCGGTCAAGATGGAAGACCGCTATCCCATTATGGATATTATTGACCAGACTCCGGAAATTCCGGAGAACTGCCAGTGGGCAATTTTTCTTCGGAACCACGATGAATTGACCCTCGAAATGGTGACCGATGAAGAAAGGGATTACATGTACAAGGTCTACACCAAAGACCCGCAGGCGAAGATCAACGTTGGGATACGCCACAGGCTGGCTCCACTGCTTGAGAACAACCGCAATAAAATAGAATTGATGAACGTGCTGCTCTTCTCCCTTCCCGGCACCCCGGTGATCTATTACGGAGACGAGATTGGTATGGGAGACAATTACTATCTGGGAGACCGTGACGGGGTGAGAACGCCCATGCAATGGTCATCAGACCGCAATGCCGGATTCTCCCATGCAAATCCGCACAAGCTTTACCTGCCGGTCATTATAGATCCGGCATATAAGTACGAATCCATCAACGTTGAGACCGAACAAATGAATTCTTCTTCGCTCTTGTGGTGGATGAAGAGGATCATAAGCATGAGAAAAAAGTACAAAGCCTTTGGTCGCGGAGACATTAATTTTCTCTCTCCCAGCAATGCAAAGATCATAGCATACACGCGGACTTATGAAGATGAAGACATACTTGTGTTGGGGAACCTCTCCCGCTTTCCACAGGCTGCCGAACTCGATCTTGAGGCCTATGAAGGGTATATTCCGGTAGAAGTGTTCAGCCATAACAAATTCCCCAGGATCACCGAACACCCTTACCTGTTTACCATGGCGCCCCACGGTTATTACTGGTTCCAGTTACAAAAAGAGGAAGGCCATGTGGCACAGTCAGAAACGCCGGTATTAAGTATAGACAACTGGGAGCAACTTCTAAACAATAAGACCAAGACCAAATTAGAACAAAGTATTCTTCCGGGCTACCTCAATACCTGTCGCTGGTTTGGGGGCAAATCCAGAGTCATTCAGAGTATCTCTGTGGTGAACAAGGTAGACATACCCGTAAAAGATATCCCTTCAACTTTAATCACTATTGAAGTGAGCTATAATGATGGCCTGCCGGAAGTTTATCAGCTTCCGCTCGGATTTTTAAGTCCGAAACACGAAGATGAATTCAAAGAAATCCCCGGCAAAGGAATTATTGCCAAACTGAAGATAGATGGTGAAGAAGGATATCTTTTTGATTCGGTTTACAGCGAGAACTTCAGAAATGTGCTTTTCAGAAATATCCGAAAAGGAAGAAGGCTGAAGAGCGGCCGCGGCAACCTGGTTTTCTACCACAGTGAAGAAAATCTTGAAGCCGAAGGGAAAAAGGTACACTCCAAGATCCTCAATGCCGAGCAGAGCAACACCTCGCTCATTTTTGACAATAAATACTTCTTAAAATTATACCGAAAACTGGATAATACCATCAATCCAGACCTCGAGATCACCCGCTATCTCACTGAAAAAACAGAATACAAAAACTCCCCCCGATTTGTGGGTGCAATTGAGTACAAACCCGACCCCAGGAACATCATTGTACTGGGAATGATGCAGGACCTTGTGCCCAACCAGGGCGATGCATGGGATTATACAAAAGATGCGCTAAACCGCTTTTTTGACAGGGTACTCACCCTCCCGAAAGACCAGGAATTTGAGCCGGTAGAACATACGCTTAAACCGCTTTCTTACCAGGACCTTTCAGAAAACCTGAAAGAATTAATGGGCGCTGTTTTTCCTGAAAGGATATTCTTGTTAGGCCAAAGAACCGCCGAAATGCACAAAGCACTGGCAGCAAACCCTATGGAAAAGGATTTTGAACCTGAACCATTTTCTCTGCACTACCAGAGGTCATTGTTCTCTTCCCTGCAATCGCTTACCCGAAATGCTTTCCAAAACCTTCAGAAGAGTATAAAAACCCTTCCGGAGCATATACGGGAAGAAGCTCAGGAAGTGCTTGATATGAAAACTGAAGTGCTCAACACCTTTAAAAAAGTCTACGACCATAAGATCCCTATCATGAAGATAAGGACCCATGGCGACTACCATCTTGGGCAGGTTCTATGGACAGGTAAAGACTTTGTGATCATAGATTTTGAGGGCGAACCCGCAAGGTCTTTTAGTGAACGAAGATTAAAAAGATCGCCGCTGCGTGATGTGGCCGGTATGGTTCGCTCTTTCCACTATGCCGCTTACAGCAGCATCATAGAATCTGAATTTGACGATCACAACAAAGAAGGCGACCTAGATATCTGGGCAGAGAACTGGTATTACCTGGTCACCCAAATGTTCCTCAAAGGCTACTACGAGCACGTAGGCGAAAATGACTTTATTCCGCCAAATGAGGACGATACCGAGATCCTCATGCAGATCTTCCTGCTTGAAAAGGCGATCTACGAGATGAACTACGAATTGAACAACCGGCCAGACTGGGTCTTGATCCCGCTAAGGGGAATTAAATCATGTATAAAACAATAAATCATGGCTAAGAAAGAAAACAATAAAAAAGATATAGATAAAAATGTTTCTGACACCGGAAAAGCTCCCAAAGCTCCCGTGGATAAAGGCAAAAAATCTGCTGAAGAATCGGGGGAAGTAAAAGGGCCAAAAGGTGTAGGTAAAAAAACTCTGAAGAAGGCCGAGGCTAAGAAAACGGCTTCAGAGAAAACGGCTTCCAATAAACCTGCTGTTAAAAAAACCACGGCTGTTAAAAAGTCGGGAACTTCAAAAACAGCTTCAGAGAAAAAAACCGCATCAGATAAGGAGTCAAAAAGCACAAAATTAAAGACCGGTCTGCCAAAGACAAAGATGCCCGATTCAGATGCTGCGGCCAGTCCGAAGCCTAAAAGTAAGGCGAAGAAAACTTCCGCAGGAAAGAAAAATGCGGGAACAACTTCCAGGCCTGCCAAATTCAAGGAACCGCTTACTGATGAGCAGGTGCCCGATGTTGCAGCGCCAGCAAGCAAGGTAACCACTACCCCCGAAGAGAGTCCCGAGAAAAAGACCGGAACCAGAAAAAGCAAAAAATCTTCGGAAACAAAAGGCAAAAAATCTGAGGTGAAAAAGGAATCTAAACCGGCTGCAAAAGCAGCAGAAAAGAAACCTGCAAAGAAAATGTCTCGTCAAAAGAAAGTAGAGGGCATTAGTGCCGAAGAGAAAATGAAGTTGCCCAACACTTCGCCTTCCGAAGATCTAAAAGACGCAGCCAAAGACACTGCCGATGCTATCAAGAAAAAAGTCACTCCAAAAGAAAGCACTAAAAATGACCTCGAAAAAAAGGCAAAAGACCTGCTGCCCGATGCTGAAGACATTGAAAACATGAAGGATGCCGCCGGAAGTTTTGCCGAGAAATTAATTCCGAAGGCTGAAAAAGCAAAGAAAAAAGTGGAAGAGATTTTGCCCGATAAAGAGGAAGTAATGACAGCTGCCCAAAAGGCTAAAAAACAGGTGGAAGATCTGGCTACCAACAAGAAAGAAGAGCAAAAATCATCTTCAGACAAGCCTGTTGAAGCTACTTTACTAACCGAATTTGACATTCACCTGTTCCGCGAAGGCAAACATTACCACCTTTACAACAAATTAGGTTCCCACCTTATGGAATATATGGGCACCGAGGGGGTTTATTTCGCTGTTTGGGCTCCAAATGCCGAAAAAGTTGCGGTAGTAGGAGATTTCAATAATTGGGACAGGGATTCTAACCCCATGAAAGCCCGTTGGGATGGTTCAGGGATATGGGAAGTGTTCATCCCGGGTGCCAAAAAGGGCAGTTTGTACAAATATTTTATAAGGTCAAACAACGGCTATGAAGCCGATAAAGGAGACCCGTTTGCTTTTCAATGGGAAACTCCGCCCAACACAGCTTCTGTGGTCTGGGATCTGGAGAATACCTGGAAAGACAAAGTGTGGATGAAAGACCGCAAGAAAAAAGAAGGACAGGCCCGGCCCATGTCGGTATACGAACTGCACCTGGGTTCATGGAAGCGTGTGCCCGAAGATAACCTCAGGTCACTCACTTACTTAGAGCTGGCTGAACAACTTCCTGAGTATATCAAAGAACTGGGCTTCACCCACGTAGAATTCATGCCCGTGATGGAACATCCATTCTTTGGATCTTGGGGCTACCAGATTACCGGCTATTTTGCACCTTCGAGCCGCTTTGGTACTCCACAGGAGTTCATGAAGCTCATAGACAGCCTGCACCAGGCCGGCATTGGGGTGATCCTTGACTGGGTTCCCTCCCACTTTCCTTCAGATTTGCACGGCCTGCATTATTTTGACGGTACTTACCTGTATGAACACGCCGATCCCAAAAAAGGGTTTCACCCCGACTGGCAGAGCTATATCTTCAATTATGGCCGCAACGAGGTACGATCTTTCCTTATAAGCAACGCAGTCTTCTGGTTAGATAAATTTCATGCCGATGGCCTAAGGGTTGATGCGGTGGCCTCTATGTTATACCTGGATTATTCCAGAAAAGAAGGTGAATGGGAACCCAATGAACACGGCGGAAGAGAGAATCTTGAGGCAATTAGTTTCCTTAAAGAATTCAATGAAGTGGTGTACAAGGAATTCCCCGATGCCGTGACCATTGCCGAAGAATCTACCGCCTGGCCCATGGTCTCAAAACCCACTTATATCGGGGGGCTTGGCTTTGGGATGAAATGGATGATGGGCTGGATGCACGATACCCTGAAATATTTTAGTGAAGACCCTATCAACAGGAAATATCACCAGAACACCATTACGTTCAGTTCGAATTACGCATTTACTGAAAACTTTATGTTACCACTATCACATGATGAGGTGGTCTACGGAAAGCAGTCTATCCTCAATAAAATGCCGGGTGACGACTGGAATAAATTTGCCAACCTTCGCACGCTGTATGCCTACATGTACGCACACCCCGGAACCAAACTTTTATTTATGGGCGCAGAATTTGGTCAAACTACCGAATGGAATCACGATTCGAGCCTGGAGTGGCATTTAACCAATGAGAATTCTCACCGGCAAGTCCAGGAGACCTTTAAAGTGCTGAACGAGTTGTACAAAAAGGAACCCGCCCTGTATGAAAAAGCCTTTTCACACGAAGGATTTGAATGGGTTGATATCAAAGATGAAGAAAATAGCATCATCAGCTTTTTAAGAAAAGGCAACGACCCAAAAGACCATATTCTGGTGGTGTGTAATTTTACTCCCGTGCCCCGGGAGAATTATAGGATTGGTGTTGAAAAAGAAGGAAAATGGAAGGAGATCTTTAACAGCGACGATGCCAGCCTGGGCGGAAGTAACGTGAAAAACGAAGGGGAAGTTGAAAGCACAGAACTTACGGCCCACGGAAAAGACAATTCTATATCCCTTACACTTCCACCCATGGGTGTGGTTTACCTGAAACAGGCCTAGTCATTTTTTATTTTCAGAAATAAAACTGCCCCGGAAAATCCCGGGGCAGCTTTTTTAAGTAGTGATTGATCCTTAGTTAATAACTACCTTTTCAATAAATTCTTCTTTTCCCTTGTGAAGTTTCACAAAATATTCTCCCGACGGAACCCTTGAAAAGTCCAGAGATTTCTCAAAGTTCTTAGCGGAAGCCTTGATAGAGGTCAAAACCACTCCATAATCATCTTCCACTATAATGTCTATAGGTTGCTTTTCGGGGTTGGCAACATAAACATTCAGGATCTCTTCCTGGATCCGAAAATGAGGCTTATCTATAGTAAAGGAACTTCCAAGGATTTTTACACCCTCTACAGATTTCTTAATCTTCCAGGTTTTTGTCGCAAATCTTTTATCCACTTTTAAAAAGTAGGTTCCCGGCGGCACCATTTCGAGGTCAAGCCTCTTATTATATTTTCCGCCTGTAACCAGGTCATCCTTGTAAAGAGTAACCCCAAATTGATCTTCAAATAAAATAACAGTTCCCTGATTTAAATTTGTAAGGTCTATCAACAAAGTTTGCTCTCCATTCAATCTTACTTCCTCCTCTTTTTCCATAGCACCTGCATAAAAGTAAGTACAAAGGAAAAAAACAATTGCTGCGATGTGTTTTAGCTTTTTCATAATTTTCACTTTTTTAGTTAATAGATTAAATTTTACACAACAAACATACTCGCTTATTAGGTCTGTAAATAGATCATAATTGGCACAAATATGTCTAAAATTGATATTACTATTATCAACTACAACGTTTTAAGTTAAATATGTACATGTAAAGGGTAATTTTGAAGAAGTAATGTATTTTTACACGAATTAAATTTATTTCAAAATTTTATCCTGTTTATGAATATAAATGTAAAACCCGAACTGGAAAAAATAGAGCCTGCTTTTGGAAGTTCAATTCTGTACAGAACCTATAATAAGCACCACCAAAACAGGAAGCACACATTTTGGCATTATCATCCCGAAATTGAACTGGTCTACGTAAACAAAGGGGCGGGCAAAAGGCAAATTGGGAGCCATATCTCTTACTACCGCGATGGAGATCTTATGCTCATAGGATCAAATCTCCCGCACTGTGGTTTTACCGATGGCCTCACCGGCAACGAAAATGAAACAGTGATACAGATGAAACCCGACTTTTTGGGAGGTAGTTTTTTTGAACTCCCCGAAACTAAGAACATAAAAGCCCTTTTTGAGAAGGCTACAATGGGAATAGTTTATAATGGCCGGTCTAAAAAAGATATTGGGGGAAAAATGGAAGCCCTTGAAGATAAACCTCCCTTTCAACGCCTTCTTGGACTGCTCGAAATTCTGCACCTCATGGAAAAATCCACAGAATACTCTGTACTAAATGCAAAGGGTTTTCTGCTGGAAACCGAACTACAGGACAACCACCGGATCAATAACATTTTCAACTTTGTAAAAGAAGAGTTTCAGCGTTCCATTGGCCTTGAAGAAGTAGCAGGTAAGGTAAGCATGACCGTACCGGCCTTCTGCAGGTATTTTAAGAAAATAACAGGAAAAACCTTTACCCAATTCGTAAACGAATACCGTTTGGTACACGCCGCCAAGTTACTTCATGAGAAACAGGTAAGCATTACCGAAGTGTGTTTTGAGAGTGGATTCAACAATTTTAGCCATTTCAATAAGCAGTTCAAAAAATTCACGGGAAAATCCCCCTCCCATTACAGGAATGAACTTAAGGTAGTTTTAACCTGATTATAGGCTCATTCTTTGTGAGAATATTGTACCTTCAAAAGTCCGGGGGGAATCTTAAAGAAGATAAGTAATTTTCTCGGGCCAACTTGACAAAGTACTGTGAGACCATAGCAGTAACATGTTCGCTACCGCTTTGTTATATAATTTAATACTCTTAAAACCTAAACCAACAGCATGAAAAGAAAAGCAACAGCCGTTTGGAACGGCACCATTAAAGAAGGAAAAGGAAATTTATCTACCCAAAGCCAGGTCCTGCAAAAGACGCCTTACTCTTTCCACACCCGTTTTGAAGATGAAAAGGGAACAAACCCCGAAGAACTCATTGGCGCGGCACATGCCGGTTGTTTTACCATGCAGCTTTCGGCCAATCTCAGCGAAGAGGAATTCAATCCTGTAGAGCTCGAGACAAAATGCGAGATCACTTTTGAAGACGGAACCATCAGGAAGTCCCACCTCATCCTTACCGCAAAAGTGCCTGGAATTTCGCAGGAGAAATTTGATAAGCTGGTAAAGCACGCCAAGGAGAACTGCCCTATCTCCAAACTGCTCAACACCGAAATCACGCTCGATTCCACCCTTAACGGATAAAAGCACAATTACAATTTTAGTTTAAAAAGCGCTTCAAAAATGTCATTTTTGAGGCGCTTTTTCATTGTTCCCTTTTGAACAAAAGCCTGGTTTACCTCGAGCTCTATTCCCAGGTAATGCTGCGAAAATTGTTTGCGCAAATAAGTAGTAAAACCGTCATCCACGCCCAGGTAAGGATAATTGAATCGCACCCTAAGATCTCTATCCTGCTGAAGAATGCTGTTCTTAAATTTTGTGCAAAAATCTGCTTCTGCACTGCGGGCGGGGTCAAAAAGCAATCCTATATCAGCATTCCTTTGCTCCCCGTGCAATTCAGGTGTAAAAGTATGAACCGAAATATGCAGCACCTCATTTCCTGCTGAAATAAGATCCCCAATCCTGCTCTCAACGTAGTTGCGGTATGGCAGATAAAAGTCATCCAGAATTTGCTCTTTTTGAGCCCCCGGAAGTTGTGCCGTGAATTCTGAAAATAGCTGCGCATGCCCCAGGGAACGGTTGGGTTCTACCAGGAGCCGACTCATCATATATTCCTGCCCGAAAACTGCCAGCAGCGAGAGTTTCCTAAACAGGTCTAGTGCTCCGGGATCATAAGCCCGGTGGGTTTCCAGTACTTCCGCTGCTTCTGAAAAAAGGTTTTCATATTCCTGCGGAATTTCATTCCCGGCGTGTTCACAAGTTAATACGAGCTTCATATTTCAGTTTTAAACTCATTAAATCCAGAAGAAAGAGCCAATATCAACTACGCTTCAAAAAACCTGTTTTCCTCAAGACAATTTGCCAGTTCTTGATAAAGCCTGATGATCTCTTCTTCTGAAGGATCCTCTCCAAGAGATTTTAAAATCCTTGTGGAAAGGCTACCGTTCTTCAGCAAGAATTCAATGCTGTTGCGGTGCTTTTCAGAAATATTTTCCTTCACAAGGGAATATATTCTCCTCCAAATATCTTTGACCGAACTCCCGGGCTGCAAATCGAAAATATCGGCAAATGCGGCATTTTGAATAATGCTTGCTTCAGCAGCAATAATTACTTCATTAAAGATGTCAAAAAGGTCATTTTCACTCCACTTTTTTTGATCTTCAAGTGACACCAGCTCTTCGCTCACCAGCAACTTAAGGGCTTCAATAATTAGAACGGCAATGGCGATATCTGCCCCGGAGCATTCCTGCAGGTCTATAACCCGTATCTCTATAGCTCCACGGTCAAAGCGCGCAATGGCGCCGCGGGAATTAAGGAAGTGATGATCAAGTATGTTTTCGGTATCGTGGGGTTTTATAGCCTTGTTGATGGGCTCAAAAATTCCGCTGTAGTACTCCTGCTTTGAAAAAAGCCTTTCCGGAATAACTTTACCCGTCATCTCCGGAATTTCTTTCTGGTTGGTTTTGTACACGTGCATCCGGGTGTCTTTAAAGCCGGTATATTTCCCCTCAAAAATGGGGGAACTGGCACTCAATCCGGGAATTACAGGCAGGAGGATCCTTACGGCCGCGTGCAATTTTTCAAATTCGGCATCTCCCGAAAATGGCAGATTTACATGCATGCTTTGAACGTTGCTCCAGCCATGGCCGCGGCAGTCAAAAATGCGATTGTAGAGCGTATAAATCCTGCTGTAGTTGTGTTGCCACAGCTGCATCTCTTTTTCGGGATCCATGAGTGGATGAGCCGCTGTGGGAAGAAGTTTGGTGTTGAATTCCTTCAGCAGTGCATTGACCTCCCTCACGTTTTCAGCAAAAAGTTCGTCCAGTTGGTCAAGATTGGCGGTAGGGCCGTTGGTTTTTAGTTCTACCACATGAGCCACAAGTTCATTGCTCCACTCTATTTTTCCATTTTCAACATCAGAAGTTAAAGATCCGTGTTTTCTGGTCAACAATTTATCTACAATGGGATTGACCTTCATGCTGGCCGAATTGACCAGCATGTACTCAAGTTCTATCCCGTAAACTTCAAAAAGGTGATAACTCATTCGGCTTTCTTTTCAAGTCGGTTTTTAAGAGCGGTGAGGACTTCAGTATAAACTTTATCTCCATAAAAGCGATCTTCCACTCCAAAATCTATGTTAGGATTATCGTTGATCTCAATGACCAGGGGTTTGCCGTTTACCTCCTTGACGTCAATTCCGTAAAGGCCTTTTCCCATAAGTTTTGCCGATCTAAGGGCAACATCAAGTACCTTTTTTGGCACCTCATCAATAGACATTACATCTGCGTTTCCTTCCTGGTCGTCTTTTTTCCTCGCATTCCAGTTGTAAATCTGCCAGTGGCCTTTGGCCATGTAATAGCGGCAGGCAAAGAGAGGTTTATCGTCAAGAATACCAATCCTCCAGTCGTAATCTGAAGGGGTGTATTCCTGGGCAATGACGAGTTCAGATTTCTTGAGCATCTCCCCTACCAATTTCTCGTACTCTTCGGCTGTAGCTGCTTTTTTTACCCCAAATGAAAAGGTGGAATCGGGCGATTTTAACACCAGGGGAAGACCGGTCTTTTCTACGACTTTATTCCGGTTGTCTTTGTGAACAATGATTGTTTTAGGCGTGGGAATACCCGAATTTTCGAGAGCTTCGGCCATAAAAACCTTGTTACAGCACTTAAGGATGGCATCGGGATAATCAACTATGGCAATATCTTCCTGCTGGGCCTTGCGGGCAAAAGCATAAGCCTCGTTGTTCACCTCTGTACTTTGCCTTATAAAAAGTGCGTCAAAAGACGAAAGCCGGGAAAGGTCTTTTGGAGAAACAAACTCCACGTAGAAATTCATTTTCTCGGCGATCTCTGCAAACTTTTTCAAAGCTTTCGGGTTACTTGGCGGTGCAGGATCATGATCCTGAACGAGGATGGCCAAATCGTACTGAAAAGTCTCATTTTTGGGAGTATCATATCGCTTTTTCGCAAAATACTGGATAGCAAACTGTCTCATGACTTCCCGGTGTTCATTGGGAATCTCAACTTCAGACAAAGCTTTGATAGATTTTATGCTCCACCTGTTGGTGTAAGTGAATTTCACCCTTAAGAACGGAATTTGAAAATGCCGGTGAAACATGGTACTCAATTCCCTGTACTTCTGGGCAACATTTTGACCAAAATAGATACTTAATGTAAACTCTGGTGACTTAATCCCCTTTAAACTTTTCTGAATGAGGTCGTCAAATTCATCTGAAACGATCTTGACAAGCCTGGGTTCCCTTAAATCTACCAGGTTCATCACGGTAGGAATGGCCAGGTGGCCGCGGGCCTCGGCTAAAAGGGATACATAATATCCCTTACTCTGGTAAGAATAATCCTTACATAAATTGAAAATCCGCGCTTTTTTAAGACGGGCATATTCGGGATTTGTAAGATACTCCCTGGCCGAAATCACTTCCATATTTTCAAGGGAAAGGTTCCAGTTATCGGGATTATTTACAACTAAAAATTTCTTCATTAAATGGTTTAAATATATCCAAAGGTATATCAAAAAACTTCTGAAAAACCAGCTTAAAAATAAATTTTCAGCAAGCTTCTTTAAAAGTAAAAATTTTCTGTCTAACAATTTTAACAACCTGGTTTTAATATGGTTAAACCCATTGTGATTTTTGAAATAAACTATCGGCTTTACTATATTAAACCGGAGAACGACTGAAATTTAATTTTAAAGAAATAAGCTATGGCATCACATCTAAGTTTTGACAAATTCGCGAAAGAGGCGTATGATTATGTTAATGACCTGGCCCGCGACCTGGGGCATCCCGAAGAAAAAGAAAGGGTGCTCATAATCTGGCGTGCAGTAATGCATGCCCTTCGCGACCGCATTCATATGGGAGAAGCCATGCAGCTCATGGATCCGCTCCCTACCATCTTCAGGGGAATTTATGCTGAAAACTGGAAATACAATGAGAAGCCTCCAAACACCTTCAGCAGTATAGAAGAGATGAAGGAAGAAGTAAAAAGCCTACAGGCGCAGTACGGGGAAGAAGATTTTCCTTGGAAGAAACCTACGGAAGAAATCATCTCGATTACTATTAATTCGCTCGACCGCTTTTTACAGGGAAAACAACTACAGCATTTAAAAGATCAATTGCCTAAAGAGGTAAAAGAACTGGCAGGTTAAAAGAAAACCTTCCGGCAATGCCGGAAGGTTCTTATAAACTGGAAGAAAACAGATCTTGCCCCTAAACTAGCCCCGAAATATTCCCTTCCAAATCTATATTTATATTTTCTGATGCAGGGTGTGCCGGTAATCCGGGCATGCGCATCATATCTCCGGTAATGGGTATTAAAAATCCAGCCCCGGCAGCGATCTCTATTTCCCGAACGGTAAGGCTAAACCCGGTTGGCCGGCCTAGCAGAATGGGGTTATCAGACAGGGATTTTTGGGTCTTGGCAATACAAACCGGGAGCCCATCTAATCCTAAATTTGAAATGGTTTTTAGGTCACGCCTTGCTTTTGCAGCATATTCCACCCTGTCGGCCCCGTATATTTTCCTGGCAATAGTCTCTATTTTATTCATCACCGAATCTTCCCAATCATAAAGCGGAGTGAAATGGGATTCCCCTTCTTCAATTGCTTCTACAACTTTTTTTGCCAGCTCTAGCGCGCCTTCCCCACCTTTTGCCCAGCCGTCAGATACTGCGACCTTAACACCCAGTTTTTCAGCCAGATCAATAATTACCTGAACTTCTTCATCACTGTCGCTGTAGAATTTATTAATGGCTATTACGGGAGTGATGTTGAACTGCCGCGCATTTTCAAGATGTTTCTCAAGGTTGGGCAAACCTTTTTTCAAAGCTTCCACATTTGGGATGGTGAGCGATGAAAGAGGAACACCGCCGTGGTATTTTAAGGCTCTTATGGTAGCGGTCATTACCACAACTTTAGGAGCCAGGCCTGCGCTTTGGCATTTTATATCAAGGAATTTTTCTGCACCAAGATCAAAGCCGAATCCGGCTTCGGTAACGGTATAGTCTGAAAGGCTCATGCCCATGCGGGTGGCGATCACCGAGTTTGTGCCCTGGGCTATGTTGGCAAATGGGCCAAGGTGAATAATAGCAGGGTTCCCTTCTATGGTTTGAACCAGGTTGGGCTTAATGGCATCCTTCAAAAGCGTGGCCATGGCACCTTCGGCATTGAGATCACGGGCGTAAATGGCTTTTTTATCAAAGGTGTAACCAATAAATATGTTTCCTAAACGGCCTTTTAGATCCTCAAGGTTTTCGGCGAGGCACATAATGGCCATGATCTCTGAAGCCGCAGTAATATCAAATCCGCTTTCCCTGGGAATTCCTGAACCGGTTCCTCCCAACCCTATCACGATATTCCTTAGGGAACGGTCATTTACATCCATCACCCTTTTAAGGGCAACCGTACGCGGATCGATACCAAGATTATTTGTCTTTGACTGGATATTATTGTCTACAAGGGCTGCCAGGAGGTTATGGGCTTTTTCAATAGCCGAAAAATCCCCGGTAAAGTGCAGGTTGATATCTTCCATGGGCAAGACCTGGGAATAACCTCCCCCGGTAGCACCTCCTTTTATCCCAAACACGGGGCCTAAGGAGGGTTCCCTCAACACCACGGTGGTTTTCTTACCCAGCCTGTTCATAGCTTCTGAAAGTCCTATAGAGACCGTGGTTTTTCCTTCTCCTGCAGGAGTTGGTGAAATGGCCGAAACTAAAATGAGGTCTCCTGCTTTTACTTTCTCCCTGTCAATCTTGTTTAGCGGTAGCTTTGCTTTATATTTCCCGTACATCTCAATATCATCTGGATCGAGGCCAAGCTTTTGAGCTATTTCTGTAATGGGAATTAATTTTATTTTGTGGGCTATGTCAAGATCGGTAAGTGGAGAAGTGGTCATCATTAGTCCGTCTGGCTTTTATATTTACAGTTCAAAAGTATAATGAAAGCACAGGCCCAAGAATGATCATAATCAGGTTTCAGCACATTTTTCAAACGTTTTCGCCAGCTTCAGGTAACTGCTTTGTAAAAGGAGTCAATATGTTCCTGGTCGCCACTTACAAATACGAGGTCCTCTCTCAACAATTTGACGTTCGGAAACACTGTTTTTATCATTTGGCCTTTCCGGGAGACCGCGAGTATGTTTACGCCATAATTTTTCCTCACATCTACTTCTTCAATCGTTTTTCCAACTACTGCCCCACTTTCTGCCATAACCCTCACACAACTTATCTTAAAATCGGGGATGGTTGAAGATTTGAAGGTTTGCAGCCGTTTGTGCGACTGAAAGACCTGGTAATTATCGGCTCGTACCGAATCAATTAAATTTTCCAGTTCATCGAGCGGCACAAGGAAATTGGTAAGTACCCGTGAAAATATTTCTATGGAAGTCTCAAATTCCTCCGGAATCACTTCATCGGCACCCAGGGCCAATAAAGTCTCAATCTCTTTCACATACCTTGTTCTTACCACTATGTGAACAGAAGGTGAGATATGCCTGATGTTTGAAACTATGGCCTTGGTTGCCCGCGGATCAGAAATTGCAATGACCACGATACGCGCCTTGTTCACATGTACAGCTTCGAGCATGTGTTCCTGCACCGCATCTCCATAAATTATTGGTTCCCCCCTCGCCTTCTGGTGTTTCACGATTTGAGGATTGAGCTCCAGGATCATGTAAGGAATATCGGCGTATTTCGCGGCTTTGGCCAGGTTTGCGCCATTGATCCCGTAGCCTATTATGAGCAGGTGATCTTCGGGGCCCGGGGCATCCTGTTTTGAAAGGGAAAGGTCCCTGCCGGTTTTATAAGCTCCCGAAGCCGGCGCAAAGGTTTTCAGGATAAAATTGGTGGTTTTTCCTGAAAAAAGGAAAACAAAAGGCGTGAGCAGCATGGTAAATACCGACACCGAAAGAAAATACTGGTTCATTTCCGCTGAAAGTAATCCGCTTTCTATTCCAATCCGGGAAAGGATAAAGGCAAATTCCCCCACCTGGAACAAAGCCATCCCGGTGAGGACCACCGTTCTTACAGGATACTTCAGAATTGCCGCGGTAAGGGATACCACGCCTCCCTTCAGCAAAAAAACAACTACCACCATAAGCAAGATCACTGCCGCATTTTTCATAAAGAAATCGAGATCAAGCAGCATCCCGATAGAGATAAAGAAAAAACTGATGAACAGCTCCCTAAACGGCAGGATGGTGCTTGTAGCCTGGTGGCTAAAATCTGATTCAGAAATAATGAGGCCGGCCAAAAAAGCCCCAAAGGCGAGGGAAAGCCCTGCAGAAGCGGTAATAAAAGCCACAGTGAAACACAGGGTGATGGTAGCCAGCAAAAAGAGTTCCTTGCTTTTTGTT
Organism: Salinimicrobium tongyeongense; assembly: GCF_026109735.1. Lineage (NCBI taxonomy): Bacteria > Pseudomonadati > Bacteroidota > Flavobacteriia > Flavobacteriales > Flavobacteriaceae > Salinimicrobium > Salinimicrobium tongyeongense. The sequence continues at coordinate 3,170,101 of NZ_CP069620.1, read as the reverse complement.
TGTGCAATGAGGTACAAGGCACGGGGCACCAGGTATTTCGCGCCAATATAAGTTAAAGCCAGTACCAGCGCACTTTTTAGAATAAGCAGGAGTACTTCGTTATACAGGTTGCCCGAATTTCCTGCCATTATGGGCGTGATCAACATCATTGGCACTACAATCAAATCCTGAAAAATGAGGATCCCAAGTGCCATACGCCCGTGAGGTGCCGTGATCTCATTGCGGTCGTACAGTATCTTCAACACTATGGCCGTGCTCGAAAGCGAGAACAAAAAGCCCATGAACACGGCTTCATTCCAGGAAAATTTAAGGCCGAAAAATATAAGTGCAGTAACAACAATACTTAATCCCACCTGCAAAAACCCACCAAAAAACACGGTTCGTTTCATGGAAGCCAGTTGTTTGATGGAAAGCTCCATCCCAATGACGAACATGAGCAGGATCACCCCAATTTCGGAAAGGATTTCAATTTGCTCCGGGTTTTCAATAAGCCCAAACCCAAAAGGCCCTATAATAATGCCGGTAACAAGAAAGCCCAGCACCGATGGTAATTTTAACCGCTGTAACAAAAGCACAACAACTACAGAAAAACCAAGCAATACCACAATGTCCTGGAGTAAGGGAAAATGCATTTTTTAGCTGAATTTTAGATTCCTAATGTATTGAATTCTGCCCTAAAATCGGGGGTTTCTTTGTAAGGATTAGACGATAATTTATCCGAAAATTTAGCTGTCTCAAAATTGAGTTCTAAAAATTCTACGGAATTCTATTCCCTTCCGGAAAAAGCAAAATTCTCCAGGATATCCCAGGTTTTTCCGTTGTGCTTAAAGAGCGTAAGCGCTTCAGCCTTAAATTCTGCTGAAAAATCCCTGTTTTTGAACGCCTGCCACACTTTTGGGAACTTCTTATAATCCAGGTCGCGGGTGGCTAAAGTGACATGCGGATGTAAGTTTTCAGAAAGCTTTGGAGGAAGAAAGTTTGTTGCCTTTTGAAGTAAATTTTCATGTAGCCTTTGAAAAGGCCCGTGATCTTCGACATTTATGAAGAGCGTACGCTGCTTAAAATGCCCAAAACCCCTAAGCTTTACAGGAAAAGCTGGCTGTTTGCCCGAAAGTTCTTTAAGAGTGCCTAGAAATGCCTTTTCCTGCTCTTCTGCAAGAGGTACGGGTGGCAGTAAAGTGATGTGGGCAGGCAATTTGAGGGGATGTGCTGCTTCAAACTGCTCTTTGATCTCCAGTTTTATCTTTTTCACTTTTTCTTTCACTTCCGAAGAAGGAACAATGGCTGCAAAATAAAGGGCTTTCGAAAATGCCATTTTTGGAAGGTTTAGACTATTTTGGTCAACAGGGTCCTGCCTTTCATTTTCTCCCACCTGTCACAGGCAGAACCCAGCATTACGCCAAGAAGCAGCCCCCCAAGCGGACTGTAATATTTGAAGCTGGACTCTGTATAAAAAAAGAGGAACAGGAGCAGGATGAGCCCTGTTGTGAGCCCAATGCGCATGCCATACATGGCGCAGTAGCCTTCGGGCAGCAGGGAGAAATTTGTCCTTAAGAATTTTAGGAAGTTCTTGAGGTGTACGCGAAGTTCTTTTTCGGCATTATTTCCTTCAAGATTAAAGTCTTTAAAAATCAACTCCAGTTCATGCTCAACAAGTGCCAGCTGTTCCGGCGGAAAATTCTTGTACTTCAGTTCCTGAAGTATGGTACTAAAACGCTGCCTGATCTTCACCGATTCATTTGTGCCCGGTGCTGCCGTAGATCGATCCAACCGTTGAATAGCCTCTTCTAATCTCATTTTTTGAAAGTCTGCGCTTGTTGCCTGTTTGACGCAGGTTTCGGGAAAAAGTTACTCCTGAAGCAGAACTTTTGTAAAAAAATGTAAATTATTTTAAAAAACCCAGCTTTTACAGGCCTTCAGAAGAAATGAAAATTTTCCGAATTATTTGTAGCCCGCCGCCTGAAGGTTGAAAAGTTCAGAATATAATTTATTGTTTTGCATGAGCTCTTCGTGCGTTCCCAGCTCGAGAACGGCACCGTCTTTTAAAACCATGATCCTGTCGGCAATTCTCACGGTGCTAAAGCGGTGGGAAATGATCACTGCGGTTTTGCCCCGGGTAAGTTTGATAAACCTGTCAAAAGCCTCGGTTTCGGCACGGGCATCGAGGGCCGAGGTAGGTTCATCGAGTATTAAAACTTCGGCATCTTTCATATAGGCTCTCGCAATCGCGATCTTTTGCCACTGCCCGCCCGAGAGGTCTTTCCCCTGTTTGAACCTCTTGCCCAGCTGTTGATCGTAGCCCAAAGGCAGTTCCCCCACCACCTGACTGGCAAGGCTCTTTTCGGCCGCCCCTTCAATGCGATGCTGATCGTTGATCTCAGAAATCTCCCCAATGGCAATATTTTCCCTGAGGCTTAGTTCAAACTTCACAAAATCCTGAAAAATGACCCCAAAATATTTTTGATAGGCCGCCCGGTCATATTGCCTTATGGGAATCCCATCTAGCAGGATATCCCCTTCGCTGGGCTCGTAAAACTGAAGCAAAAGTTTGATAAGGGTGGTTTTTCCTGCGCCATTCTCGCCCACAAATGCCATTTTTTCGCCGGCCTTCAGCTTAAAATTAATGTTCCTTACCACCCAGCGTTCAGATTTTGGATATTTAAACCCAACATTCCTGAATTCAAAGCCGTGCTGAATCTCCTTCGGAAGCGGGTATGAACCTGCCGATTTGGTCTCATGGTAAGAGAGGTCAAGAAATTCAAAGTAATCCTGAAGGTACAAGGCAGTTTCGGTGATCATGGTAAAACGGGTGAAGAATCCCTGCAACTTCTGCCTGAGCCTGTTAAATGATCCCGACAAAAAAGTGAGGTCGCCCAGGGAAAATATTCCGGCAACCGTTCTAAAGATAATAAGCACGTAAGCTCCATAATAGGCCGTGGTGCCAATCACGTTAAAAAAAGAACCCCAGCCGGCCCGCTGCTTCGCAAGCTGTTTGCTTTGTGTGTAATAAAGGTGAGACAGGCCTTTGAACCTGTTCGCCAGATAGTCTGAAAGGCCAAAAAGCTTCACCTCTTTTGCCGTCACGTCACTGGCCCCAGCATACCTCAGATAATCGAGTTCTCGCCGCTCCTGGGTCCAGCTCCTGGCAAGGGAGTAACTGGTACCGCTAAATTTTATCTCGTTGATCATGGTTGGAACAATAGAAACCACGAGCAATATGATAAGCCAGGGCTCAAAAGCCACCACTCCTGCCAGTAAAGTGGCGATTACGATAACATCTTCGGCCTGGGTGAGGATATTCGACATTAGCCCTACACGCCCGGTGGTTTGCTGGCGCGCCCTTTCAAGCTTGTCATAAAATTCAGAATCTTCGAGTTCATCAAGGTTTACTTCGGAAGTTTTTTTAATGATCTTTACTGAAGTATCGATAGCATACTGGTCTCCCAAAAGTGCATCGCTCAGGCTGATACCGCGGCTAAAAAGGTCAGATAATACGGCCAGGGCAAACTCGGCAGCAACCAGCCCCCACAGCCTGTCGAAAGCTTTCACCTCTGCCGCAATTTGCACTACCACTTCATCAATGATCAATTTCCCCACCCAGAGCATGAGCACCGGCAGTACAGCATTGATAAGGCGGCAGAGAATATTGAGAAAAAAAAGCTTCGGGTTTACTCTCCTGATCTCCCTGAAAAATCTCGGTACAAATTTGAGGGAAACTAAACTCTCCCTGAATTTAAAATTATTTGTCTCGAACGATTTTTGGGGTCTGGGCAAGGTTTTAAGGTTTTTGGTTAAATAAGGGCCTAAGCCTGCTCAAAAATAGCATTTTTGAGGCACATTAAATTTGTGAATGAAGATCTCATAGTTGCGGATTTTTGCCTTAATATTTAGAGAGTAAGTATTCACTTTCAGCTCATATTCTTCAGCAAAAAACCTTCCGCTTATGCCATTTTTGAAGAGGTTATATTCAATTTTCTAAGTTTATTCCTTCGGAAATATTTAAATTCTGCAAAAGACTTCAGCAGCTAAACCGGGTTCAGAAAGAACAGGAGAAAATGCGCTTTTTGAAACCTCAGCTTCCTGAAGCTTTCATATTTCAGGAAAAACCTTCAGAAAAAATTATACTGAACAATATAATCCAAAAATCAAACAGGAACTAAGGCCACGAATACACGAGTAATTCTGCACCTTAAAGCTATAGAAGACAGGTTTTCAATTTCTTTAGATATAGGAACTTGATTTGTGAAATAGATTTAAACAGTCTGTCCGTGAGGCAGGCGAAGCCATCCCGGCTCCTTTAACCACTACAATTACTGAACAAAATACCAGCCGTGACTGCCGGCTACCGCCCCAAAAATGGTGATAAGGCTTAGCACAAGTAAAACCCAGTGTGCGCGGTGAATGATCTTAAAGGCCTTTTCGGGGTCTTTTGAAGCGTATTTCCTGAATAAATTGTGCAGCACGAAGGGTTCGAGAATGAATAGAATAACACTAAAAATGAACCATACCAGGATCATGGCGTGTACCCACCAGAATTGAAGGTGGAGCAGTCTTTCCCAGCCGTAGAGGTGCAGCATGTAGAAGCCAGTAATGGCCGTGAGCAGGGTGGTGATTTTTGCCTGCAGGGAAAACCTTCCTTCAATCTTCTCGAAGGTTTCCATCTGCTCTTCTGCCGATTTCATTCTTTTTACCGCCGGGATAATCACCGTGGTAACCATTGCTACTCCTCCTATCCACACTACAACTGCCAAAACGTGAAGTACGCGTGCCAGGGTCAAATATTCCATTTAAGAGGTAATTTTTGAGATTCAAGTTTCAAAAATAGACTTTTACGCCTGCTCTTTCTCGCTATTTAGCCTTTCCCCTTCGGCAAGGTAAAAGTGATCGAGACTAAAGATAAAGGTGGCCCAAATAGTAACCAGCACTACCGATACGCTAAGGCTCACCGGGCGCCCCAGGTAGTACCCCATAAAAAAATCTGTAAGGATTGGCAATGCGGCTGCGGGTAAAATTCCCACCACGGCCAAAAGTATCCTCCTGCGGGCATCTACAACCAATTTTGCACCACAATTCCTGCATTCCCAAGCTGAAAATACATTCTGAAAAAAGTGTTTTCTAAGGTGCAGCCAAAATGAATATTTATAGCCACAGTTAGGACAGGTTCTAGCTTTCATGATTTGTAATTTTTTTCAGGGAGGCTAAAGTATTGATTGTTCCTGTAAAATCTTTCACATATTTAAAAATAATATACTTAACTGAAAATCAATAACCCTGCACAAGATTATTCAGTAAGAAATTTAATTTTCATCCTTATTGTCCTGATTTAAAAAATTAAACAGGAACTAAAGCCCGGAATACATCAATAATTCCGTTGGTTTAAACCTATAGAAGGGTCGTTTTCGATTTCTGAATAAATAGTGAACTCAATATATCAAACAGAATTAAAATTAGCTGTTAACCGGTTTGTTGAACAAAGTCCCGGCTCCTGGTTCTTACAGCCTGCTCAATGGCAAAAAGGCGAAGCGATCTTAACACTTTCCCCAAACAACAATGAATTATTGATCTATTTTAAAGTTTCTTCAAGCCACTTAAAAAATTCCTTTTGCCACACTATGGCGTTCTGCGGACTCAATATCCAGTGGTTTTCCATGGGGAAATACAGCAGTTTGCTTTTTATGCCCCGCAATTGTGCTGCCTGGAAAGCTTCCAGCCCCTGCCCTACAGGCACACGAAAATCTTTCCCGCCCTGCACGATCATGATAGGCGTATCCCATTTGTCGACAAAATTTACCGGGTTAAAATCGGTATAGGCTTTGGGAACTGGATTTTGCCAGTAAGCCCCGCCCAAATCCTTGTTCACAAAGAATAGTTCTTCGGTAGTGCCGTACATGCTGCGGGTGTTGAAAATTCCGTCGTGGGCAATAAAGCTTTTAAACCTGCCCTGGTGCATTCCGGCCAGGAAGAAAACAGAATACCCGCCGTAGCTCGCCCCCACAGCGCCTAGCTTTTCTGTATCTACAAAGCTTTCTTTGCTCAGCGCATCTATAGCCGATAAATAATCCTGTATGTTTTGACCTCCCCAGTCTCCGCTAATCTGTTCATTCCAGGCAACGCCATGGCCGGGCATGCCCCTGCGGTTTGGCGCCACCACTATATAGCCGTTTGCTGCCATGAGCTGAAAATTCCACCGGAACGAATAAAACTGCGATAAAGCCGATTGCGGGCCTCCCTGCAGGTAAAGCAGCGTGGGGTATTTTTTGCCGGCATCAAAATCGGGAGGATAGATCACCCAGGTGAGCATCTGCTTACCATCAGTAGTAGGGATCATTCGGGCTTCAACTTTACTCAGTTTTATGCTGTCGTAGAATTCATCATTCACATGGGTGAGCTGGGTAAGCTCGCCGGTTTTAAGATTGACGGTATATATTTCGGCAGCGTGATTCATGTCGGTTCTTGTAACAACAAGCGTATTGCCCCACTGGCCAATCATTCCGGTAAGATCAAACTGCCCTTTGGTGATCTGCTTTACTTCGAAAGCCTTTTTGGAGAAAGGATCAATTTCAAAAAGCTGCTGATTGCCTTTTACGGGCGCCAGAAAATAGATCTTTTTGCCATCATTGCTCCACAAAAAGCTGTTTACCGTGCCATCCCAGTTTTGGGTAAGGTTTATTTTGCGGCCGTTTCTCAAGACGATAATGTCATTCTTATCAGCCTCATACCCGGGCTCGTCCATTTGCAGCCAGGCCAGGATGCCATTTTTTGAAAAGGCCGGCTGCGTATCATAACCTTTATTTTCTGAAGTAATATTCTCTGTAGAGCCGGTAGCAAGGTCGTACACATAAATATCTGTATTGGTGCTAACGGCGTAATCCTTTCCTTTAAGCTTTTTGGAAACGTAATACACTTTGCTGCCGTCATTGTTCCAGATGTAATCTTCGGGGCCTCCAAAAGGTTGCAAAGGCGTATCGTGAGGCTCGTCTTTCATGATATCTACCTCTTGCCCGGTAGAAGTATTTTGAAGGAACAAATGGCTGTAAAGGCCGTCTTCCCATTTGTCCCAATGCCTGTAGTTTAGATCGTCATAGATATAAACTTCAGATTTTTTGAGTTCGGGGTAGAAATCTTCACCGCTAACCGGCTCCACTTCCACTTCTCTGGGAACAATTCTCCATTCTCCCGTGGGCGAAGTTTTTCCGTCGCTGTAAATGCTGTCAATATTTTTTACCACAACAGGTTTTCCTCCGGTTACGGGTATCATATAAGTTTCTGAAGTGCCTTTGTTTTCATCAAGATCATAAGACCGGGTCCTGAAAATGACATTTTTGCCATCCTTTGTAAGGCTAACGCCCGATACCCTCTCAAGCGACCAGAGCTTTTCGGGGGTCATTACCTGAGCCTGTGCACTAAAGCCGAAAGCGATTAAAATAAGGAGAAGGGAAATATTTTTCATTCTGAAACAGATTTAAAAAAACAGGAAAAATCAGCTTCAGAAGCCATCTTCTGAAACCTGACAAATCATGTGTTAAAAATAAGAAAAAAAGCATGTCCTTCGAGTGAAAAATATAGCTTCAGGAGCTTTAGGGCAGGCGGAATAACAGCACTTTTTCTGTTTCACCCGGAAAGCTTATCTCCTCGGCGCAGCGCATCCCGAGTTTTTCAAGCAGCTTTTGCGAAGCCAGGTTTTCTTTAGAAGTTATGCCCGTCACCTTATAATGAGGCAATTCTTCTCTGGCAAACCTCATGATGCGGCCGGCGGCTTCAAAAGCATAACCCTGTTTCTCAAACTGGGGCAAAAAAGCAAAACCTATATCAAGATCGTCAAAACCACTCCTTGCATTGAGTCCGCAAGTGCCCATTTTGGCGCCGTCGCTTTTGCGAATCACAATGTTATTGGTAAAGCCGAGCTTTTTGAGCTGGGGCAGCATTTTTTCGATTATGTATGCTTCCGCTTTTGAGACACTGTCAAGATCCCGGTCTCCAATAAATTTCAGCCATTTTGGGGAATTGAGAAGCTCGTAGATAAAGGCGGCATCTTGGGGTGCGGCCGGCCTTAGCAGCAGCCTTTCCGTTTCAAATACAGCGAGCGGGTTCATGGAAAAATGAAGGTGATTTTTGCCATTTTTGAAGGGTTTTCAGGCTAATATCTGGTATGGTTTTACACCAAACCTTCAGGTAAAACATCAGCTTCAGAAAAGACTTCAGCATAAAAAATCTTTCTGAACTTAAAAGTTTACCTGAGATGAGTAGAGACCTGTGGTTTGAAATCTTTCAGAAAAAGGTTCAGCCTTTGTAAAGATTCGGTTTCAATAAATTCCTTTTCAATTCGCAAGGACTGGTTATGGGTTTCGATTTTGTAGCTGTTCATATAACGCTTCACCCGGCGAATGTCTGATAAAGCGATGCTCTTCGGAATAATGCTGTGCCTTATAAGGCGATTTTCCTTGATGGTGAGATATTGATATTTCTGGCGGTAGTAAGACGTCCCTGCCTGAAGAATTCCCAGAAAAATCCATAAATAGCTGAATACAGAACTGCTGTTGATATACACAGCAAAAATTCCCAGCCCAATCATGGTAAAGCCATACCCGTAATTGTTCCTGATGACGCTTTTGCAATATCTAATTTTCATGACCTGCAGGTTTAAATGTTACTTCGGACTCCGCAATTCCTGTTAAATTTTTAACAAGGTATAAAGAACAAAATAAATATCCGAATCAATTGGCAAAAACCTGCTTCCGGCTTTTCAGAAATAAAATCAGTTACCGCTATAAAAGCCCCTGAATAAAGAAATTTCGGGCAGGTTGAAAGCTTTCAGAAACCATAAAATAAAAAGTATTTTCCGATTAAACACATCAAAGAGGAACTAGGTTAAATAAATTAAGTTCAATTATAAGTATAGAATGATATTTATTAAATAACATTGAATATAGTTATTAATCAGCGGGTTGGGTAAAGTTCCGGTTCCTGGTTCCTGCAAGAAAGCAAGCCTGCCTCTTTCCGCAGACCTCAAGGAAAATAAAATTAATTAGTATTTTAAGCCACTTAATTCAAACCCAGTTTTTATGTTTTCTAAAAAATTCCTGCTTTTATTTTTCACGGCCTTTGCTGCCAGTGCCCAGTCTAGCGACGATGAACTTCTAAAAAAGGCCCAGCAGATCCACCATGAAGTGATAACCATTGACACCCACAACGACATTAACGTGGATAATTTTACTGCTGAAAAAAATTACACCCAAAATCTCGACACCCAGGTGAACCTTCCAAAAATGGATAAAGGAGGCATAGATGTTACCTGGCTCATTGTGTATACCGGGCAGGAAGAGCTCAATGCTGCAGGTTACGAGACGGCGCACAAACAGGCCATGTCTAAATTTGAAGCCATTCACCGACTCGTGGAAGAACTCGCTCCAGACCAGATTGGCCTGGCCACCAGCAGTGAAGAGGTGAGGCGGTTGGTTTCACAGGGTAAGAAAGTAGCGATGATTGGGGTTGAAAACGGCTATCCTGTTGGAACAGATATTAAAAATGTCAAAAAATTCCACGACCTGGGCGCACGTTACATGTCCCTTTCCCACAACGGCCACAGCCAGCTTTGTGATTCAAATACCGGCGAGGCCAACAATGAGTGGCTGCACAACGGTTTGAGCGATTTGGGAAAAGAAGTGGTAAAAGAGATGAACCGCCTGGGAATGATGATAGATGTGTCTCACCCTTCAAAAGAAGCTATGCGCCAAATGATCGAATTATCAAAAGCTCCCTTAATTGCTTCGCATTCTTCGGCCAGGGGTTTATGCAACCACAGCCGTAACCTTGACGATGAGCAGCTGCAATGGCTAAAAGACAACGGCGGGGTGATACAAACCGTTGCTTTTGATTCTTATTTGAACACTGAAAAGAACAATGCCTACAGTGCAGCGGTGAATGAAGTTTATGCCGAAGTTGGCAAAAAAGCAGGTTTTGAGCTCCTGCCCCGCACTGAAGTAAGGCAAATGGACGAGGAAGAGCGCAAAGCCTACTATGAAAATTTCGGGAAGGTGAGGAAACTTGCCGAGCCAAAAATCCAGGAGTTAAAAGAGGAAGTTCCGCCGGTAGGGATTTCAGATTTTGTAGACCACGTAGATTACCTGGTAAAGAAAATTGGGATAGACCACGTGGGGATAAGTTCAGATTTTGACGGTGGCGGCGGTATAGAAGGCTGGAATGATGCTTCACAGTCGTTAAATGTCACCCTTGAACTGGTAAAAAGAGGCTACACCAAAGAAGAGATCGCAAAACTTTGGGGCGAGAACCTGCTAAGGGTACTCGACGAAGTACAGGCGGTAGCTCAAAGACTTCAGGCGGAGTAAATACTCCTCAGAAGAAAAACTGCCTTGAAAAAGCTATTTTTTGATACCCGAAATGGCTTTTTCAGGCAGTTTTGTTTTTAAAAAGAGATTCCGGAAGTAGAAAATCTTTATTCTTCCGAAGAAACAGGTCATTTTGAAGCTATTTCAGCAGAAAAAAGTGCTGTGCGGATAATTTCAAACAGCTTCAGAAAAAATCTTCTTCAAAAATGCCTTTTTTGAGAGGTTATGATGAATTTAAGCTTTAGAGGTTCTCACTTTTTTATCCCACCACACAAAGCCAATGAATAGTACAAGACTTATTATAGACGTCCAGATGAGTCCGGTTTTGAGGCGTTCGTAATCCCCACCCAGGTATGCGATAAAAACGATCAAGGGCGATATTCCAATCATGGTGGCGCCAATAAATTTCCAGTAGCCCATTTTTAAGACTCCGCCTACAAAACTTATGGCATCGTTGGAAAGAAAAGGGCTTAGCCGCACTACAATCACCGTCCAGAAGCCGTAATCGTCTATAAAATCGGCTATCTTTTTTTCAGTTTTATGGCCCACCAGTTTTTCCACGATCACCGGCCCAAAATAACGGCCTATAAAGTAACCTATACTGGAGGCCATGAAAACAGCCACGAACAAGATACCGGCTCCTGCCCAGGGCCCGTAGGCCAGCACGGTAACTACCATGAGTAATGGAGTGGGAATGACCAGCAGGAACATTTGCAAAATCATGGTAACCACGATCACAATGGGCCCAAACCAGCCGAACTGGGATACCCATTCCCGCGTACGCTGCTTGTCGCCACTGGTGAGTACCTCCCAGGCGGTATTGAGGAATTCCTGCACCTGCGGAATGAAGAAATAACCCAGCACGAGGGCAGCTATAATAGCCAGGGAAATGTACAGTGGGGCTTTGCTCTGCTTTACGGAGGGCGTTTCAATTTGATCGGGCATAAATCAATTAGATGTTATGGTTACGCGGTGAATGGTTCCCGGCTCTCCCTCGCTTGAAATGTACAGCTTGCCCGAAGCATCGAAAGAAAGGCCTTCCGGCTGCGGAAATTTATCCTTGTCAAGCCGGTGTAATTCTTTGGGAGTGCCATCTGGGTCTAAGATCAGCAGCCTTGGCTCCCTTCCCTCAAGCACGTAAATCTCGCCGCTTTCGGGATGAACTGCAATTTCGGAAGGAAAAAAGCTCTCTCCCCTCTTCTCTTCCCTAATTTCGTTAAAGATTTCCTCTTCAAAAGTCAGGGTAAACACAGGGGTTTTATTCACTTCCATAGAAGGCAATTGCGCGGCATAAATGCCTTTTTGATCTTCAGAATTTGGATCAAGAACCTTTACGGCAAGCAGGAGCCTGTTTTGAGACTCGTCATAAAAAAGGCCTTCCATGTCGTTTTCTTCAGTAAAAAAAGTATTGAAGGTTTCCACTTTTGCGGTATTCAAAAAGTCTTCTATGCGGTAAAGCTTTCCGCTGGCTTCAAGAGCGAAGGCAACATCGTCTTTAATGGCAATTCCTTCAAAATCGCCGTTCCCTGTAAATTCAATTTCCTTTTCTATACGTGAGGCCTCTAAATTGTAAATAAAAATCTTGCCCGTTTCATCCTGTACGCAGGCAATTTTGTTAGTTCCAAAAAAGGCAATGCCCGATACCTCTGCGAGTTGGGGTGGCAGCTCCCAGGTTTGTTCAATCTTAACATCGGCAGAGATTTTTGCCTGGTATTCTTCGACCTCTTTTTCGTAAGTAAAAATAAAAACTGCTGCAAAAAGCAAAAGTCCGGTAGTGATAAGGATTACCGTTTTGTCGTGTCCCAATCTTTTCATTGTTTAAAAGTAGAAAATTTCTGCTGCAGCAAAAACATTTTAAACTTTCCTTCAAAAACATTAGCAGGCTTTTAGGAAATCATTATTTCCTAAAGTTTTTTAAACTTGTGGACTTTTTTTTGTAAGTCTTCGTTTCTTTGACAGACACTTAACCTATGAATTTGAAAAACCTGAAATTAACACCTGTAAAAAAATGGGTGTTAGGGATCTTACTAAGTTGTATCGCGATCTTTGGCTTTTTCTTCCTGAGTATTTACTGGGGTTGGTGGGGAAAGCTGCCCAGTACCGAAGAGCTGCGTAACCTCAATCAAAATGAAGCTACAGAGATCTTTTCTTCGGAAGGAAAACTGCTGGGCAAATATTACATTTTTGACAGGCAGCCGGTACTTTACGACGATTTACCTCAACACCTTATTGATGCCCTTATCGCTACCGAAGATGTGCGTTTCTACGAACATTCGGGCATTGATAACCGCAGCCTGCTCCGCGTTTTTTTCAAGACCATTCTCATGGGCGATGAATCTTCGGGCGGCGGTAGCACCATTACCCTGCAGCTTGCAAAAAACCTCTTTGGGCGCAAAGATTACGGGCATTTTGGCATTGTGGTAAATAAAGTACGCGAAGCCATTATTGCGCAGCGGCTTGAAGATATTTACACCAAAAAAGAGATTATAGGGCTCTATTTTAATACTGTTCCTTTTAGCGATAATACCTACGGAATAGAAAGTGCTGCAATGAAATTCTTCAGTACCGGCACCAAAGACCTCACGCTCGATGAAGCTGCCACTTTGGTGGGCACCCTGAAGGCTTCTCATTACTACAACCCCAGGCTTTTTCCAGATCGCAGCCTGCAAAGAAGAAATGTGGTGCTGTCACAAATGAACAAATACGGGTACCTGCCTTCAGAAGAATATGTAAAACACCGCGCCAAACCCCTGGAGCTCAACTACCAGTACTTCAGCAATAACGATGGTGTGGCCCCTTATTTCAGGTCGCAGCTTAAGAAAGAACTCAGTAAAGTTCTCGACACACTGAAAAAGGAAAACGGAGATTCTTATAACCTTTACCGGGACGGCCTGCAAATTCACACCACTATAGATTATGAAATGCAGCAGCTTGCCGAAGAAGCCATGAAAGAGCACATGGCCGCCTTGCAGGGGCAGTTTGAGAAAGCTTACGGAAAAAATCCGCCCTGGAAGAGAAAAGATATTCTGGAAGATGCACTGCAGAACAGCAAACAGTATAAAGCACTCGCTGCTGCCGGCTGGAGTAAGGAACAAATTATGGATTCCCTCCATCGAAAAACCGACATGGAACTGTTTGACTGGGGCCAGAAAAAACTGCTTTCGGCCAGTATAGCCGACAGTTTGCAGCATTACATGAAGTTCCTCAACATGGGGATGATCAACATGGAGCCTTCAACCGGCGCTGTAAAAAGCTGGGTGGGAGGAATAAATCACAAGTACTTTAAATACGATCACGTGTCGCAAAGCCGGCGTCAAATTGGCTCTACTTTCAAACCTGTGGTCTACACTGCGGCAGTTGAAGCAGGGATTGACCCCTGCACCTATTATTCGGTGAGGGAGGTGACTTATGAAGGTGGCTGGACGCCTTCCAATTCGGGCAGCGAAGAAGAAGATCCTTACATGAACTATCCCATGGCCACGGCTTTGGCACAGTCAATAAACACCATTGCCGTAAAAGTGCTTTTTGATGTGGGGCTGGGCAATGTGCTCACCCAGGCAAAAAAGATGATGTTTCCTGAAGACCTCCCGGCCTACCCTTCTCTTGCCCTAGGAACTGCCGAATTGAGCGCCGCCGAACTCGCCAGCTCATTTTCAAGTTACGTGAACCGTGGAAAAGCAGCCAAACCTTATTATCTCACAAAGATCCTGGATAAGTATGGCAACGAAATTGCCAGTTTTAAACCACAAATCGCCTCCCAACCGGCATTTTCGAACACTACACGGCAGGTGATGATCGAAATGATGAAAGGAACAGTGAACTCCGGAACGGCGTCCAGGTTGAGGTATAAGTACAATTTGCCCAACGATATCGCCGGCAAAACGGGAACCACCCAAAATAACCGCGACGGCTGGTTTGTGGGAATTACGCCAAAGCTGGTCTCTGTGACCTGGGCCGGCACAGATGATGCCAGGATTGGTTTCCCTTCAACCTACCTGGGGCAGGGTGCAAATTCGGCTTTACCGGCCTTTGCGCTGCTCCTCCAAAAAATGAATGCCGAACCCGAGTTCAATGATATTACGCAGGCAAAATTTGCAGCTCCTTCTTCTACGGTTCAAATGATGCTGAACTGTGAACCTGAAAAAAGGGATAATTTCCTGGAAAGGCTTTTCACCAAAGGGGATGAACCCAAAAAAGCCAAAAAAGAAAAAAAAGACGGACTCTTCAGTAAGATCAAAGGCCTGTTCAAGAAGAAAAATTAAAGCTGAAAATTGCCCTTTTTGGAAGGAATCAAGACAGCATTCCTCTCAAAAATGGCAATTTTAAAGAGGTTTTTCCGAAGTATTGCTTCGGAAGAGTCTGAATAAATTTATTCTCAGGATCCTTATTAAATGAAGATCAATAATTCCGATGTAAGCAGAAACAAATTCACTTTAACGAAATACAGGATTTAAATAGCCTCCTCCTTCCGAAGAAAACTTCCGCAGGAATAAAAAACTAAAATGCCGCCTGATTGATTTTTTGCCGCAGCTTTCTCATGTAATCTTCCTTAAGCCAGTCGCGGTAATTTTTCGTGCTGTTGCTAATGCAATAGGAATATTTACGGATGCGGTAAGCGATATCTTCTTCGAGTTCTTTAGCTAAAAGTCGGGCATCAAAAACATCTTCACTGTTTTCAACACACATGCTGGTGTGCTGCTCAAGAGAGCGTTCCAGTACAGTTTTTGATTTAAGGCCTTTTTTGATGATATCGTCGTATTCCTCATCTACATCAAAAGACACATCTTTGGTATTGGCGAATTTCTTGCGCAAATCTTTGGGCATTTCATACCTAAAGTTCTGTTCAATTTCTTCGTCGCTAATGAGGTTTTCTAGGAAGTAATCTGGAGACCTAAAGATCTGTTTCCAGTCTATTGGCGCGCTCCATAGCCCAAAGCGGGCTGCATTGTTCCCAAGGTCAATTACGATAAACTCGCTCTTACCCGGCAGCACACGAGACCCGCGACCAATCATTTGGTAGTAAAGGGTGAGAGATTTTGTGGCCCTGTTGAGAATAATAGACTCTACGGTGGGTTCATCAAAACCGGTGGTCAAGATACTCACCGAGGTAAGTATCGCATCAGGTTTTTTCCTGAACCACCTCAAAATGTCTTTTCTGTCCTGTTTGCTGGTGGTATTGTCGAGGTGCCGCACATCAAAACCTGCATTCCTGAAGGTTTCGTACACCTCTTTTGAAGTGTTGATCCCGTTGTTAAAAATGAGCGTCTTCTTCCCCTGCGACTTCTCCATATAAGCATCGAGCAGCTTCTCCTGCATGCTAAAATTGGAGTAGAGTTCTTCGGAAGATTTTACGGTGTAATCTCCGTTGATCCCTACTTTTAAGGTAGAAAGGCCCACATCATAGCTGTAGGTGTTGGCTTTTGCCAAAAACCCTTTAGAAATAAGGCTGCTAATGGAGTCTCCCACGATAAGTTCGCGGTAGTTGTCTTTCATGGGAAGCTTGATGTTTGAGCTCAGCGGCGTGGCCGTAACCCCAAGGATAAAGCACTTATTGAAAAACTTAAAAAGCTTCCTGAAAGAATTGTAATGCGCCTCATCAATAATCACCATCCCCAGGTTATCGAGCTCTACTTTATCGTCGTTAAGCCGGTTGTTGAGGGTCTCAACCATGGCCACAAAGCACATGTATTCATCCTGGTCTGGCAGCTCCTTGATACTGGAATTAATGATCTTATTGTGCACCCCAAAGCCGGTGAGCATTCGGGAAGTTTGTTTGCAAAGTTCGATCCTGTGAGTTAGGATGAGCACTTTTTTGTTGGTACGCTGAATGTATTCCCTTACAATCTGGGAAAAGATCACGGTTTTACCGCCACCGGTAGGCAGCTGGTACAGGAGGTTGTAGCGTTCGGGATGGGCCTCCAACACCTTGAATATCTTATCGATATCCTCTTGCTGGTACTCATAAAGTTCCTTATCTATCTTTTTTTCAACGATCCCGAAAGTATCCTGCGCCATTTAATTGTTCCTTTCAATTGCAATTTTGCAAAAATAATCTAAATAAAGCCTCCTCCAAAAGTTTCTGCGGAAAATTCGGCGGAAAGAATATCAGCTTTTTACAGGTTCCTGATTTCCGAAGGCTTAGAAAGCAGTTTTTTGCCATGTTTTTGCATTTTAAAGGAAGCTACTTCGGAAAATAGCACATTACCACAGCATTTTCCGGGAATTTAGGTGTTGAAGTATCAAAAAAGGGCATTTTTCAGAAGGTTTTTGATCATTTCCGAAGTTTTTTGCCTGATTTGGACGCTATAACCCCCAAAATGAGTGGCAAAAATATATAGTGTATACCAACATTGAAACTTCAGACCATTCAGAAAAAAGAAACCCGAAAAATGCCATTTTTGGCACCCCCGGGTTTCCTGTTCTCTATTTGTTGGCTTTGCGCTTTCTCTATTTCTTCTCGAACAAATCGGATGACAGGTAGCGGTCTCCCCTGTCACAAACAATGCTCACCACCAGCCCACTTTCGAGTTCGTTGCAGAGCTTTACGGCGGCGGCGGCGGCACCCCCACTGCTCATCCCGGCAAAAATGCCTTCTTCTTCGGCCAGCCTGGCTGTCATTTCCCTGGCTTCAGGTTCTGTTACTTCAAGAATTCGATCTACTTTAGTATCATCAAAAATGGAGGGCAAATATTCTTTGGGCCATTTTCTGATTCCGGGGATACGGGCATCATCCCCCGGCTGTACACCCACAATCTGCACGTTCTTATCCTGCTCTTTGAGGTACGTGGAAGTGCCCATAATGGTACCCGTAGTACCCATGGAAGAGACAAAATGGGTGATCTTCTGGTTGGTATCCCGCCATATTTCGGGGCCGGTAGTGGCATAATGAGCCTGCCAGTTATCGTCATTGCCAAACTGGTTGAGCATGAAATAATTTCCTTCTTTCATCCTGGCTTCGGCAAAATCCCTTGAGCCTTCAATGCCTCCATCGGCACTGGTAAGGATCACTTTTGCGCCGTATGCCCTCATGGTCTGTACTCTTTCCGCAGTAGAATTTTCGGGCATTACAAGTTCAATATCGAGATGGAGCAGTCTTGCCACCATAGCCAGGGCAATACCGGTATTCCCGCTGGTAGCTTCAATCAATTTGGTTTCTCGGGTAATATCTCCCCTTTCCAAAGCCTTTTTTATCATGTTATAGGCCGGCCGGTCTTTTACACTACCTCCGGGATTTTGCCCCTCAAGTTTAAAATATAATTCCACAGCCGGGTTCTCCACCAGCTTTTGTGCCCTCACAAGAGGAGTATTTCCTATTAAATCCAGTACTGTTCGATTCATTTCTGAAGATTTTTAATTTTAATTACCGGGTCATGGGTGACAAACGAATTTGCAGGCACCGAGCGGGTGAGCCAGGCATTCCCTCCTATAATGCTGTTTGCCCCAATCACTGTTTCGCCTCCAAGGATGGTGGCGTTGGCATAGATGGTCACATTGTCTTCTATGGTAGGATGCCTCTTTTTATTGCGCAATTCCCTTTCTACATATAAAGCGCCCAAAGTTACGCCCTGGTAAAGTTTTACGTTGTTCTTTATGATAGTGGTTTCGCCAATCACCACCCCGGTTGCGTGATCAATAAAAAAGGAATCTCCAATTTGCGCCCCCGGGTTAATGTCGGTTCCCGTTAATTTATGGGCACATTCGGTCATTAATCGGGGCACGAGGGGCAGGTTCATTTTATAGAGTTCGTGACTAAGACGGTAAACCGCGATAGCAAAAAAACCAGGATAAGAAAGGTACACCTCCTCTACCGAGTTTGCTGCCGGGTCGTTGTTTGCAATGGCAACGGCATCAAGGTTGATCTTATCGAGCAACTGAGGCAGCTTGCTGCAGTAATCTTCCCATATCTCGGAGCAGGATTTGCCTGGTTCCCAGCAAACCAGGTCGCCCAGCTCTTTAAAATCGGCTGCGAGTTTATCGAGGTTTTCCTCTACAGGAGTGTCTTTATCAAATAATGTATAAAAGAGGTTTTGGGTAAACGCTTCAGCCCTGGTCTTTATCCTGAACCTTAGATTTGAATATTGTTTTTGAGCGCTAATTTGCTTTATAATTTCCTGGTGGTCCATAAAATTCTGTTGATCTGTAAAATTACTAAATAGCTGCTCAATGCCGGCAGTGCAGCAAGACAGATTTTTCAGTAAAAAAATTTAACTATAAAAGAAAGGTTAAAAAAACCACTCCTTAAAACTTTGTATCTCAATGTGTTGTAATTTTAATATATTATTAATCAAAAACTTAAGACCATGCCACAAGATCAAAAAAAGCAGAATGAGAAACAGACTAAGAAGAACGAGAAGTCTACTCAAAAATCTGAAAGACAGCAAACCAAAAAATAAACCTGTCTTTTATATCACATCCTTACATGTTTTTAGGCCACCTCGCAAGGGTGGCTTTATTTTTGGGAAGTGGTCATCATTTTATGCAGCCCTTCGCTTACCTCCAGCAGCCATTTAAGCCTGTCGGTAAGAATCTGGACCTCCTGCAATTTCTCCCTTACACCTTGTTGTTCATAACGGTTATCCCTCTCAAGGTCGAGCAGCTCCTGGTAAAGGTTTTCATAGAATACCGCTGCCCTGCCAATCTCTTCGGAAAGATCTTCTTTGGGCTTGGTTTCATTTTTTACTGAAGCTTCTAAATTAACCTTGATGGCCGATACATAGTTCTGAAAATGCGCTGAAGCCTCTGTAGTGGGATGAGACCTGATAAAGGTGCCGAGAGAAACCGCAGCCGAAAGAAATTCCTGATTCAACGATACGATCCTGAAAGTTTCTTCCAGCTGCTTTTTATCGGTCTTTGGCTCCTGCGCCATACGTTGAAAAGCAGCATTCAAATCTCCCATCGCCAAAAAAGCTTTTTTCCTGGCGAGCCGGTATGTAGCCGGTAAAGCAGATTTATGGTTATAAAAAGCTTCTACTTCTTTGAGAAACTGCAGGTTTGCTTTTATGCTTTCACGTATAAAATTCCGGATAAGCGTATACTCCCAGGTAGGCCATAAAAACTTAGCTCCAAAAAACGCCAGCCCGGCCCCCACAACCGTGTCAAGCACCCTGTATTCTATGACCTCCAGTACATTGGGCCGCAAAAGGCTGTAGACGAATACCACGTTAAGGGTAATAAAAGCCGCAGCAGTTTTATAATTGCGCTGTATCATGGAGTGCGCCAGCACCAGGCTTATTACAGCCAAAATTCCGTACACGGTTTGATTTCTTATAACAAAGACCAGGGAAATCGCTACTGCCCCGCCAATAAGGGTACCGTAAAGCCTGTGTTTAAAGCGTTCGCGGGTAAGGGCATATCCCGGCCTCATGATCACGAGAGTGGTCAACAAGATCCAGTAGGCATTTTGCACCGCAAAAATTTCTCCTATGATGTAGCCCAGGGCCATGACCACGGTTAAGCGCAAAGAATGGCGAAAAATTGGAGATTTAAAATCGAAATTATCCTGCAGGGTTTTGAAATTATAATCGGGCGTGGTAAGGAACTTTGCAGCATCTTTCCTTACCAGCTTCAGCTTTTCATCTCCTTTCCATTCTTTCATCATCCTTGTGATGGAAAGCAATTTTTGATGCTGCTTTTCCTTAAAATTCAGAAAATTGCGATAAACAAGCAGCGCCTCACCATCTATGGAAGCTTTTTCTGAAGCCTCAAGTTCCTTATAAGCCTTCCAGGCATTGCGCCTTTTAGCAAGCAGGTCACCTTCTTTGGGGTGGAGCATTTGATTTTGCTGACTCTGTCCCAGCATCCGCAATTGGCCGGCCATTACAAGGCTCCAGTCCTGAATGAGCCTGATCTTGTCTTCATGAGCTGCAAACAGCTCCTTCATTCGGGAAAAATTGACCGGATGTGCCATTCCCAGTTCTAAAATATCAACGAGCTCCATGAAGATGAGCAGCCTTTTTCTCACCATGCCCGACCTTCCGAAATTCTTTCTTCGGGTAATGACAAGTTCTCGAATAATCTCATGTTTCTCATTAATAGAAGTCTGAAGTGCAAAAAGCTCTTTTTCGAGACTTTCGCGCTTCTCCTCTTTCAGGTCCATGAGATGGGACCGTTTTTCCAGGTATTGAGCGGTAAGTTCAAAAACTTCCCTAAGAAGCTGGTCTGTTTCCCGCCTTTGCGTTAAGTAATGGAACAAAAGAGAAAACAAAAGGTACCAAACCCCACCCATTCCAATCCAAAATGCGTGTAAAAAAATATTTCCTTCCGCAGTAACCTGTGTCATGCTCAGCACCACGGCAAATAAGCCCGAAAAGGCAATCAAAGATGCTCTAAACCCAAAGACCGAGATCATGGAGTAGTGAAAGATTTGCAGCACCAGCACCAAAATAAACAAGACCGGGTACGCAAGTGAAAGCCCCGTGAGCATGGTTGCGCCCACGGCAATGGCTATAGAGAACGATACCCCAATCACCCTGCGCCTCAAGCTTCCCGGAACATCACTGGGAGAAGTGAGCAAAACCCCAACTGCCATCGCAATCCCAATTTTAATTTCCCCCAATTGTGAGCTGACCAGTAAAGGAACCACAGCCGCCACGGCAAACCGAATTCCTTTAGAGAATTCGCCTGTTTTTAAAAGATTGTAAAAAGACTGCAGTTGCCTGTAAAGATTCAAAAGAAGCGAAGTTTCTGCAAAATTACATGCTTTAGCATTGCAGGAGCAGCAAAATCGAAGAAAATGAAGTATTGCCAGAGAATTTAACCTTTAATTAGTATCTCAGCTTTGGCTTTAGCGCATGGGCGTTGTAATTTTAAGATCCATCAAAAAGGCCGAAAAAGCAGGCCTTTCCAAACTATAATTTTAAAAAAACAACTATGAAGATTTTAATGGTCTTGACCTCTCACGATAAGCTGGGAGACACAGGAAAGAAAACCGGATTTTGGGTAGAAGAATTTGCCGCACCTTATTATGTACTTGCAGATGCCGGTGCAGAAATTACCCTTGCTTCCCCTAAAGGAGGCCAGCCTCCCATTGATCCTTCAAGTACTACCGAAGATGCCCAAACCGAGGCAACAAAGCGGTTTGATAAAGATGAAGAGCTGCAAAAAAAGCTCTCGCTCACAAAAAAGCTCGAAGATGTAGATGCCAAAGATTTTGACGCGGTATTCTATCCCGGGGGCCACGGCCCACTATGGGACCTGGCAAACGACCTTAAATCTATTGCCCTTATCGAGGCTTTTAACGAGCAAATGAAACCTATGGCTTTTGTTTGCCACGCCCCCGGAGTGCTTGCAAATGTTGAAGATCATAAAGAACCTCTTGTAAGGGGCAAAAATGTTACAGGTTTTGCAAATTCTGAAGAAGATGCAGTTGGCCTTACCAATGTAGTGCCATTTTTGGTAGAAGATAAAATGAACCAGCTGGGAGCCAATTACAGCAAAGGTGACGACTGGAGTTCTTATGTGCTGGTAGATGGAAAACTCATCACCGGACAAAACCCTGCTTCTTCGGAAAAAGCAGCCCGCGAACTGCTGAACATGCTTCAAAAATAATAGCGGCCTATGGCTCAAAAGGAAAAATCTGTTTCTGAAGTAATCAAAGAGCATGAAGCTTCCGGAAGGTATTTTGATGTAGACGGAATTAAAACCTTTGCATTAAAATACGGCCGGGGTGAGCCGGTGCTTTGCCTTCACGGCGTTCCTACTTCTTCTTTTTTATACCGGAAGCTGCTAAGGTCTCTCGAAAAGAAAGGCTACAAAGGAGTGAGTATAGATATGCCCGGCCTGGGCCTTACAGAGCGTCCTGAAAATTTTGACTATTCCTTTTCCAACCTGGCCGATTTCCTTTACAAAGCTGCAAAAGCCCTTAAACTTAAAAAGTTTCACCTGGTGGTTCACGATGTGGGTGGGCCTGTGGGTTTTGCACTTGCTGCAAGACATGCCAACCGCATCATGTCGCTCACCATTCTTAACACCTGGGTAGATGTGGTGAATTTCAAGAAGCCGGTGGTTATGAGACCGTTTGAAAAACGGGTTTTGGGAGAAGCAGAGCTTAAAATGATGAGCCACATCACCTGGCCCGTCATGTTCAAACAAATGGGCGTGGTGAATTCTTCACGCATCTCTACTTCGGAAATGAACGCTTATGTTGACCTTTTGAAGAGGCAGGACAATGGAAAGGCATTTTTAAAGATCATGAGAAATTTTGATCTTTCCGAAGAATTTAGAAATTTGTGTTACAAGGCCGTGCAGTCCAAAGATTATCCGGTGCAGGCCATTTGGGGCGCTAAAGACCCTGCTTTGCAACTGGAAACTTACGGGGAGGAAATAAAAAAAGCAGCGGGATTGAAAGAGATACACACTTTAAGGTCGCGACACTTTCTACAGGAAGAAGCCTGGCTGGGAATAGCCGATAAAGTGGTAGACCTGGCAAAATCGGTTCACCTTAAGACAGTAAAAAAGGAGGTTTAAACCTCCTTTTTTGAAACCCCTGGATTTGTGTATTCCCGTTATTTTTGAGGCGGTTTTGTAGGCCGTATTTCTATTTTACTTGGTAAGGCTCTCTGATTCATCTTCAAAAGATCTACCACCAGCTCGCCTATATCTTCTTTCTGAATTTTCCAGGCATCTTCATCACCCGGGTTGTGGTCATTGAAATAAGTAGCTACAGAACCTGGCATAATGGTAGTTACTTTAATATCGTAATTTCTAAGGTCGAGCATTGCCGCCTGAGTGAATCCGGTCACCCCAAATTTGCTCGCATTGTAGGCAGACCCCCC
Source organism: Salinimicrobium tongyeongense (assembly GCF_026109735.1). Taxonomy (NCBI): domain Bacteria; kingdom Pseudomonadati; phylum Bacteroidota; class Flavobacteriia; order Flavobacteriales; family Flavobacteriaceae; genus Salinimicrobium; species Salinimicrobium tongyeongense. The sequence continues at coordinate 3,146,982 of NZ_CP069620.1, read as the reverse complement.
GGCAAAGAAATTTGTTCCTGCCAGGCTTGAAATGGTAAAGATATACCCCTTGCTTTTCTTGAGCTCGGGTATTGATGCCTTAAGGCTGTAGAATACTCCCGTAAGGTTTGTATCGATTGTTTGCTGCCATTGCTCGGGGGTAAGGTCTTCAATAGAGCCAAAATGCCCCACGCCGGCATTGGCAACTACCACGTCCAGCTGCCCCCATTTGTCGGTCACCTGTTTAATGGCTGCCTGCTGACTTTCAAAACTGCGCACATCGGCTTCTATGCCAATTACTTCAGCTTTTCCGTTTTTGGTAATCTCTTTTGCGGCCGATTCGGCTTCATCTTTGTGACGGCTGGTAATTCCCACTCTCACTCCCATGGATGACAGAGCAGCAGCAATGCCATATCCAATTCCTTTGCTTCCGCCCGTAACGAAAGCCACTTTATTTTCTAAATTCTTCATGGTACTTAATTTTTTCAGCCTAAAACTACAAAATATGTAGTGTAAATGGGGTTTTGAGCCTTTTAAGACTTCGTTAATTCTTCCGAAGAAAGCATGGTTGATAAATTTTAACTTCTAATAGAAAAATCTTTAAAATTACTAACACAAATTACACACAGAATCAATTATCTTTGCCACCTTTCTCGAAGAGACCAAAAATTACGGCTTTTGGGGAAGTTTAGTTTAATCATTCATAAAATACTCTAATCGTTGGAAAATCCTAAGGCACAAAAACTTCTGAATAAAATACAGCGCGACCTTATGCGCAATGGTATTATTACTAATACTATAGTTGAAGATTTAAAGGAGTTGCGGCCGTATGCTGTTGAGGAGAAAAGTCCGCTACTGGCCAAGGTGATAAGGCTTACTTATGAGCACATTGAAACTTATAACACCTTTGATATTCCAATTCCTGAAGACGAACCTGTTGAAGGTTTTGAGGAAGAAACTGCAGAAAGTGAAAATTTTGAACCTGCCGAAAGTCTTGATTACCTGCTATCTCTTATGGCAGAAGCCAAGAATAAGGTCAACGCACTTGAACTGCGTGAATACAGTAACAGCCTGATTGCCTACGCTGAAGAGAATTAACCTTTTATTTTGTTGGATTGGCTCAATAATTGAAAAGATTATCATTGCAGAGCTATTTAATGAAGAAATTGAATATGAAAAAGAAAAATGAGGTTGTCTTGAATAAAAAACCACGCTGGAAATTACTTCACCAATATTATAATTACACAGGATTTTACAAATTTGTAGGCAAAAGTCTCAAAAAGGCCATTTTGCCGGTCATACTTTTTCTTGGTGCTTTGTTTGCCATCAACGAGTATGTCATCAATATTAACAGTATTCTGGTCACCGTTACCGAAACCTATTCTGCGGCAGGGATACTTGCAGTATTCCTGGCTTCGGAATCTATTTTCCTGGGGCTGGTACCCCCCGAGCTTTTTATTGCCTGGGCAGGAAAATCGGCCATGCCGGTAACTTACCTCAGCCTGCTGGCACTGGCCTCTTATTTAGGTGGAATTATTTCTTACTGGATGGGGAAAGCGATCACTAAGATCCCTGCGGTGCATGAGGCTATGGAGAGCAAAATGGCAAAACACATCAAGAATACCGAAAAGTGGGGAGGATTCCTCATAGTGGTTGGAGCTCTTTTACCCATTCCGTTTTCTATTACCAGTGTGGCGGCAGGAATCATCAATTACAAATTCAGGTATTACCTCATGTTTGGCCTGTTAAGATTCATCAGGTTTTACGGCTATGCGCTGGTGATCTTCAAGATCGTCTAAAATATAGGAGCTACAGCTCTGAAATCCTTTTAAAATCCCGTATTTTTGGAAGACAAAAACGGGATTTTTTTATGGGTCACGACCACCACCACCATGGATCAAGTAAGAATCTAAAATTTGCTTTTTTTCTCAATGCTGCCTTTACTGTTTTTGAACTCATAGGAGGTTTTTATGTAAACAGTGTGGCCATAATTTCGGATGCTGTGCACGATCTTGGGGACACCATTTCCCTTGGCAGCTCCTGGTACCTACAGAACAAGTCGAGACAGGGCAGGAATGACAAATTCAGTTTTGGATATAAGCGGTTTTCGCTGCTGGGGGCACTTATCAACAGCCTGGTTTTAATAGGAGGATCTGTTTATGTTATTTCTGAAGCTGTTAGCCGACTCATCACTCCTGAATACTCTGACGCCGGCGGAATGCTCATTTTTGCCATTGTTGGGGTTGCGGTAAACGGTATTGCAGCCTGGAAACTTTCTAAAGGTGCTTCCATGAATGAGAAAGTAGTTTCCTGGCACCTAATAGAAGATGTACTGGGTTGGGTAGCCGTGTTAATTGTGGCTATTGTACTTCATTTTTACGACACCCCCTACCTTGACCCTGCCCTATCGCTGCTTATCACTCTCTTTATCCTGTACAATGTTTTTAAACGGCTCAAGGAAACCCTGTTCATCTTTTTACAGGGGGTGCCAAAAGACATCAACCTGAATGAAATTGAGAAAAAACTACAGGCCATTCCTCATATCTCTTCCCTGCACCACATGCATGTATGGTCCCTTGAGGGTACAGACCATGTGTTTACCACCCACATAAAATTGGAAGACATCAATAAATTCGAGCAGTTACTGGATGTGAAACGGCAGGTGAAAAATGTGCTCAAGGAATATCATTTTGACCACTACACCATAGAAACCGAACTTGACAAAGAAAGCTGTGACCTGATTTAACTAACGGATCTGGGTAAATTTAATATTCAATTCCCTTTCCATCTGGCGAAGTTTCTTAAGCTCATACTGGTTCACAAGAGCCAGTGACAAACCTTTATTACCAGCCCTTGCCGTACGGCCACTGCGGTGCGTGTAGTATTCGGTTTGATCGGGCAGTTGATAGTGTACTACAAAAGCGAGGTTGGCCACATCAATACCTCGGGCAGCTACATCGGTAGAAACGAGCAGCCTCAGGTTCTTTCCTTTAAAAGCTCTCATTACCTTATCGCGGTCTTTTTGGAGCATATCACCTTCGAGCAGCCCTACCTCGTAATTCTTGGCGGCCAGTTGTTTGGAAAGCGTACGGGCGGCCGATTTGGTCTTTGTAAAGATAATGCCACGTTTTTTTCCCTGGCTCTTCAAAAAATATGCGAGAGTATCAAGCTTACTGTTATCGTCACCCGAAACAAACTGGTGATCTATCCCCGTATTTACAGCATCCTGCCTGTCAATAGACACTTTACGGGCATTCTTTTTTACATACCTGTTAATGATCTCATTGAGATCCTGCGGAATTGTAGCCGAGAACAGCCACACATTTCTTTCTTTTGAATAGGTGGCTTCAAGAATTTCGGTAAGATCTTTTTTAAAGCCCATGCTCAGCATTTCATCAGCTTCATCGAGCACAAGGGTTTTAACCTTCCGGATATCAATGGCCTTTCGCTTCATGAGGTCGATCAATCTTCCGGGAGTAGCCACAACAATGTGCGTAGGCCGGTTGAGACGGGAAATTTGAATATCAATTTTCTCGCCCCCGTATACAGCTTCAGTAAAAACTTTTTCGGTGTATTTGGTGAATTTGAAAAGTTGTCGGGCAATTTGCTGTCCCAGCTCACGGGTTGGGGCAAGGATCAAGGCCTGAATTTCATTTTTGGAAGGATCTATCTGTGCGAGAATTGGCAAACCAAAGGCTGCTGTTTTCCCGGTACCTGTCTGTGCCTGCCCCACAAAGTCTACCTCACCTTCAGTTAATACAGGAATTGCAGCTTCCTGGATCTTGGTGGGGTTTACAATTCCCATCTCGTTCAATCCTTTTAAAATGTCTTCTGATACTCCCAGCTCCTTAAATGTCATTGCCTTAAATTTTGTGCGAAGATAGACTTTTCCGAAGGAATTATTTCAGATAACAGGGAAATGGGGAAAAGGAAAGCCGCACGCGGTTTCAGGATTTTATACAGCTCTTAAGAGATTAATTATCTGCATGTTAAATTGAAGCTAAACCAAAAACATGCAGATAATTTTTAATAAATTATTATTAATTTGGTTGTATAACCAATAAAAAAAGAATCATGCTGACAATCATTTTGAATATCCTTTTACCTCCATTAGCCGTGTATTTGAACCATGGAGTAGGGACAACTCTTTTGATAAGCATAATCCTTACTTTAATAGGTTGGTTACCCGGAGTGATTCACGCATTTATTGTAAACTAAATGAAGAGATAAAACTGTCTAAAATGTAAATCCCTTAGGAGCCCAATGTGAGAGATTGGGTTCTACAACTTTCATCGGGAAAGTATCCACAAGTTTGAATTAGCCTTTAAGCTTATATTTTAGACAGTTTACTTTTTTCTCAGCTATTTTCTTCAAGCTTCTGCTGCCATTTCCAAGCGCTTTCCATAGCATCTTCTATATCGTACTCTGCTTTCCATTTGAGCACTTCATTAGCTTTGGTGGTATCGGCGTATGCTGCGGTAATATCCCCTTCCCTTCTATCTGTAAAAACATAAGGCAGTTTCTTTCCTGAAACTTTTTCAAAAGCATTGACAGCTTCCAAAACCGAATTCCCTTTTCCAGTACCCAGGTTAAAAACCTCGTAGTTACTTTCCTGCTCGTTATCTAAAAGCCGCTCCAGGGCGATCACATGAGCCCTGGCAAGATCCATCACATGGATATAATCACGAATGCAGGTACCATCGGGAGTGGGATAATCTTTACCAAATATTGAAAGCTGCTCTCTTTTTCCTGCTGCCGTTTGTGTAATGTAAGGCACCAGGTTTTGCGGCGTACCTATTGGAAGTTCTCCAATATTTGCTGAATGGTGCGCTCCTATTGGATTAAAATATCGCAGGGAAATCGCTCTAAGGTGAGGCACTGCGCTACAGGTGTCAAAAATGATCTCTTCCCCAATCTGTTTTGTATTTCCGTATGGGGACTCGGCTTTTTTGACCGGGGCATTCTCGGTAATTGGCAGCTCATCTGCCTGCCCGTAAACAGTACAGGAAGAACTAAAAATGAACTTTGGCGCCTCTTTTTCCTTTAGTTGCTGCAACAGGTAGATAAGGCTGTTGAGATTGTTCTCATAGTAGAGCAACGGATTCTGAACGCTTTCACCCACTGCCTTGGAGGCAGCGAAATGTATAACCCCGTCTATATCCTGGTATTTTTCAAAGAAATTATTAACTGATTGTTTGTCCCTTAGATCAAGATTTTCAAATTCCGGAGAAATTCGGGTGATCCTGGTAATCCCCCCAGAACCTCGATGGAAGAGTTTGAGAGATTATCAATTATTACTACATCAAAACCCCTTTCCTGAAGTGCTACCACCGTGTGAGATCCAATAAAACCCAATCCCCCGGTGACCAGTATTTTTTTATTCATTTTGCTATTTCTGAGTATCCCGCAAATTAAGAAATTAACCACTATAATTAAGGCTACCAGTCGGGAAATGTTCCGTCATCACCTACACTTTATTATATAATTAAAATTCAGTCAGTAAGAGCTTCCGCAAGACGAAGCATTTAAAGAAATTGTAGATTTCCAGCCTGGTTTTAAGAGCTTTTGGATTATATTTGCAGCTTTAAAAAAACACAGCTATGTCGTTAGAATCACAGGTAAAAATCTTTAAATGGATTAGCATTTTTGAGGGGGTATCATTTTTGGTACTGCTACTTATCGCCATGCCATTAAAGTACATTTGGGAAGCGCCCGAAATGGTGCGTATTGTAGGAATGGCTCACGGTTTATTATTTGTGGCTTACATTTTTGGAGCCTTACTACTCTTCAGGCCGCTACAATGGAAAGTGAAGACCCTGCTTATTGTCTGCCTTAGTTCTGTTTTGCCCCTGGGCCCTTTCTATGTAGAGAAGAAATATCTCTAGAAAATGAAGGAACAAACAAGGGAACTGGGTAATTTCCTAGCGAATTATTTTATTGAACAGGGAATGGATGCAGGTGTAGCTCATTTCCTTAACATGCTTATCAATATTGCCATTGTAGGTATTCTTTGGTATGTGATGCATTACATCACCAAGAAGCTGGTACTAACTTCCTTCCAGAGATTTACCAATAAAACCGTCACTACTTTTGACGATTACCTTGTAAAGAGCAATTTCCCAAGGTACATAAGCAATGTTTTTCCGCTTTTGTTGCTCATCCTCACGGTTCCCGTAGTATTTGAAGACTACCCCCAGCTGCTTTTGGTATTTGAGAACCTGGTAGATATTTATATCATTTTCCTTACCGTTCTTATTGGCCGCAGCCTTGTTCGCACCACCACCAATTACATGAAGCGGCACGAGCGTTACCACGACAAGCCCATAGAAAGTTACGCTCAGATCCTCATCATATTTTTCTGGTCCATCGGGATCATCTTTGTTTTTTCTGAACTCACCGGAAAATCTGTTGTAGGTTTCCTCATTTCTTTAGGTGCGGCTTCAGCGATCATCCTGTTCATTTTTAAAGACACCATCCTTGGATTTATAGCTTCTATCCAGGTTTCAGTGAACGACATTGTTCGCATTGGCGACTGGATAACATTCAGCAAATACGGGGCAGATGGTTTTGTGACCGAAATCAACCTCGCCACGGTAAGGGTACAAAACTGGGACAACACCTATACCACGATCCCTACCTACAACCTGATTTCAGATTCTTTCCACAACTGGCGCGGAATGCAGGAATCTCCCGGCAGGCGCATCAAGCGTTCGCTGAATATAAAACAGAATTCCATAAGGTTCATCAACGATGAAGATCTCGAGAAATTTCAGGAATTTGACCTAATTGCGCCTTATATTAAAGAACGGCAGGAAGAGATCAATGAATTTAATAAAAAGATGGGGGTCAATAAAAAACACCTCATCAACGGGCGGCATCAAACAAACCTGGGGGTTTTCAGGCAGTATGCCCTCTCCTACCTAAAAGCCCACCCAAAGATCCACAAGGAAATGACCATGATGGTGCGGCACCTCCCTCCCACCACCCAGGGAATTCCGGTAGAGATTTACTGTTTTAGCGAAGACAAGAGA